>JAGWSV010000192.1 GCA_028869315.1 Rhodospirillales bacterium
CCGCGTCACACCGGCGGCGGATCGGGTCCTGTCCCGGCCTCGCGCGCGGCGCCCGCCATCGGGTGGACAGGAGCCGCCCCGCCGGCCGGTCGGCACCGGAAAGCCGCCGCTTCCCCCAATGGCGGCGCCAACACCGGGCCGGGTCCGCCTCGCGCCGCGTCCCGGCGCGGGCATCACGATTGCGCCACCGCGTGCGGCGGCGCCGGGCACGCCCGTGCCGCCCTGCCACACGTCATCACCGGCCGTGCACGGGTCTTCCGTCGCCGGCCATCGCGCCGCCACGGTTGAGCCCGCGACGGCCGGACCCATTTATCCTCCGCCCCCCCGACGTCCCGGGCAGGTCCCGCCCGTGAAGGCTCCGCATGACCGCGACCCGCACCGAAACCGACAGCCTCGGCAGCATCGAGATCGACGCCGCCCGCTACTGGGGGCCGCAGACCGAGCGCGCGCGACGGCTGTTCCGGATCGGTGACGACCGGTTTCCCGCCGGGCTGGTCCACGCCTTCGGGCTGCAGAAGCAGGCCGCCGCCGAGGCCAACCTGGAACTGGGGGAGCTGCCGGAGGCGATCGCCCGGCCGATCATCGCCGCCGCGGCGGAACTCGCCGCCGGCCGCTTCGACGCCGATTTTCCGTTGCCGGTCTGGCAGACCGGCTCCGGCACCCAGACCAACATGAACGCCAACGAGGTCCTGGCCAACCGCGCCAACGAGATGCTGGGCGCGCCGCGCGGCGCCCGCGCCCCGGTGCATCCCAACGACCACGTGAACCGCGGCCAGTCCTCCAACGACAGCTTCCCCACCGTGATGCACATCGCCGCGGCGCGCGCGACGGAGGCGCTGATCCCCCGGCTCGGGCGGCTGCAGGCGGCGCTGGCGGCGCGCGCGCGCGACTGGGACGGGATCGTGAAGCTCGGCCGCACGCACATGATGGATGCGGTGCCGGTGACGCTCGGCCAGGAGTTCGCCGCCTGGGCGCGGCAGATGGAGCTCGGCATCGCGCGGCTGCGCGCGGTGATGCCGCGGCTTCTGTCCCTGCCGCAGGGCGGCACCGCGGTCGGCACCGGGCTCAACCGCCATCCCCGCTTCGACCAGGCGTTCTGCGCGCGGATCGCGGCGCTGACCGGCCTCGCCTTCGTGCCCAACCCCAACAAGTTCGAAGGCATGGGCGCGCATGACGCGCTGGTGGAACTTTCCGGGATGCTGAACGTCATCGCGGTGTCGCTGACGAAGCTCGGCAACGACATCCGCCTGCTCGGCTCCGGTCCGCGCGGCGCGATCGGGGAGCTCGTGGTGCCGGCCGACGGTCTTTCCAGCTCCATCATGCCGGGCAAGACCAACCCGACCCAGTGCGAGGCGCTGACGATGGTCTGCGCCCAGGTGATGGGCAACCACGTGGCTGTCACCATCGCCGGCGCGCAGAGCTTCCTGGAGCTCAACGTCTTCAAGCCGGTGATCATCCAGAACGTGCTGCACTCCGCCCGGCTGCTCGGCGACGCCGCCGACAGTTTCGCCGACAACATGGTGGCGAAGCTGGAGCCGGACCGGGCGCGCATCGCGCGGCACCTGGCCGATTCCCTCATGCTGGTGACCGCGCTCAACCCGCATATCGGCTACGACAAGGCAGTGCAGATCGGCAAGCGGGCGATGGCGCGCAACGTCTCTCTGAAGGACGCCGCGGCCGAACTCGGTTTCGTTGCGCGCGAGGATTTCGACCGCTGGGTCCGCCCCGAGCGGATGACCGGCCCGGGAGGCGAATGAGCATGCTGGTCAAACGCAGCCTTGCGCTGTCCGGGCACCGCACCAGCGTGGCGCTGGAGCCGGCATTCTGGGACGCGCTGATGGCAATCGCCGCGGCCCGGCGGCAGACCTTGGCGGCGCTGGTCGCGGCGGTGGACGGATCGCGCGGGCCGGACCAGCCGCTGGCCTCGGCGCTGCGGGTCCTGGCGCTCACCGAAGCAAGACAGTTACAACGGCCGGACCCCACTTAACTGTTCCGTAAGAACACAGGTGCATTCTAGCTGGCATCCACAATCGCGGCGTCACCAACGGGACGTCAGGGAGTCCAGGAAGATGCTGCATCTATCGACCACCGACCCTGCCTTGCCGGCGAATCCCTCGACCCTCGTTCTCGCCGATCGGCTGATCGCCTTGGCCAAGGAGGCGGAGCGCGCCGGCCTGTGGGGTACCGCCGCGCAACTGCTGGAACTCGCCTGCGCGGTGTTCGACGAGCCCCGGAAGGCAAACTGACCAGATCGGCCGTTGCCGGCGGCGGCCCCCCGCTCCTCCGTCATCGTGCCCTCCGGTCCTTCCGCGCGCGCCCGCCGGCCCGCGCGACCACGCGCGCGACGCCGCCCAGCACCAGCAGCGTTGCCGCCGCCAGGATCACGGTCAGCGCCGCGCCCTCGAACGTGTCGCCGCGATCGGTCAGCGCGAAGATCGAGATCGGCATCGTCACCCATCCCGGCGGATAGACCATGATCGTCGCCGCAAGCTCGCCCATGGAGAGCGCGAAGGCGAGGTTGAACGCCGCGCCGAGATAGGGCGCGAGCAACGGCAGGGTCACCCGCCGCAACAGATAGAAGCGGCGCGCGCCCAGCCCCGCCGCCACGTCCTCGTATTCGGGCGGCAGCCGCGCCAGCCCCGCCTGCACCGCGCCGAAGGCGAAGGCCGAGACGATCGCCAGATGCGCCAGCACCACGATCGCGACGGTGCCGTTCAGCAGCACCGGCCGCCGGCTGTACGCCACCAGCAGCCCGAGCCCGACCGAGACCGTCGGCACCGCGCTCGGCAGATAGAAGGCGAGGCTGCCGATCCGCTGCCAGGCCGGCCGCGCGCCGCGCAGCGCCAGCGCCGCCGTCGTCCCCAGCGCCAGCGCGGCGGTGCTCGCGATCATTCCGGTCGCCAGGCTCGCCCACAGCGACCCCGCCTGGTCGCCGGTGAGCGCCTGGCCGTAATGCCGCCAGGTCAGATGGCTCGGCAGCGCGCCGTTCCACTGCCCGGCGAAACTGGCGAGCACGATCAGCAGCAGCGGCCCCGCATAGAACACGAGCAGCAGCAGCCACGCCGCACCCCAGAGCGCGAACCGCACCGGCCTCGTCTCCCGACCGGCAAACAGCGTCGTCATGCGTCGTGACCCGGGCTCTTTGGTTTCACCGGCCTGCTGGTCCCTGAAATGCAAGGGCATTTCAGGGGCAGGACGCTAGCCGTTTTCAGCGGCCTGCCGATCCCTGAAATGCAAGGGCATTTCAGGGGCAGGACGCTAGACATCCGCATCCGCCGCCAGCCGCCGCAGCACCGCGCGGTAGAGCGCGAACAGCGACAGCGACAGCGCCACGTTGGCCAGCGCCACCGCGCAGGCGGCGGGATAGTCGAACTCCTGGATCGCCTTGTCGTAGATCAGCAGCGGCAGGGTGATCACGCCCCTGGCGCCGATGAAGAACAGCACGCCGAATTCGTTGACGGTAAGCAACAGGCACAGCGACCCGCCGGCCAGCAGCGCCGGCAGCGCGGCGGGCAGGATGATGCCCCGCACGATCCGCCACGGCCCGGCGCCGAGGCTGCTCGCCATCTCCAGCTGCGCCGGATCGATCTGCGCGAAGGCGGCGAGCAGCGGCCGCAGCACGAAGGGCGTGTAGACCGTGATCTCGATCATGATCACGCCCCATTTCGTGTACAGGAAGGCGAGCGGGGCGATGTCGGTGTGCAGCAGCGCCATCAGCGCCTCGTTCACCACCCCCGCCGAGCCGTAGAAGAAGGTGAACGCCAGCGCCACCAGGAAGGTCGGCAGCGCGATCACCGTATCGATCGCCCGCGAAACGAGCCCGGCGCCGGGGAAGGGCAGGAAGGCGAACACCAGCCCCAGCATCAGCGCCAGCAGGATGCACCCCGTCGTCGCCGCCAGCGCGATCGTCGCCGTGTGCAGCGCCGCCGCCTGGAACCAGGACGTGGCGAACACCCGCCCCGGCGCGCCGCCGCCAAGCGCCGTCGGCGCCGTCAGCGCCAGCGGATAGACCACGCTGGCGAGCAGCCCCAGCGCCGGCAACGCCAGCGCCGGCGCGCCGAGCCCCGGTCCGCGCCAGCTACGCGTCATCGAGCAGCGGCGCGTCCGCGGGATCGAACCCCACCGTCACCATCGTCCCCGGCCGCGGCGGCTCGCGCAGCGCGGAGCTGGTCAGGTGGACCCGCGTGTCGCCGGCGACCAGGTCGAGCGCGTGCGTCTCCCCCTGCCAGCGCACGCCATCGACCCGCGCCGCGAACCCGTTCTCGGCCTGATGCAGCCGCAGCGCATGCGGCCGCACGCAAAGCAGCCTGCGGCCACGCCCGGCGCCGCCGCGCGCCCGCAGCACCGCGGTTCCGAACCGAACCATCGCCGCGCCGTTCTCCACCCCCAGCACCTCCACCGGCAGCAGGTTGGCCCGCCCGAGGAACTCGGCGGCGAACCGCGTCGGCGGCGTCTGGTAGAGCGCGCGCGACTCCCCCGCCGCCTCCAGCCGTCCGCCGCGCAGGATGCCGATACGGTGCGCGAGCGACAGCGCCTCGGTCTGGTCATGCGTCACGTGCAGGATCGTGAGCTCCGGCATCGCCGCGTGCAGCCGCCCCACCTCCTCCACCATCGCGCGGCGGATCTGCGCGTCCAGCGCCGAGAACGGCTCGTCGAGCAGCAGCACCTCGGGCCGGATCGCCAGCGCCCGGGCGATCGCCACGCGCTGCTGCTGCCCGCCCGAAAGCTGGCGCGGCAGCCGCTCGGCCAGCCCCTCCACGCCCACCAGGCGCAGGCACGCCAGCGCCCGCGCGCGTTGTTCCGCCTTCGCAACCCCTCGCGCCGCGAGCCCGAACGCCACGTTTTCCGCGACCCGCATATGCGGGAACAGCGCGTAGCTCTGCACCACCATGCCGATGCCGCGCGCGGCGGGCGCCAGGCCGGTGACATCGCGCCCGGCGATGGTCACGCGCCCGGCGACCGGAAGCGCGAACCCCGCCAGCGCCCGCAGCGCCGTCGTCTTGCCGGAGCCGGACGGCCCGATCAGCGCCAGGATTTCGCCACGCCGCACGTCGAGCGTGAAATCGGCCAGCGCCACCGCACCGCCATAGGCGACGGTGACGCCCGCAAAGCCGATGCCAGCGCCGGTTTCGGCCCGCGCCGCGGCGCGCGGGCCGTCCATGCCGTCCATGCCGTCGCCTTAGTTGCCGGTCACCTGGTGCCAGCGCGCCACGTCGCTCTTGAGGTCGGCCAGCACCGCGTTCCAGTCCGGCGTCCACAGCGCGACGCCGTGCATCATCGCCTTGAGCTGCCTGTAGGCCGGGTCCGTGGGATGCACGTCGGTGCGCACGGGGAACCCGTCGGCGATCGAACTCACCTGTGCCTGCGCCTGCCGGCTGAGCAGGAAGTCGATCAGCTTCTTGCCGTTCGCGGCATGCGGCGCGCCCTTCACCAGGCCGATCGCGTAGCCGTCCGCAAAGGTCGAGCGGATGCCGTCCGGCCCCGCCGGCCAGAACACCCGGATGTTCGGGTTGTCCTTCATCTGCGCGAAGTTCATCTGGATGTCGCCGTTGGCGACCCAGAGTTCGCCCTTGTTCACGAGCCCGGTGAGCCGCCCGGTGGAGGAGGACGGGCCGACATCGTTCGCCGCCAGCTTCTTCAGGTAGGCGAAGCCCGCGTCCTTGCCCCCGAACACGTGGAAGACCTGGATCATCACCGCGGTGCCGTCGCCCGCCTCGCCCGGGGTGGAGTATTGGATCTTGTTCCTGAACCGCGCTGCCAGCAGGTCGTCGAAGGTCTTCGGCGCCGCGTGCAGGACCGAAGCGTCGTAGATGAAGTTCAGGTAGTCATCGACCATCGGGTCGTAGCGGTGCCGGCGGTCGGCGCCCGCGGCCTCGATCCGGCGCGCCCCCTTCGGCACATAGGGCGCCAGCAGCCCGTCGGCGGCGGCTTTCTGGATGAAGGGCGGCAAGGTCACCAGCACGTCCGCCTGCGGATTGGCCTTCTCCTTGGCGACGCGATCCACCACGACGCCCGACCCGGCCTCCACATACTGCACCCGGATGCCGGTCGCCTTGGTGAAGGCGTCGAACTCGGTCTGGTACCAGTTGGGGGAGCCGTCATGCAGCCCGTCGGCGGAGTAGATCGTCACCACCCCGCCGGCGCGCGCCGCGCCGGCGCCGAACACGAGCGCTACCGCCGCGGCGGCCGCGGTTGCCATCCATTTCCTCATCGCGTGTCTCTTCCCCTTGCACGAGATGAGCGTGTCTTTGTCGCGTCGTACCGGCTTTGTCCCGTGATGGTTGCATGACGCTCCGCCCCCGGCCCGGCGGCAGAACCCGGCCGGCTTGAGCCGGCGCCACGGGCGGCGCACACTCCCGCCCACGTCCAAGGGAGAAGGTGCCGATGACCAGCGCCCCCATGTCCGCCGGCCCCGCAAGCGACGGGCGGTCGCTCCGGGAGATGATCGACCTCGACCGGGGGACGATCAGCCGGGATATTTTCGTCTCTCCCGACCTGTTCCGCGACGAGCTGGAGAAACTGTTCACCCGTGCCTGGCTGTTCGTCGGCCATGAAAGCCAGATCCCGAACCCGGGCGATTTCTTCGTCTCCCGCATGGGGTCGGAATCGGTGATCCTGTGCCGCGACCAGGCCGGCACGGTGCACGTGTTCCTGAATTCCTGCCGCCATCGCGGGATGAAGGTCTGCCGCTACGAGCAGGGCAACACCTCGCTGTTCGTCTGCCCCTACCACTCCTGGAGCTACACGACCGACGGCAGGCTGCAGGGCGTGCCGCTGTTTCGCGTGCTGTACGACGGCACCTTGAACCGCGATGAATGGTCGCTGATCGAGGTGGCGAAGCTCGCCCGCTACAAGGGCACCGTCTGGGCGAGCTGGGACCCGGACGCGCCGGAGTTCCTCAGCTATCTCGGCGACGCGGTCGACCATCTCGACGAGGTGCTGGACTGCCGCGACGGGCGTCCGGGCGGATCGGAAGTGATCGGGCTGCACAAATGGATCCTGCCCGCCAACTGGAAATTCGCCGCGGAGAACTTCCTCGGCGACACCTACCACAATCCGTCGCACCGCTCGGTGGACATGATCGGCATCGGACCCTCGGCGCAACGCGGCGCCAAGGGGCGTCGCGACAACGAATACGAAGGCGGACAGCACGTGTGGGTGAGCTTCCCGGCGGGCCACGGGGTGCACAGCATCCTCTCCCGCCCCGACCCGCAATACGGCGGCAGCTACCAGCATTATCCCGAAGTCGACGCCTATTTCCGGCATTGTTTCGAAGCGCGCAAACGCCGCCTGGGCATCGAGCGGGCGCGGCTGCTGCCGTTCACCGGCAATATCTTCCCCAACGCATCGTATCACGGCCGCCAGCCGCGCGGCATCTGCGTGTGGCACCCGCACGGGCCGGGGGAGACCGAAGCCTGGCGCTTCTTCCTGGTCGACGCTGACGCGCCGGCCGCGGTGAAGGACGTGCTGCGCCGCTTCTACATGCGCTATTCCGGCCCCGCCGGCATGACCGAGCAGGACGACATGGAGAACTGGCTCTACGCCACCGCGGCGAGCCAGGGTCCGATCGCGCGGCGCCACCCGTTCAACTACCAGCAGTCGATGGGCGCCTACCGCACCAACGACCCACTGCCCGGCGACGTGAGCACGCAGATGACGGAACAGAACGCGCGCAACTACTACCGCGTCTACCGTGCCTATCTGGAGGGCGCGCCGTGGCAGGCGTTGCTCGGCCGGCCATCGGTCGATGCGGCGGCGGAGTAGCGTGCCGACCCGCGGATAGGATCGTCATGCATCGGGACACGCGCCCTTGGTTCGCGGCGGCCGGCCGGCCGCCGCGGGACGCGGGCATTGCAGGGGCAGGACGCGAGCGACCATGACCGACACGATCGAGCCGCCCCGCGCGCGGGGTTCCGCCTGGTGGACCCTGACCCAGGAGATCGCCGACTTCCTCTACCGCGAAGCCGATCTGCTGGACGAACGGAAGTTTCGCGACTGGCTCGACCTGCTGGCCGAGGACATCGTCTATTTCATGCCGATCCGCCGCAACGTGAAGTTCGGCCAGCATGCGGAGCGCGAGAACACCCGCCAGGGCGAAGGGATCTCCTGGTTCGACGAGGACAAATGGACCCTGGGCAAGCGGGTCGAGCAGATTCTGACCGGCGTGCACTACGCCGAGGAACCGCTGTCGCGCACCGCGCACCTGGTCAGCAACATACGCCTGCTCGACGTGCGGCCCGACCCAGACCATGCGGCCGAGGTGGAGGTGGGCTGCCGCTTCCTGATCCGGCAGAACCGGGTGGAATACGAGACGACCACTTTCGTCGGCCGGCGCCGCGACCGCTTGCGGCGGGTCGGCGACGACTGGCGCATCACCCGCCGCGAAATCCTGCTGGAACAGAACATATTGCTGGCGAAGAATCTGAGCATCTTCTTCTGAGGCATGGCCGGCAAACAAGTGCGTCGATAGGCCGACGAAGACACCGATCAAATCAACGCCTCAGGGTTTGCGTTCGCCCGCGCCAACCCCGACGCGTTCGACGGAATAACGACTCTCCGCCGTCCCCGCGCGCCCCGGCCGGCGTTGCTTGACGCAGATCAACGCGCCCACCGCGTCCCTCGCTATCCTGCCGGACATCGCGCCGTTCCGCGGCGCGGCGGGCCTGAGCAGGAGCGACGAATGCGAACGCGTCGGGATGTCATGCGGGCTACACCGGGCCTGCTTGCCTTGTTGAGCGCCGCGCTGGGCGGATGTGTCGCCTATCCTGTGCAGCCGGCCTATCCGCCGCCGGTTCCGGCAACCTATGCGCCAAACATGGTCTGGCTGCCGTCGCCCGGGGTTTATGTCGCTCTCGACTACACCTATCCGCTGTTCTTCTACAGCGGAACCTATTATTATTCCTATAGCGGCCGATGGTACTCGGGCTCTCGCTACGATGGCCCGTGGCGCCCGGCCGTGCCGCCGCCGCCGCTGCGCGGCTTCCAGCCGAACCAGTGGCACGGCTACCAGACGCGGGCCGGCGGCTACTACCGCGGCAACCCCGGCTGGCAGCACTTCCGGCCACGCCGGTAGGCGCCCCGGCCGCCGGTGGCGCATCCACCGGCCCTGGCGGCCCTGGCGGCCCTGGCGGCCCTGTCAGCGGTTCATGGGCAGTGGGCGGCGGGTGCATCATGGGGATGAAATCGCGCCCGGGGCCGGCCCCACCCGCATCGCGGGGATAACCCGGCCGCGTCCGCCGCCGGGGGATTGTCCCCCGGGTTGGGACGGCGCTGCGGGGAAAATCTGGATCCAGCTCTCCGATCAAACACTTGCGCGCGGGCGCCGCTGTGGACAACCACCGCACCATCCCCCGAGCAACCTTTATCCCCGCTATCCGGTTCCCTACTGCCCCCCCTACCAGTCTTCTTTAAGTCTTCTCTTCTGTTAGAAGCGGGCCATGCGGATCGGGACAGACGACGAGGCAGCGGACAAGCCGCTGCTGGCGGCACTTCGCGGGCAGCCGGTCTGGCCGCCGCCGCTGTGGCTCATGCGCCAGGCCGGGCGCTACCTGCCTGAATACCGGGCGGTGCGCGCGCGGGTGCCCGACTTCATCGCCCTGTGCACGACGCCGGAACTGGCGGCCGAGGTCACGTTGCAGCCGATCCGGCGCTACCGGTTCGACGCCGCCATCCTGTTCAGCGACATCCTCATGCTGCCCTGGGCGCTGGGCCACGGGCTCGCGTTCCGCGAAGGCGAGGGGCCGGTGCTGCCGCCGCTTCGTACTGCCGCGGAGGTGGAGCGGCTCGATCCCGAACGGGCGCGGGGCGCGATCGCGCCGATCCTGGAAACCGTGCGCCGGGTGCGCGACGGCCTCGCTGCCGAGGGCTTCGCCCGCACCGCGCTGATCGGCTTCGCCGGCGCGCCCTTCACCGTGGCCTGCTACATGGTCGAGGGCGGCGGGTCGAAGGAGTTCGCCGCCACCCGCACCATGGCCTACACCCGGCCGGACCTATTCGCGGCGTTGATGGCGCGGTTGACGGATGCCACGATCGCCTATCTTACCGCTCAGGTGGAAGCCGGCGCGGAGACGGTGATGCTGTTCGATTCCTGGGCCGGCGTGCTGTCGCCGCAGTTGTTCCGGCGCCATGCGATCGCGCCCGCCAGGCGCATCGTCGCCGCCTTGCGGGCGAGCTTCCCGCGCCTGCCGGTGATCGGCTTTCCGCGCCTGGCTGGGACCATGCTGGGCGAATACGCCGCCGGCACCGGGGTCGACGGCGTCGGCGTCGATACCGCGACCGAGCTTGGCCAGGCGCGCCGGCTGGTGGGCGCGCAGGTGGCCTTGCAGGGCAATATCGATCCGCTGGCGCTGCTGGCGGGCGGCGCGGCGCTCGCCGACGCGGCGGACGACGCGCTGGCGGCGGCGCGCGCGGGACGGTTCGTCGTCAATCTCGGCCACGGCATCCTGCCGCCGACCCCGCCCGAGCACGTCGCCGCGCTGGTCGCCCGCGTGCGTGCGGCGGCATGACGGGCGTGCCGCTCGATCCTGCCGCGGCGGGGCGGACGAAGCGCAGGGTGGCGATCGTCCTGTTCAACCTCGGCGGTCCCGACCGGCCCGAGGCGATCAAGCCGTTCCTGCGCAACCTGTTCCTCGATCCGGCGATCCTGCGGGTGCCGTTCTTCGTCCGGCCGTTCCTGGCCCGGCTCATCGCTTCCCGGCGGGTGAAGCCGGCAACCGAGAACTATGCGTTGCTCGGCGGGCGCTCCCCGTTGCTCGACCTGACGATGGAACAGGCGGACGCGCTGCGTGACGCCCTGCCGGAGCTGGATGCGCATTGTTTCGTCGCCATGCGCTACTGGCACCCGTTCAGCGCCGAGACCGCCCGCGAGGTGAAGGCCTGGGGGCCGGACGAGGTGGTGCTGCTGCCGCTCTATCCGCAGTTTTCCAGCACCACCACGGGCAGCTCCCTGGAGGCCTGGCGCAAGGCGGCCTGCGACGCCGCGCTGGTCGCGCCGGTCTCTGCCCTGTGCTGCTACCCCGAGGACGCGGGGTTCGCCGCCGCCACCGCCGACGGGGTCAGGAACGCCTGGCAGGAGGCGCGCACTGCGCTCGATCCGGCGGTCCCGCTGCGGGTACTGTTCTCGGCCCACGGGCTGCCGGAGGTGATCGTGAAGGCTGGCGATCCCTATCAGTGGCAGGTGGAACGCACGGTGGCCGCCGTGCTGGGCGCGCTCGGGCCCGACGCGCCGGACGACCACGCGATCTGCTACCAGTCCCGCGCCACCCCGCAGAAATGGCTGGACCCCAGCACCGAGCACGAAATCGAACGCGCCGCGCGCGACAAGGTGGCGCTGCTGGTGGTGCCGATCGCGTTCGTCTCCGAACATTCCGAAACCCTGGTGGAGCTGGACGTCGAGTATGCGGAGCTGGCGCGGAAGCTCGGCGTCCCGGGCTATTTCCGGGTGCCGACGCAGAACGCCGGGGCGGGGTTCATCGCCGCGCTGGCCGACCTGGTGCGCCGCACCCGCGCCGCCGGTCCGGGACTGTGCAGCCATGCCGGCGGGCGCGCCTGCCCGGGCCGGTTCGGCTTCTGTCCGCTTCGCCCGGTGTCCGACGCTCCCGGGTCCGGGACATGACTTCGCCCGCCATCCCGGGTTCCGGCGGCGCGGCGCCGTTGCGGCTCATTATCTTCGATTGCGACGGCGTGCTGGTCGACAGCGAACCGATCGCCAACCGGGTCACCGCCCAGGCGCTCACCCGGCTTGGCTGGCCCATCACGGCGGCGGAGTGCGAACGGCGGTTCCTCGGCATGAGCCTCGCCGACATGTGCCGGGCGATCGAGGCCGAGCGCGGCGTAACCCTGCCGGAGGACTGGGAATCCGGCCTTGCCGGGCAGCTTGCGGCGGCTCTGGGCCGGGAAGCGGTGGCCATCCCGGGCGCCGAGGCGGCGTTGCACGCCGTGGCGCGGTTCGGGCTCGACTGGCGGATCGCCTCCAACTCGGGGCTTGCCGAGCTTGCCGCCAAGTTCGCCTGCATCGGCCTTTCCGAGCTGGTGGCCGGGCGGGTGCTGAGCGCGGAGACCATCATCGCCCGCGGCGGACGCGGCAAGCCGGCCCCGGACCTGTTCCTCGAAGCCGCACGTGGGGCCGGCGTGGCACCGGCGGCGTGCCTGGTGGTGGAGGATTCCCTGGCCGGCGTCCGCGGCGCACGGGCGGCGGGAATGGGCTGCCTCGGCTACGCTCCGCGCGGCGACGGCGCGGCGCTGCGCGCGGCCGGGGCGCGGCCGTTTCACGACCTTGCGCACCTGCCCGCGCTGCTGCGCGCGGCGATGCAGGGGCCGGTCCGCTTGCCGTAACGACACGTCATCCGCCCGCGCCATCCACCTCCGGCTGCCGGGGCCGGCGGCGACGGGGCGCAGCGACGCTTCATCGGGAGTCCGCATGGTCATTTCCGCCCTCACACCGTTCTACCCCTGGATCAAGGCGTTTCACGTCATCTCGGTGATCGCGTGGATGTCCGGCATGTTCTACCTGCCGCGGCTCTACGTGTATCATTGCGAGGTCCGGCCGGGCTCGGCCGAGAGCGAGCGGTTCAAGGTGATGGAGCGCCGGCTGCTGCGGGCGATCATCAATCCGGCCATGATCTCCACCTGGACCTTCGGCATCCTGCTGGTGCTGACGCCCGGCGTGATCGACTGGTCCGCCGGCTGGTGGCACGTGAAGCTGGCCGCGGTGATCCTGATGTCGGTGCTGCACGGAGAGTTCTCGCGCTGGCGGCGCGATTTCCTGAACGACCGCAACCGCCGCAGCGCGCGTTTCTATCGTATCGCTAACGAGATTCCGACCGTCCTGATGATCGTCATCGTCATCATGGTGATCGTTCGCCCCTGACCGGCCGGTCCTGCGCCGCAAACCGCGCAGGCCGCCGCGCAGCAAGGGTCCCGTCCGCCGTCGCGGCGGGGTCGGCGCCTGCGCGGCAGCGGCGCTTTCGGCTGGCATAAAATCTTGTCCTCGGGCAGGTTGTCCGCCAGCCGGGTTTTCGCCATCTGGGTCGCATGGCGTGCCGAAATGCGCGCTCCCGCGGCTCCAACCAAAGCGCATCTCGTTGCCCCCACCCTTTCGCGGCAAAGCCCGGCGCACCCGCGCCGACCCCTCCACCCGGCGGACCTCCGGCCAGCTTCCTCCCGTCGCCGTCGTTCAGATCACCGGCACCGACACCGACGGTGACGCGCTCGCCCGTCCGATCGCCTGGGACGACGCCGGGCCGGCGCCGCAGATCCTCATGGCGCCGGAGCCGCACGGGCATGCCGCGCTGGCGCCCGGCCAGCGCGTGCTGGCCCGGCTGCGTCCCGCCGGTCCCGGCCGCTACGAAGGCCGCACGCTCAAGCGCCTGGCCGACTCCCCCGGGCGGGTCATCGGGGTATTCCGCCCGGCTGATTCAGACCGCCGGCGGGAAGGCCGCATCGTGCCCACCGACCGCCGGTCCCGGGCGGAATGGGTCGTTCCCGCCGGCGCCGATGCCGGGGCCGAAGCGGGGGAGATCGTGCTGGCGGAACCGCTGCCGCACGATCGGCTCGGCCTCAAGCCGGCGCGCATCCTGGAGCGGCTCGGCCGCATGGGCGACGCCCGCTCGGTCAGCCTGATCGCGATCGCCGGCAACGACATCCCGCATGTTTTCCCGCCGGAGGCGCTGGCGGAAGCGGAGCAGGCGCGCGCGGCCCCGCTCGGCCGGCGCACCGACCTGCGCGGCCTGCCGCTCGTCACCATCGACGGCGCCGACGCGCGGGATTTCGACGACGCGGTGTTCGCCGAAGCCCTTGCCGGCGCGCCGGGCGGCGGCTTCCGCCTGATCGTCGCGATCGCCGACGTCGCCCACTACGTGCGTCCGGAGACGGCGCTGGACCGGACGGCGCGCGCGCGGGGCAACAGCGTCTATTTCCCCGACCGGGTGGTTCCGATGCTGCCGGAGCCGCTGTCCAACGGCTGGTGCAGCCTGCGCCCGAACGAGGATCGCGGCTGCCTGTTCGTCGAGCTGCATATCGACGCCGACGGGCGCAAGACCGGCCACCGCTTCGGCCGCGGCCTGATGCGCAGCGCCGCCCGGCTGACCTACGAACAGGTGCAGCAGGCGCAGGACGGGGTGACCAATCTCGACCTGCCGGAGGGCCTGCTCGCCGGCCTGTACGGGGCGTTCCGGCTTCTGCTCGCGGCGCGGACCGCGCGCGGCACGCTCGATCTCGACCTGCCGGAACGCCAGGTGGTGCTGCACCCGAACGGCCGGGTGGCGAACGTCGTTCCGCGGCCCCGCCTCGACAGCCATCGGCTGATCGAGGAGTTCATGATCCTCGCCAACGTGGCCGCCGCCGAGGAACTCGGCCGCCACCATGCGCCGTGCGTCTATCGGGTCCACGCGCCGCCTTCGGCCGAGAAGCTGGAGGAATTGCGCACCGTCCTGCACGGTCTCGGCCTGTCCTTGCCGCCCGGCGACCAGGTGCACCCGCGCGATCTCGACCGCGTCCTGCGCCAGGTGTCCGGCAGGCCGGAGGCGCCGCTGGTGAACGAGGTGGTGCTGCGCAGCCAGTCCCAGGCGGCCTACAGCCCCGAGAATATCGGCCATTTCGGGCTGGCGCTGCGGCAATACGCGCATTTCACCAGCCCGATCCGCCGCTACGCCGACCTGCTGGTCCATCGTGCGCTGATCCGCGCGCTCAAGCTCGGGCCCGACGGCCTGCCGCCGGAGGCGGGCGACGACCTTGCGGACGCGAGCGAGCACATCACCGCGACCGAACGCCGCGCCCAGGCGGCCGAGCGCGAAGCGATCGACCGCTATCTCGCCGCCTACCTGGCTGATCGGGTCGGGTTCGCCTTCGCCGCCCGTGTCTCCGGGGTCACACGGTTTGGCCTTTTTGTCACGCTGGCGGAAAACGGCGCCAGCGGGATTGTGCCGCGCTCCGCCCTGCCGGATGATTTATGGTACCATGACCAGCGGGACCAGAGCCTGAGCGGCAAGCGCACCCGTCTCGTCTTCCGCCTCGGCCAGGAAGTCGAGGTGCGGTTGGCGGAGGCGACGCCGATCACCGGCGGGCTCGTGTTCCAGATCATGCAGGGCATTCCGTCGCGCCCCTCCTTCCGCGACGGGCACGTAGGGCATCGGTCGCGCCGTCGGTGAGAGGCTTCGGTCTCCTGGTCTTGCTTCTGGCGTTCACGGGGCCCGTACCGGCGGCTTCCGCAACGCGGCCCATCGGCTTCGACGCGAAGCTGGTGCAGCAGGTCTATACCGCCGCACTGGAGTTCATCACCCCGCGGGCGCTCGACCCGGTCACCGCGCCGCGGCTGACCGTGTGGGGCCTGCGCGGGCTGACCGCGCTCGATCCTGATCTGACGGCCGGTCTGCGGGCCGGGCGGCTGATCCTGAGCGGGCGGAACGGCAAGCTCTACGACGCCCCGGCGCCGCGCGCGCCGACCGCGGCGGCCTGGGCGGAAGCGGCCAGCCGGATGGCGGCGGCGGCCTGGGCGGCGTCGCCGGACGTGCGGCGGGCCGGGACCGAGGGGGTCATCCAGGCCTTCTTCGACGAAATGTTCGACCATCTCGACCCCTACTCCCGCTACGAGCCGCCGCGCGCGGCGGAAGCGGATGAGGCGGCACGCAACGGCGATGTCGGCATCGGGCTCCAGCTCACCCGCCGGAACGGGGTGATCCTGGCCAGGATGGTCAATCCGGATGGCCCGGCGGCCCGCGCCGGGCTGCGCCCGGGGAACCCGATCCTGGACATCGACGGCCACGCCACCAGCGGACATACCGTCGCGGCGGCGCTCGGCTGGCTCGCCGGACCCGACGGGTCCAACGTGACGTTGCGCTGGAAGCCCGCCGCCGGCCCGCCGCGCCAGGCTTCGGTCACCCGCGCCCAGGTGCCGCCGCGCACGGTGTTCAGCGAGCGTCTCGCCGGCATGCTGCTGGTCCGCATCACGCGCTTCAACCGCGCGACCGCGACCAGCTTCGCAGCGCCGATCGAGCAGGCCATGGCCTCCCGCAAGCCGCCGGACGGGCTGGTGATTGATCTGCGCGGCAATCCCGGCGGGCTGCTCGGACAGGCGGTCACGGTGGCGGACGGGATGCTGCCCGCCGCCGAGATCACGCGCACCGCCGGGCGGGACCCGGCCGCGTCGGAAGTCTGGCTCTCCAAGCCCGGGGAACTGGCGCCCGGCCTGCCGGTGGTGGTTCTGGTCGACGGGCGCACCGCCAGCGCGGCGGAAATCCTGGCGTCCGCGCTCGCCGACCAGGGCCGGGCGGTGGTCGTCGGCAGTGCGACGTTCGGCAAGGGCCTGGTGCAGACCTTCACCACCCTCCCCGATGGCGGGGAGCTGTTCGTGACCTGGAGCCGGGTGCTCGCGCCGCGCGGCTGGCCGCTGCAAAGCCTCGGCGTGCTGCCGCAGGTCTGCACCAGCCTGGGCGAGCAGGCGGTGGAACGCCAATTGGAGGCGCTGAATGCCGGCGCGCAGCCGATGGCGGCGGCGATTGCGCGCGAGCGGGACAGCCGCCCGCCGGTTTCCGCCACCGAGGCGGTGAAGATCCGCCAGGCCTGTCCGGCGGCGGTCGGCCAGGAAATCGACCTGGAGGTCGCCCATTTCCTGATCGAGAACCCGGCCGCCTACGCGGCCGCGCTGCTGCCGCCCCTGCGTGAGCCGCTGACCGGCCCGATCGCCGCCGCGCCCTGACGCCGCAACCGCGCGCGCGACGCGCCGGGACCCCGGTTCCGGCGGAGCGTGCCGCCGGCCGTTGGTATCAGTGCGTGGCGCCCGGCCCGCCGGAGGACGGCGCGTGGTCGCGCCGCAGCCGCCGCTTCACCCACTCCCGCGAGGACTGGAACACGACATACAGCATCGGGATCAGGAAGATGCCGAAGGAGCTGGCGGCGATCATGCCGGCGAACACCGCGGTGCCGACGTCCCGGCGGCTGAACATGGCGGCGCCCTGGGCGGTGACCAGCGGCACCAGGCCCATCACGAAGGCGATCGAGGTCATCATCACCGCGCGGAACCGCATCCGCGCGCCGAGCACCGCGGCCTCGCGGATCGGCATGCCGGCTTCGCGCTGCTCCTTCGCGAACTCGATGATCAGGATCGCGTTCTTTGCCGCCAGCGCGATCAGCACGACGAGCCCGATCTGCGCGTAGAGGTCGAGCGACAACCCGCCGACATCGATGCCGACGAAGGCGCCGAGGATGCCGACGACGACCGACAGCAGCACCGGGATCGGGATGGTCCAGCTTTCATAAAGCCCGACCAGGAACAGGTAGGCGAACAGCACCGCGATGCCGAGGATCGCGCCGGTCTGGCCGGCGGCCAGCTCCTCCTGGTAGGCGGTGCCGGTCCATTCGAAGTCGTAGCCGGCGGGCAGGGTCTTCTTCGACAGCGCGGCCATCTCGGCCAGCGCGGTGCCGGAGGACACGCCGGGCGCGGGACCGCCGTTGATGACGATCGCGCGGTAGTTGTTGTAGCGGGTGATCACCTGCGGCCCGGTGACCACCCGCAGCGAGGCGACGGAGCGCAGCGGCACCATCTGGCCGCGGTCGTTGCGGACGAAGACCTTCCAGATCGCGGCGATGTCGTTGCGGTCGTTCGGTTCGCCCTCGATATTGACCTGCCAGGTGCGGCCGAACAGGTTGAAGTTGTTGACGTAGATGCCGCCCAGCGTGGCCTGCAGCGCGGTGTAGACGTCCTGCAGGCTGAGCCCGAGCGCCGCCGCCTTGGCCCGGTCCACGTCGAGGAACAGCGACGGGTTGTTGGCCGAGTAGGTGGAAAACACGCGCGACAGCTTCGGATCGCGGTTCGCCGCGGCGACCAGCCCGCGCATCACCTGCCCGTTCTTGACCGGGTCCTGCCCTTCCTGCGCTTCCAGCACGTATTGGAAGCCGGACCCGGTGCCGAGGCCGATGATCGGCGGCAGGTTGAACGGGAAGATCAGCGCCGACCGGATCCGGCTGACCGCACCGAAGGTGCGCCCGATGACCGCCTCCACCGAATTGGCGAAGCCCGGCCGGTCGGCGAAGGGCTTCAGATGCGCGACGACGAAGGCGGCGTTGGGTTCCTGCACGCCGCCGTCGAGCAGCGAGAAGCCGATGATCGACAGCGTCTCCTGCACCTGCGGCATGTGGTTCAGGATATTCGTCACCCGCTGCGCCACCGCGGCCGAGCGTTCCACCGAGGCGCCGTCCGGCAGCTGGATGGAGATGAAGAAGGCGCCCTGGTCTTCCTCCGGCAGGAATCCCGACGGGGTGCGGGCGGAAAGCCAGCCCGCGCCGGCGGCGATGACGCCGACCAGCACCAGGGCCAGCACCGAGACCCGGACCAGCCGGCGCACCACCGCCGCGTAGCCGCCGCGTACCCGGTCGATCCCGCCCATCACCCAGCCCATCGGTCCGCGCGGGCGGCCGTGGTGGCGCAGGAACACCGCGCACAGCGCCGGCGACAGGGTCAGCGCGTTGATCGCCGAGATCAGCATCGCGAAGGTCATCGTGACGGCGAACTGGCGGAACAGGATGCCGGACAGCCCGGGGATGAAGCCCACCGGCACGAAGACCGAGAGCAGCACGAGGGAGATGGCGATGATCGGCCCGGTGATCTGGCGCATCGCCTTGCCGGTGGCTTCGGCGGCGGTGAGCTCCGGCTCCTCGCCCATCACGCGTTCGACGTTCTCCACCACGACGATGGCGTCGTCGACCACGATGCCGATCGCCAGCACCATGGCGAGCAGCGAGACCGTGTTCACCGCGTAGCCGAGCGCCATCAGCCCGGCGAAGGTGCCGATCAGGCTGACCGGCACGGCGACGATCGGGATGATCGTGGCGCGCACGTTGCCGAGGAACAGGAACACGACCACCACGACGAGCGCGAAGGCTTCGAGCAGGGTGGTCAGCACTTCGTGGATGGTGTCGGAGACGAAGGTCGTCGAGTCGTAGAGCACGTGGTCGTGCAGCCCTTGCGGGAACTGCGCCGACAGCTTTTGCAGGGTCTGGCGCACCGCGGCCGCGGTGGAAACCGCGTTCGCGCCCGGCGAGAGGTAGATGCCGATCGGCACCGCCGGCTCGCCGTTCAGGCGCGCCTCGCTGTCCATGTTCTGGGCGCCGAGCGCGATCGAGGCGACGTCGTGCAGGCGCAGCACCGAGCCGTCGGGGTTGGCGCGGATGATGATGTTGCCGAACTGCTTGGCGGTGACCAGCCGGCCCTGCGTCTGCAGGTTGAACTGGTACTGCTGGTTGGCGCCGATCGGGCGGGCGCCGATCCGCCCGATCGGCGCCACCACGTTCTGCGCCTTGATCGCGTTGATGATGTCGGTCGGCGTAAGGCCGAGGCTCACCAGCTTGTCGGTGTGGAACCACACCCGCATCGAGTAGTTCAGGCGGGAGAACAGGTTGGCCTGGCCGACGCCCGGCGTGCGGGAGACCGCGTCCAGCACGTGGATCAGCACGTAGTTCGCGACATAGAGCGGCGTCTGCTGCGGCGCGCTGCCGGAGAACGCCACGAACATCAGGACCGCGGAGGATTTCTTCTGAACCGTGACGCCTTCCGCCTGCACCTCCGGCGGCAGCTGCGACAGCGCCGCCTGCACGCGGTTGTTGACGTTGACGGTGTCGATGTCGGGATTGGTGCCGAGCGCGAAGCTGACGGCGAGGGAATAGCTGCCGTCGTTGCCGCTCGTCGATTGCATGTAGATCATGTGATCGACGCCGTTCACCCCTGCCTCGATCGGCTCGGCGACGGCGGCTTCCACCGTTTCGGCAGAGGCGCCGGGATAGGTGGTGGAGACGATGACCTGGGGCGGTACGATGTCGGGCAGCTGCGCCACCGGAATCCGCGCCATCGCGATCGCCCCGGCGATGGTGATGACGATGGCGATGACGATGGCGAGCCGCGGCCGGCGGATGAAGATCGCGGAGATCATCGACCGCTCGCGGCTCCCTGGTGGGTATCCCCGTGCAGCGCCGACGGGGCGGCGTGCATCGGTGGACTGGCCGGACCTGGCGCCACGACCTCACCCGGATGGACCTTCTGCAGCCCGTCGACGATGACGGTGTCGCCCTGGTGCAGCCCGGTGGTGACGGTCGCCGTCGTGGCCGTCGACTGGCCGAGCGTGATCCGGGTCAGCGCCACCTTGTGCGCGGCGCCCACGGTGTAGACGTAGTCGCCGCGCTGGTCGGTCATCACCGCGGCGCGCGGGATGGCGAGCAGGGAGATCGGCTGCGCGCCTTCCAGCAGCACGGTGACGAACTCGCCGTCGATCAGCTCGCGCTGGGTGGCGCCGCCGACCTTCAGGGCGCTGATCGGCGGATTGGGGATGCTGCCGCGCAGGATCACCGTGTCGGTGCTGGTGGAGACGGTGTTGTCGACGAAATTCAGCCGGCCGGTCTGGTCGTACATCCGTCCGCCCGGCAGCTTGATGCGGATCACCACCGAACCGAACCCGCCGGCGCCGGCATAGCGCCGGCGCAGGGCCAGTTCATCGGTGAGCGAGACCGGGAACACCACGTCCATCGGGTCCTGGCTGACGATGGTCGCGAGCGTGCCGGAGCTGGGCGAGACGACGTTGCCGGCCGAGACCGCGCTGCGGCCGATCTTGCCGGCGATCGGCGCGTGGATCGCCGTGTAGCCGAGGTTGATCTGCGAGGCACGGACCTGTGCGTTGGCGGCCTGCACCTGGGCGGCGTCGGACAGCATGGTCGCGCGGGTCGAATCGACCAGCGACTGCTGCCCCGCCGGGGTCTTGATCAGCGATTCCGCGCGCCGGAAGGCCAGGGTGGCATTCTGCAGCATGGCCTGCGCCTCGGCCACCGCCGCTTGTTTTGCTGCCAGATCGGCCTCGAACGGCGCCTGTTCGAGCTGGTAGAGAAGCTGGCCCTTGGTGACCTCCGAGCCTTCCACGAAATCGCGCCGCTCCAGGAACGCCGTCACCCGGGCGACGACCGCGACCCGGTGCTGGGCCTGGATCCGCCCGACATATTGTGATGTTTCGGTGATCTGGGTCGGCTCCGCCTGCACCACGCCGACGGAGGGCGGGCCGCCCCCGCCCGGCATCTGGGCCTGGGCACGAGCCAGGGCGAGCGCAAGCGCGGCGGCCACCAGGGCGACGGCCGGAAGACGGACGTTCATCGGCGGGCATCTCCGGCCGGGCGAGGGACAGCTGCACGCGGGCCGCGTGCCGATGGAAGATAGGCGCGCATAGCGGTCCCGCAAGCAAGGCTGGGTAGAGCCTGCCCGGACGGGAGGTCAACCGGCGGTCACCCGGCCGGCATCGCGCCGGCTGTCGCCGCCCGCGCGGCGACGGCCCACCCGGTCGCGGCCATGCGCCGGCGGGGGCATTTCCTGAATGGCAAGCTTGACCTTTACCCGGCTCTCGCCTCCAATGCCCGCCGCGCCGGGGCGGTCGTCCCATGCGCGCCGAAACCATAACGAACGACGTGAAAAGAACGTCTCGGGGAGAACGTCCATGACCGTGTCTCGACGCACCGTGCTCGGCGGTGCCGCCGCCCTGTCGACCGTGCCGCTGGTCCGTCCGCGCGCCGCGGGCCGTCCCAAAATCCATCTTGGCGTGCTGACCGATCTCGGCGGCACCTACCGCGACAACACCGGGCCCAACTCGGTCGCCTGCGCCCACCAGGCGGTGCGCGACTTCAACCCGCTGAAGCACGGCTTCGACGTCGAGCTGCGGGAAGCCGACCACCAGAACAAGCCGAACGTCGCCTCCACCATCGCGCGCCAGTGGTTCGACAACGGCGTCGCGGCGGTGATCGACGTGCCGACCTCCTCGGTCGCGCTCGCGGTGGCGACGGTCGCGCGCGAGAAGAACAAGATCATGCTGAACGCATCGGCGGCGACGTCCGACCTCACCGACAGCCAATGCAGCCCCAACACGATCCAATGGAGCTTCGACACCTACATGGAGGCGCGCTCGCAGGGCGGCGCGGTGGTCAAGC
>JAGWSV010000025.1 GCA_028869315.1 Rhodospirillales bacterium
CCCGAAGCGGGCGAACATCTGGCCAAGCTCGCAGCCGATCACCCCGCCGCCGATCACCAGCAGCGCGCGCGGCAGGCGATCGAGCGCGAGGGCCGTGGTGCTGGTGAGATACGCCACGTCGCCGATGCCCGGGATCGGCGGAATGGCGGGCGAGGCGCCGGTGGCGATCACGACGCGCTCGGCGGGGAACCGCGCATCGCCAACGATCAGGCCGTCCGCCGTGAACCGGGCCGCGCCTTCGATGGAACGGATGCCTTCATATTCCGGCAGCAGGGCGGCGTATTTCGCCTCCCGCAGGCCGGTGACCAGCGCGTCCTTCTGCGCCATCAGCGCGGCCCAATCGGTCAGGCCTGCGCGTGCCGCGATGCCCGCGAACCGCGGCGCCGCCGTGCCATGGTGCAGCGCCTCGGCCGCGCGGATCAGCGTCTTGGACGGCACGCAGCCGATATTGACGCAGGTGCCGCCGATCGTGCCGGCGCCGATCAGCGCGACGCGCGCGCCAAGCTCGCTCGCGCGGATCGCCGCCGAGAACCCGGCCGAGCCGGCGCCGATCACCACGAGGTCGGGGATCGAACCAGGCTTCGACGACACGGCACAGCATTCATGCGTGGTGACGGCATCCATCGCGATCAGCCGTTGGCGGGCTTGGCGATGTCGGCCGGATAGCCCTGATCGGTCACCGCCTTGATCAGCGCCGCCGGCGAGGTCGCGGTCGTGTCGTAAGTCACGGTCGCGGTCACATCGGACATCCCGTCCGGCTGGCTGACCTGCACGGTCGAAACGCCCTTCACGTGCGCCAAGGTGCTTTTGACGATCGGCCCGCACAGCACGCAGCCGGCATGATGCACGTCGAGCACCACGCTGGTGTCGGCGGCCTGCGCGGCGAACGGGACGGCGAGCAGACTGACGGCGAAGGCGGCAGCAAGGACGGAACGAGGCATCGTGATACTCCCTGTCAGAAGGCGATGGGTCAGAAGGCGATGGCGCGGATGAGGTACGGAAAGGCGACGGCGACGACGACCAGCACGCCGGCGGTCCACAGCCCGATCCGGGCGACGCGGTCGGCGCGCGGGGTGGCGCAATAGCCGTCGGCGCAGGCGAGCTGTGCCTTGCGCCGCAGCCGCCACGCACCGAGGCCAATGAACCCGAGGGCGGCGGCGGCGAAGATCGGCTGGTAGGGCTCCAGCGCGGTCAGAGTGCCGATCCAGGCGCCGCTGACCCCGAGGGTGAACAACGCGAACGGGATCACGCAGCAGGAGGCCGCCCCGAGTGCCGCGGCGATGCCACCGAGCGACAGCAGCCTGGCGCCGCCGCTCGTGACCGGCCCGCCGGCCGCCGCGGCCATGATCGCCGTCCCGACCTGCTGATCCCCAGCCTGCTGATCCATGCCTTGTCCGCTCCGATGGGTGCGCCCAGATCAGGGGTATGGGATCTGTAGGAACTCCAGGTTCAAGGGGAAAAATCGCCCCCGCCGCCGCGGACGCGGTCGGACCGCTGATCCCGATCGGCGCGCTGGCTGCCCGCACGCGGTGCAACATCGAAACCATCCGCTTCTACGAGAAGATCGGCGTGCTGCCGAAACCCGCCCGCACCGAAGGTGGCCATCGCGTCTATGGCCGCGCCCATGTCGAGCGTCTGACCTTCATCCGCCGTGCGAGGGAACTCGGCTTCACGCTCGACGAGGTGCGCGCGCTGCTGCAACTGGCCGCGGCAAGCGAGGTGCCCTGCGCGGCGGTGAAGGATCTCGCCGCGGCCCATCTCGCCGCAGTCAGGACCAAGATCGCCGATCTGCGCGCCATGCAGAAGGCGCTGACCGGATTGATCGGGCAATGCGACGTGCGCGGCGATACGGCCGACCAGCCCGGCTGCCCGCTGGTCGAGGCCCTGCTCGGCGGCGCGGCGTAACGCGATCCTGGCGCCGGTGCTGAAAACCGCGGAGCGGGCGTGTTGGCGCGATGCCGGCGGGTGCTAGAGTGTCCGGCGTTTCTGATGCGGACCAACGATCATGCCGGACGGACGCCTGTTCATCGCCAATCGCCGCACCTCGTCGTGGTCGATGCGCGGCTGGCTCGCCGTGAAGCTGGCCGGGCTGGACGTGGAGGAGGTGCAGATCCCGCTCAGCCGTCCCGGCCCGACGCCGGCGATCGCCCGGATCTCCCCCAATTGCACCCTGCCCTATCTGGAGCACGCGGGCGCGCGCATCTGGGAGTCGCTCGCGATCGTCGAATACTGCGCCGAGATCACGCCCGCGCTGTGGCCCGCGGATCGCGTCGCCCGCGCCGATGCCCGGGCGATCGCGGCGGAAATGCATGCCGGGTTCATCGGCCTGCGGCGGTCGATGTGGATGAATCTCGGCGTCGATTTCGCCGGGCTGGGCCGGACGCCGGAGGCGCTCGCCGACATCGCCCGGATCGAGGCGCTGTGGGCCGACACGCGCGCCCGTTTCGGCGCCGGCGGGCCCTATCTGTTCGGCGCCGCGTTCGGTGCGGCCGATGCGATGTACGCGCCGGTGGTGGCGCGGTTCCTGACCTGGCGGCCGGAACTCTCCGCCGCGTCGGACGCCTATTGCCGGGCGGTGCGCGCCCACCCGCTGGTGGCCGACTGGTACGACCGGGCGGCGCAGGAACCCGAAGCGTGGAACCTGCCCGAATACGAAACCCCGCCGCCGGCGTGAGCGCGGCTCTCCGCCCCGACTGGCGGCCCCGACTGGCGGCCCCGGCTGGCGGCCCCCGGCTATCGGCCGGTGTAGAGGTGCGGCCAGCGCTGCCGCACCACCGGCCCGTCGCTGCTGTAGGCGAGGCAGGTGTTGAGGATCTTCGGTGCTCCGCCGAAATGCTGGCTGATCCGGGCGTCCAGGCTTTCCCCGCTCGCAGCCTTGTCCCCCGCCGCCGCCCGCGCGATTTCCCGGTGGGCGCGGGCTGGCTTGATGGTCTGGTAGGCGGTGGTCGCCATCTGCTGCAGCAGTTCGCGCAGATGCGTGCAGCCGACGGTGCCGCCCACCGCCTGGTTGACGGCGCGAAGGAAGCCCTTGCCGATCACCAGGCCTTCCAGCCGCGCGAAGTTGGGGGCGGCCTGTGGGCAAATGCCGTACGGGGCGTAATCGGTCGCCGCCTCGGCGGCGACGATGCGCATGTCCTCATCCACCGTGAGCCGCATCCACATGCCGTGCAACGGCTCCCCCGCTTCGATCGTGCCGCGGTTTTCGTTCGGGAAGCTGTAGGTCTTGGTGTCCGTCAGCTGTGCCTCGATGTCGTACAGCCCGTCGTCGCGGCGGTAGCCGTTGATGACGATCGTGCGGGTATGCAAGGCCTCGCGCGGGGCAGGCGGGCTGAGCGGCATGGGCGACGGCTCCGTATCGCGGTGCAACAGACGACTATGGGGCGCCCGCCGGACAGGGCAAGGGCGTCGCGGGCATGGCAGGGTCCGCGCGGCGGGGGCCGGGATTGCCCCGCCGGGCGTTGGTTTCTACTGTCCTGCCTCCGGAATGCCCGCGCATTTCAGGGGCGGCACACCAGGGTCCGGGCATCGCGGCGCGCCGCGCCGGACGCGAGCAGGACGACGGAGCCGGCATGAGCAAGCACGTGGTGGCACGGGTGGCGGACATCCCGCCCGGCGAACGCAAACTGGTGACCGTGCGCGGCCGGCCGATCGCGGTGTTCAATCTTGGCGGTACGTTCTATGGCCTGCTCAACCGCTGCCCGCACGAAGGCGGGCCGATGTGCGAAGGCATCCTGACCGGGCTGATCGAGGCCGACGTGCCTGGCCAGTATCGCTACTCCCGCGAAGGCGAAGTGCTGCGCTGCCCCTGGCACGGCTGGGAGTTCGACATCCGGACCGGCAAATCCTGGTGCGACCCGCAGAAGGTCAGCTTGCGCAACTACCAGGTGGAGGTCGCGCCCGGTCAGCGCCTGGTGGAAGGCCCCTATGTCGCAGAAACGATTCCGGTGGCGGTGGAGGAAGACTACGTGGTGGTCGACGTATAGTCCGCGCTCCGCGTCAGGCTTTCGGCCCGCCCGCCATCCGGTCGAACGCCATGCTGTCCTTGTTGTCGCGCATCAGCATCGAAAGCCCCGGCATGGCGTCCAGCCCCAGGCCTTGTGGCCAGCCGGTTTCGGGATCGGCGGTCACCTTGGGGTAGCTGGCGCCGGCGAGTTTTTCCCATTTTCCGGCGGGCTTCTTCACCTCCACCGCGACAACGGTCGCCTTGAACACCATCCGCACGATCGCTTCCTTCGGCGCGGAAGGTTTCGTCAGGCAGGGAGTGCCGGCGATCATGCGCCAGCCGTTCGCCAGCGCCCAGGCGGTCAGTGCGTCCTTGTCCATACGGCGTGCTTCCTTGCTGGCGGCAAACCCGGCGCCGCGACGTCAGCGTGGTACGGGGATGCGCCGCGCCTGGCAACCGGCGCCGGGCCCGCCGCCCGCCTGCGGGCCCCCATTGGACTCGTGCGCCTACCCATGAGTATCCTTTCCCCCCAATAAGGACCCGGGGGAAACCAGCGAATGACCGACGCAGCCTGGACGCGCGCCACGGCGCGCATCGCCGACACCACCATGCATCTCAGCCGCGCCGGCAGCGGCCGGCCGCTGCTGGTCCTGCACCACGACATCGGCACGCCGGACCGGTTGGCGTTCTATGATGCGCTGGCGGCGCGCTTCGACGTGCTGGTGCCGCATCACCCGGGCTGGGGCGGTTCGGAACGGCCCGGCTGGATGCGCAGTGTGCGCGACGTGGCCGCGATGTATCAGTGGCTGCTCGCCGAGCTGGGGCTGAAGGAGGTTTCCCTGCTCGGCCTCGGCTTCGGCGGCTGGATCGCCGCCGAGATGGCCTCGCTGGCGCCGGCCGCGTTCCACCGCCTGGTGCTGGTGGGCGCGATGGGCATCAAGCCGCCCGAGGGCGACATCCTCGATCAGGCGATCGTGAGCTACCTCGCCTATCCGCAGGCCGGGTTCCACGATCCGGCGGCCTTCACCCGCATCTATGGCGACGTCTCCACCGACCAGCTGGAAGCCTGGGACATCGCCCGCGAGATGTGCTTCCGCATCGCCTGGAAGCCCTACATGTACAGCCAGACCCTGCCGCACCTGCTGGGCGGCGTGCGGGCGCCGGCGCTGGTGGTGTGGGGCGACGACGACAGGATCGTGCCGGTCAGCGCCGGCCACGCCTACGCGAAGGCGCTTTCCAACGCGCGCTTCGAAACGATCCGCGCCTGCGGCCACTTCGTCGACATGGAGCAGCCCGAGGCGCTTGCCCGCCTGGTCACCGAGTTCGTCGCCGCCAACTGAACGCCGCCCGTACCCGAAGGAGGCACGTCCATGCATCTGATGTATTTCACCGAGCAGCCGATGTCCGCCTACGACAGCAAGGCAGGGCTCGACTACGGCGCCACCGCGCTCACCTTCTCCAACAGCCATTTCGATCCTGTCGCGGGAAGCCGGTTGTACAACCAGTATCTGGAAGACTACATCTACGCCGAGGAATGCGGCGCCGACGGGATCATGCTGAACGAGCACCACAATGCGCCGTTCTGCATGCAGGCCAAGACCAACGTCTTCGCCTCCATCCTCGCCGCCGTTACCAAGCGGGTGAAGATCGTCATCCTCGGCAACCCGTTGCCGCTGGCGGAGAACCCGGTGCGGCTCGCGGAAGAATTGTCGATGATCGACATGATCTCCAAGGGCCGGCTGGTGTCGGGCTTCGTGCGCGGAGGCGGGCAGGAACAGCTCGCGACTGGCGTGAACCCGGCGTACAACCGCGAGCGGTTCGAGGAAGCGCACGACCTGATCGTGAAGGCCTGGACCCAGCCAGGACCGTTCCGCTGGGAAGGCACCCACTACCAGCACCGGGTGGTCAATCCCTGGGCGGTGCCGCTGCAGAAGCCGCACCCGCGCATCTGGATCCCCGGCGTGCTGTCGAAGGAAACCGTCCTGTGGACGGCGCGCCACCGCTATCCCTACATCGCGCTCAACACCTCCCCCGACGCCACCAAGGCGATCTGGGACACCTACTCCGCCGCCGCGAACGAGGCCGGCTACACCGCCGGGCCGGAGAATTTCGGCTATCTGATCCGGGTCCATGTGCAGGAGACGGAAGAAAAGGCGATCGAGAACGCGCGGCAGTTCATGTGGATGCAGGGCGAGTTCACCGGGCTTGCCAACCCGGTCTGGGCCAACCCGGCGGGCTATTTCTCCCCCTCCGGCCGGCGCAATTTCGTGGAGTTCGCGGTGGGGCGGGCGAAGAACCCGCGCGGGGCGATGACGTTCGAGCAGCAGCTTGAAAGCACCATGATCATCGCCGGCACGCCGAAGACGGTGATCCCGCGCCTGCGCTGGCTGATCGAGCGGACCCGCCCGGGCATCATGGCGTTCTGGGCCAACGACGGGAGCGTCAGCGCCGAGGACAGCCGCACCTGCATCCGCCTGCTGTGCCAGGAGGTGATGCCGGCGGTGCGCGAGATCGGCAAGGAACTCGGGCTCAACTCCCCGTTCGAAGCCGGGTCGCCGGTGAGCATCGACCACTCCACCGACCTGCGCGCGCGCCCCACCGCGGCGGAGTAGGCCCTGAGGTTTTGTTTCGATCGGCATCTTTGTCGGCGTGCTGACGCACGTATTTGCCAACGATTACTGAGGCGCGCCCCCTCCCGTTGCGGGAGGGGGTTTCCCTCTCAGGCGAGCGCTTCGTCGCCGCGCAGCGACGGGGCACCGATGCTTTCGATCATGACATTGATGCAGGCCGGCTTGCCGCTGGCCAGCGCCCGCTCGATCGCGCCGGGCAGGGAAGCCGGGCTGTCCACCAGTTCTCCGTGTCCCCCGAGCGCCGCGGCGACGAGATCGTAGCGGGTCGGCGCCAGATCGCAGCCGCGCGCGCGGTTGGCGCCGTAGTCGCGCAACTGCAGATGGTATTCCGCGTTCCAGCGCGCGTCGGTGCCGACCACGGCGACGAAGGGCAGGTTGCGGCGCACCGCGGTTTCGAACTCGGCCATATGAAAGCCGAACGTGCCGTCTCCCAGCACGGCGAACACCGGCGCGCGCGGCTCCACGCAGCGCGCGCTCAGTGCGAAGGGCAACGAGGCGCCGATCGAGCCGCCGACGCCGTTCACCAGCCGGCGGGGGGCCCGCAGCACGCTCTGGCCCCATTGCGCGTACTCGCCGCCGTCGCAGATCAGCACCGTCTCGGGGTCGCGCTCCACATAGGGTTTCAGGGCACGGAACACTTCGACCGGGTGCAGCTTGCCGGGCGTGGCGGAGACCAGATCGGTCCAGGCGGCGGGGCGGCCGTCGCGGAGCGCCGCGACCTCGGCGCACCAGTCGGGGCGGGCCACGGCGCGGCCCGCGGCCCGGCGAAGCAGCGCCTCCCCGGCCGGATAGGCGTCGGCCAGGCAGGCGAAGGCGAGGCGCGGACCGACCTCCCGCGCGGCGCGCTGCAGGATTTCCGCTTCGGGATCCAGCATGATCCAGCTCTGCGCGCCCGGCAGGTCGCCGAATTTCAGGGTGAAGTCGAGCGGCTTGCCGAGCAGCACGATCAGGTCGGCGCGGCGGACGATGGCGGCAAACGCCCCGTTGGTGGCATCGGCGATGCCGCGCGGGCTTTCCATCACCGCGCCGGGCAGCCCGATCGCCGCGGCCATGCGCGCCAGCATTTCCCGCCCGCGCCGGGAGGCGAGCTGCGGCCCGGCGAGCAGCAAGGGCCGGGCGGCCGCGGCGATCAGCGCCAGCGCGGTGTCCGCGGCCGGATCGGTCAGCGGGACCGACGGAGCGGCAAAATCGGACGCAATGGGCCAGGCGACGGCGTCGGTCGGCACCGACCGGTCGAGCAGGTCGGACGGCAGGCTGAGATGCACCGGGCCGGGCCGGCCGCCAGCGGCGGTGCGCAACGCCTTGGCGATATCCTGGCCGAGGGATTCGGTGGCGGTGGCGGTCCAGGAAGCCTTGGCGACGGGTGCGGCCATCTCCGCCTGGCGCAGTTCCTGGAAGCCGCCGCGGCCTTGCTCGGTGGTGGCGGCGTGGCCTGACAGCAGCACCAGGGGCGCGTCCTGGGCGCGCGCGGTGAACAGCGCCGCCGCGGCGTTCGCATGGCCCGGGCCGCCCGTGACCATGGCGATGCCCGGCGAGCCGGTCAGCCGGCCCCAGGCATCCGCCATGTGCACCGCGGCGGCTTCCTGGCGCACGTGCACGAGGTCGAGCTGCGTCTCCAGCGCCGCATCGAACAACGACATGATGTGGTTGCCGGAAAGAGTGAAAATCCGGCTGCAGCCGGCGGCTTCCAGGGTGCGCATGACGATGTCGGCGCCGCGCAGGATGGGGGTGGTCATCGGGGCGGGTCCTTCCGGCAACTTGGGCCGGAGGGAGGGCCGGCCGTGCCATGCTGGCGTGCCGGGGTTGGCGGGAGCTGTCAACCGCGTGGGGCGGGGCCAACGGGGCGCCCGATCGGGCCGGGGCCCGCGCTTCCCCGGCGGGCGGGGGCGGTTCGGCGGGGGGCGCCGGCGGCAGGGGCGGGGCAGGCGGCACCGTCGCGCACCGCAGCAGGCGGGCGCGCATGGCCGGAGGACGGGCGGGTTGCCGCTTGCCCAGGGCGCACGAAACGGTATGGTGCGGCCGGACCGGAGGGATGGCCGAGCGGCTTAAGGCGCACGCTTGGAAAGCGTGTGTGCGTGAAAGCGTACCGTGGGTTCGAATCCCACTCCCTCCGCCAGGTATCGCCCATATATCATTGAAATTGCTACGGTTTTCAGACCCGCGCCCCGGGTATCCTACACTTTTTCCTACACCCTGCGTCGCGATGGGGAACACCGGGCGCGCGCAGATATGGACGGCCGCACCGATCTGCGCAGGCCCGACGCTCCCCCTTGTTCTCTTATCGTTCTCCCGCCACGCTGCCGGCTATGCCGCCGCAGCCGCCCGACAGCCGCCGGCCGCCTGTCTCTGGCCCCGGCGTGGTCCGCCTTGGCCAGCTTGCCGGGCTGCTTCCCATGCTCGAAATCGCCTGCAACCGCTGTCCGCGCGGCGGCCGGCTGCGGCTTTCCGGGCTGCTCGATCAGCACGGGCCGGGCATGCCGGTGCCCGATCTGCTCCGGCTTCTGTCCGCAGACTGCCCCCGGCGGGAGGCTGCCAAGCTCCATGACCCGTGCGGCGCGCATCTGCCGGGGCTGGTCGGGCTGAGGCTGTAGCGCGGACATGGGCGCGGACACGGCGCCGGCTGCCCCTGCCAGGCGCCGGAAGGGGCAACAGGAACATGCCCAGCCCGCAGCGTGATCCGCCGCCAGCCGCCCGTGATAGCGGCGTGGACGGCCAAGGGCGGTTCCGTGTGACGGGGAACAGAACATGGCTTGGCACGCCCGGCAACCGGGCGCGGGTAGCCTCGGGTTGCCTCTACCCCTACCGGTTCGCGCTGCCGGACGCAGAAAGGGCCGCCCGGTCGACCGGACGGCCTTGTCTGCGGTCGACGGGATCAGTGCGGGCGCAGATTCACCCGCGCCGGCTGCTCCGGCAGCCCAGGCGCGTCGATCGCCGCAGCGTCGCGGAGAATCGACGCGAGCAGATCGGCGGCGAAGCTCCCGCAGATCGCCTCCGCCGAATAGGTGCCCAGCACGCGCAGCTTGGCGATCAGGCCGGCTGGGGTGGTCGCTGGGGTGGTGGTAAGCGCGGACAGAACCTCCGCTAGACGGTCCTCTGCAACGGCTTCTTTCTGGCCCCCGAGGCGCCTGGCCGCGGTGCCGCGCGCCTTGCGCCGACTGGCCCAACACTGATCCGCGCACTGGTCCGCCACATGGAACGCCGCCGCCAGCGCCAGAAGGGCGGCGTCCGGGCCGGCGGGATCGCCGGCCAAGCCGGCAGGGGCAGCCGACGCGGTGGTCGTGGTAAGGGTGCGGGTAGCCTGATCCATGACGCTTACTCCGTTGTGGTCGGGTTAGGCCCGGCGCGGTGCCGTCAACACCGCGCCGGGCTGCCCTGGTTTCCGGGCACCTCCCGGGCGGGCCTTCACGGCGGCGTGAGTAACGCACGCCGCGCGAGAGCCTGTCAAGCCCGAATTTATCGACCACCCCGAATGTTCTCAGTCCGATAGAGGATTTTTCCGCTCCGGCAGACAGATTGGCCGGCTATCTCAGCGGATTTTTCCGCCGAAAAAATCCGCTCTTGATCCTGTCTATGGTCTTCCAGATCGGACGACGATCTTCGTCGATTATGGAACGAAACTAGCGAGTCTTGGGAATCGCGCTATCGGGACAGTGTTGCTGTCCTAACTGCTCCGGCGGGACGGTGCGAATCCGGCCCGACCAGGCGCAACCACGTCACGTTGCCGGCCCGTGGTGCCCGCGATCGGCGTCCAACGCGGCCAGGTTGCCCGTCAGGTGCCCCGTGGCGCCCGTCCGGCCAGTGCCGCCGCCCCGATGGCAGGCCGCGGGGTGATGAACGGGGGCTCAGATTGATATTCTTGGGCCTGAAAGTTGATTTCCGAGGCCCCGCCGCCGGCCGGGGCGGGCGCCGGATCAGATGCCCAGCCGGCGCCACTGCGCCGCCGGGATGCCCTTGCGGGGCGACGGCAGCGAATACGCCACCCGCTCGCCCCGCACCGCCGCCAGGACCTTCCGCGGCACCCGCCCTGCCGCGGGCCATGAGCCGGTGGCAAGCAAGACGGCCAGCCGATTGGCCCGGTAGCGTTGGCCGGCCAGGGTCACGGTGTCGCCGATGACGTCGCCTGCCCGCTTGCTGCCGCCGGGGCTGCGAAGCCACGTCAGCCGGCCGGTGGTCACGTCGAGCGACCACCACAGCCGCGCCGTGGCGGCGTCCAGATCGGCGCGGACCCGCGATCCGCGGGGCCGGCCGAGCTTAGGCTTTCGAGGTCGGGCCATCACAGCGGCAATGTGGTGCCCGGAAAGCTCGGACTCATGCGGTTATCGAATCTGGTCGGACCCGATGGCGGCAGCAACATCGCGTGCGCCTGTTCCTCCGATACAGCCTTGGCGATCGTTCGTTTATCGAGCTGTAGGTAAACGACGGTCTGCACGCGGGGACCGCTGCCGGTCGGCGGGGCGTAGGATTGGTTGTGAATATCGCTATGGGCGCCGTGGGCGTCGTGGGCCTGCGGCTGGATGGACGCGGGGCCGTTGAGTATACGATTCCACAAGTCCTCCGGCGTGACCTTATTCAGGCCCATCGGATTGGCATTCCAGATGTCCGCAATCCACTTGAAATGTCCCAGAGCCGCCGCCATCCCGGTAAGTCCGGCAGCTATCGCAGTAAAGCCGATCGGGCCAGACAGCACGCCTAGCGCCCCGAGGGCCGCGCCACCAATGGCGAACGCGCCCAGTGCAACGGCGAATGCCGCCACCCCGGCCGTGATGGCGCCAATCCATTTGACTGCATCAGGATGCGCGGCAACCTCCTTTTCAAGGAACAGAACCGCACTGGTGACACCGCGCAAAAGGTTGATCGAGACCGGAACCAGCGGCGCACCGAGGGCCTGCAAGACCGCGGCGTCGCCGTGATGCCGTAGGTAGAGGTTGCGATTACGTCGCCAGCCGCAAGGGTTTCTGCGACCGTGCGGCAGGGCGTGTTTGCAAAGGGGATCATTGGATTTCCTTACGGGAAATTGTGCCGGGAAATTTTACGTCTCGTTTTTGGAACGGCTAGAAGTGAGCCGAAATGGCAGAAATTTTCGAGGTCCCCCGCCCCGCACAGCGAAAGCGAGGGGGGTCGATGACTCTCGTTTCGTATGCGACGGGTCCGTTGCGTAAGCGCGACCGTAAGCCTGCCATACGATCAGGATGGGCACCGTCCCGCCATGTGCCACCCGGCAGACGGGTGCGAACAGCCTCTAGGATGCCCGCTGGCGGCGTTGCCGGTTCGGGGCTGCGGATGGGTCGGCCGTCGCGTCGCATCCTGCCCGCCGGCCATCCTGGCAGGCAACCGCGGGCTATCGCGACGGTCGACCAGCCCCGATGCAGCACGATCCGCAGCACTGGCGCCGATGGCACCGCCCGCCGGCCAGGCTTGCGCCACGGCAGGCTACGCAGGCCGGCGGGACGGATTGGGGCGCCGACGCGCCGGAAGCCGCTGGCGGTGCCTCTACGGCCCGGAAACGGCAACACCGCCCGGAGGCGCGCTGCGACGGATCGGCAGGCGTGGCGATCAGGCCGGCAGGCGTGCCAGCACGCGGGAGACTTGCACCGCGGACCATGCTCCGCCACGGGAGGCGGGTATCTTGCGCTCATTGAGCGCAGCCGCGATCAGGTTGAGCGACGTTTTGCCCTCGGCCATGATCTCGCCGATGACGGGTGCCAGATCGGCAACCCGCTTCTGCGCATGTTGGGCCGAGGCTGCGGTGCCAAGCCCGCGACCACGGCTCGCCGCAACCGCAGACAGGTTGCCGGGCGTGCCGAGCTTGGTTCCGCGCGCCTTGGCAGCGGCGAGCGCGGCCTTGGTTCGGGCCGAGATAGCCTCCCGTTCCTGCTCTGCCACCATAGCCAGAATGCCCACCGTCAGCCGGTTCGCGTCGGGCATGTCAGTCGCCACGAAATCTACGCCGGCATCCCGCAGGTTCAACAGGAACGCCGCATTGCGAGATAGGCGATCCAGCTTGGCGATCACCAGGGTGGCGCGATGCAAGCGACACGCTGCAAGGGCAGCGGCAAGCTGGGGCCGGGCGTTGACCTTGCCACTTTCCACTTCGGTAAATTCGGCTGCCAGGCGCCACGCGCCGCCATTCAGGTAGTCGGCAACGGCTTTGCGCTGCGCGTCCAGGCCAAGCCCGCTGCGGCCTTGCCGGGCAGTCGATACGCGGTAGTAGGCGACGAAGGTTCCGCTCGGCATGGCCCTTACACCTCAGTGATCCTTGGTTCACTGTGATGTAAGGGGTGCCGGGGCGGATGTCAAGCCCTGTCCCGCCACGGCTGGCCGGCGTGCCAGATGCAGCCGAAGCCATCCGCGCCGGCAACGGCTGTGGCGACCCGTCTTGCGCGTCGGCGGCGGATGCGCCGCCGATGGGCCAGCGCGGCCAGTAGGCCGGCCAGCGGGTTAGCTGCCATCGGGCGAATCCTGCGGCCCCGGCTCATCGGGCACGGGCGCGGGGTCCGGCTCCAATTCCGGCGGCACGGGCGGGATCGCCACGACGGACGACATCCGAGCATGGCAGAACGGCGCGGCCTTCTCCGCGGCAGCCATCGCGGCCGGAAGATTGCCGGCCTCAAGCGCAAGGTGCATGCCGAGCATCAACACTTCCAACGGCTGCATCCGCTTGATGCCTTCGCGCCCGATCTCCGCAAGCACGAGGTCAACAGCCGCTCGGGCGTTGCGCTCGCGCTCGATCGTGGTTGCGGAGCGCGCGCCCTTCGGTCTGCCGGCGCCAGGTCGCTTCCCCCCGCGCTGCTTGGGAGGGTCATTCGTTTTGGTCATGGTCCTTTTTCCAATACGGTCGCGCCGGGCGCGAAATGGCAGCAATGCTGCCGTCTTGATTTTTAGATTTTAGGGCAGCATTTCTGCCATTGTGTGCGGTGCGGCACCGACCTCCCGGCCAGCACCGCACCCGCCGTTGGCTACCAAGCCGAGCGGCTTCGCTCCCAATCCGCGACAAACTCCGCGGCCTCGGCTGGTAGCTCGTCCCGCCTGCGTCCGGCGTTCAAATGTGCAAAGACCTTCTGCCGTGTTAGCTCGGCCGCGCCCGGCACCGGCTGCGTAGCCCCGGCGGCACGCTTCCCGAAGATCGGATCGTCGCTCGGCATCACGCTCCGCAGCCGTTCGATCGCACCAGCCTGACGTTCCGCGGCTTCACGGATAGCGGCCTCGCGCTGGTTTCGCTGCTCCGCCCGCCATCGTTCGATGTCGCGTGTCGCCTCCGCAAGCCCGCTAATGATTGCCATCACGACCAGTCCGCTTGCAGCGCAGTCTCGCTCGCGAGGCTTGGGATACCAAGCGCCGCAGGGGAACCGTTTGCCGGCACAACAACCGCCAGCATGGTGGGATCGCACGGCAGAATATAACCATTCTTCCGCGCATTCATAATCATAAGCGTGGCCTGGGCAAACTTCTGGAACAATGCGTTCATCTGTTCGCGCAGGGCGTCCATTTCCGCGCACAATTCCTTGCGGAGCGCCCATCCCTTATCAGCCTCGGGCTTACTCGCTGCATGTTGCGCGGCAAGAACCTTCTTGCCAGATGCACGAAGCTGAGACTCCGCAACCTTGAGCGCGATCTCGGCCCGACGCACCGCCATCTCACCCGCCGTGACGGCGTCAATCAGCGCCTGCGGATCGTCATCGGCCCCAGCGTTTTCGGCATTCTGGATGGCCAGGGAGAGGTTTGCCGCGGCAGTCGGCACGGCAGCCTCCGCGGCGTGCAGCCGGTCGATCGCCGAGCCGTGCGCGACGGATGCGGCGTGCAAGCCGTGGGGATCGGCATCAACGGTAGCGGTGGTGGTGGCGTTGGCGGTTGCCATGTTCAATAGGCTCCTTACGCAGCCACGCGGCTGCATGTTGTGTTTCTGTCAGTCTTGGTTTTCACGTTCGCAACGCTGGTCAAAGCATCGTAATCTCGCCGCGCGGCTTCCTCGCGTTGCAATAGCGCCGCTGCGGTCCGTTCTAGGCTCGCCACGCGATCCGCACAGGCTCGCGCCTCGGCCAGAAGGTCCGCGCGATAATCGCCCCGCCGCGGATGCGCGAGCCGACCCTCGGCGGCATCAGCCGCCCGTCGTGCAGCGGCAAGCTCCCCTTCCGCTTGCGTCCGCCGGGCACGCCACGCCAGCACGCGGGCCTCGGCCGCCGCGAGTTCGGAATAGGTCGATATAGGAGTCCTCCATCTCGGCACTCAGGCGCGTTGGGGGGTTGTCGTTGATTGAAGCTTGGCGCCGATCCTCCGGGCAGGCTCGCCGGTGCGAACCGCCCCGCGCATCTATAGATGCGCGGTTCGCACGGTTCGCACCCTTGGTTCGCAGGCGGTTCGCGGCCGGTTCGCAGGCGGTTCGCGGCCGGTTCGCACCGGTTCGCACCCTCCCGGTTCGCAGGCGGTTCGCACCCGGTTCGCACCCCCCTCTGCGAACCGCGAACGATTCGCAACTAGGGGCGTTTCCCGCCGATCAGGTCGCGCACCGTCTCGCCGTCTGCTGAGACCCATCGGGCTGTCACCAGGGCGGCAACGGCCTTCCGGAATTTCGCCCGCTTCGCCTCCCGGATGGTTCGGGTATCGCCCTCCTCGGGCGCGTCCGTCAGGGAGCGGCGGACGCCTTCGGCGAACCATTCATCCTTGGTTGCCGATCCGGGCGACGCGGAGACGCAAAGCGCATCGAGCAGCGCGTCATGCCAAGCCACGATCGACGGTTGCACCTTGGCGGGACCGATGCCGCCGGCACGGCCGCCCGGACCGCCCGCCTCAACGGTCCATTTGTCGCCTGCCAGGCGGATTACGCTCGGGGCGAATTCGCCCCAGTTGGCCGGAGTGCGGCGCCTCGCCTTGCCGGGGCTGTCAAACGAGAGGTTGAACGCAACCTCGCCCGGCTTCTGGTCTACAGCCGGCAAGCCCGACATGATCCCCACCGCATCGAAGCGCCATGCCTTCGTGGCGCTTCCATACTGGCGGGATCGGTCGTGGCCGGTGTGGTCAAGCCAGACTTGGCCGAGGCCGCGGGACGTGATCCACGCCACGAGCGGGACCGTCTCGGACCAGGGCACCTCATCCTTCTGGTCCCCGGCGATCAGGCTCATCACGTTGTCGAAGATCACCGCATCGGGCAGTAGGAGCGCGACCAGCCGCTTGACGAACGCATGGCCGGCGGGAGTGTTCAACGGCTCGAATTGCCCCAGACCGGGGAACCGTTCCGCGAATTCCTCCGATCGGTCCAGGGCGTAGACCACCAGATTGCCGGCCGGGATCGGGCTGGCGTTGCGCCGGATCACCGCTGCCATGCGGTCCCGGATGAGCGCCTTGGACATTTCGCCGTCGATCACCAGCACGCGGGCCGGCCCATCGCTGCGCCAGTGCAAGAAGCCATCGCCACTGGCGATGCCGGCCGCCATGGCATGCGCCAGTTGCGTCTTGCCCAAGCCGGTCCCGCCGACGATGAACGCGCGGCTGGTTGCGGTCAGCAAGTCGCCCAGGATGCGCCGCTCCGGTGGCAGGTCCAGAGCCGCCCACGTTGCGGCGTCCAGCGCGCCCAGAAGGCCCGGACCGTCAACAGGCGGCGCAACTTGCGCCACCTGATCGGCCTGCGCCGCCCCCGCCCCCGGTCGCTCCCGCTCCGGCATCTCGCGCGGCGTTGCCAGGCCGGCTTCGATACCGCTGCGGATCGTGGCCGCCGTCTCGCGCTGATCCAGGCCGGCGGCGAGCGCGGCAGCCG
>JAGWSV010000193.1 GCA_028869315.1 Rhodospirillales bacterium
AAGCGCCGGCCCGGCTCGTCCAGCAGGATGTCGCCTTCCGCCAGCACCGCGAAATGCAATAGCTGCAGCGTCTCGCCCAGCGGCAGCAGTTCGTCCACCTCGTATTGCAGCGCATTGGCCAGGGCAGGAAGGTCGGCGCGGCCGTTGTACGGCTCGCCGGCCAGCGTCTCCATCATGCCGGCCATGAGGTTGGTGCCGACGCGCTGCAGCGGCGTGGCGATGCTGGGCGCCGGCGGCGTGGCCGCGGCGGTGGCTCGCGGCGACGGGCGGCGGGTCATCACCGCGTAGATGTCGTCCACCATCTCCCTGAAGTCCAGGTCCAGGCGGTTGCGCGGATGCGGGAACGGCACGGTCATCTCGTGCGCGACGCGCCCGGGGTTCGAAGAGAACACCAGGATGCGGTCGCACATCAGCACCGCCTCCTCGATGTTGTGCGTCACCATCAGGATGGACTTGAGCGGCAGCTTGCGCTCCGACCACAGGTCGATGAGGTCGGTGCGCAGCGTCTCCGCGGTCAGCACGTCGAGCGCCGAGAACGGCTCGTCCATCAGCAGCAGGTCGGGATGCACCACCAATGCCCGCGCGAGCCCGACCCGCTGACGCATGCCGCCCGACAATTCCTTCGGATAGGCGTTCTCGAACCCGTCGAGGCCGATCAGGTCGATCGCCTCCAGCGCGCGGCGGGTACGTTCGGCACGCGGAATGCCACGGGCTTCCAGCCCAAGCTCCACGTTCTCCTGCACGGTGAGCCAGGGGAACAACGCGAAGCTCTGGAACACCATCGCCACGCCCTCGGGCGGCCCGTCAAGCGCCCGGCCGTGCCACAGCACTTCGCCCGCGGTCGGCCGCAACAGCCCGGCAATGATCCGCAGCAACGTGGACTTGCCCGAACCCGACCGGCCGAGCAGCGCCACCATCTCGCCTTCGCGGAGGTCCAGGGCCACGTTGTCGAGCACCAGCAGGTCGGCATTCGCATCCTTGTGGTAGGCCTGCCGGCAGCCACGCACGGCAAGCAGCGGCGACGCCCCAGCGGTATCAGACCGGGCGGTATCAGACCGGGCGGCATCAGACCGGGCGGCATCAGCCCCAGCGGCATCGGACCTGGCGACATCGGCCATGCGTCTCTCCCGTCAGAATGTCAGCCGGCGGCTCGCGAAATCGTACAGCGGACGCCACAGCAAGCGGTTGAACAACAGGACGAAGCACGCCATCACCGCGACGCCCAGCACCACATGCGCCAACCGGCCCTCCGCCGTTGCCTGGGCGATGTATGCGCCAAGCCCCTGCGCGACCAGCGTGGTGTGGCCCCAGCTTGCCACCTCGGCCACGATCGACGCGTTCCACGCCCCGCCGGAGGCGGTGATGGCGCCGGTCACGTAATAGCCCAGGATCCCCGGCAGGATGGCGCGGAACCACCACAGCCTTCCGCGCAGCCCCAGGCTCGCCGCCGCCTCCCGCAGATCGCCCGGAAACGCCGCCGCGCCCGCGATCACGTTGAACAGGATGTACCATTGCGTCCCCAGGATCATCAGCGGCGACAGCCAGATGTCGGGGTTCAGCCGGAAATAGACGATGAACAGCACGAACGGCGGAAACAGGAGATTGGCCGGAAACGCCGCCAGGAATTGCGCCAGCGGCTGCACCCGCCGCGCCCAGGCGGGGCGCAAGCCGATCCAGACCCCGACCGGCACCCAGACCAGGCTGGCAAGCGCGATCAGCACCACCACCCGGATCAAGGTATAGACGCCGATCAGCAGCACGTGCCCAAGCTCGTGCCAGCTCAGCGTGCCGGCGAGGAACCCGACGATCCGCCACAAGCCCCAGGCCAGCACGACGAGCAGGACGCAGAGCCACAGCGCGTCCACCACCCGCGACGGCGCGGCATCCGGCTTTGGCGGCCGCGGCCGCCGCGCCAGCCGCAGGCCGGTGAACCACACCGCCGCCGCGCCAAGCGCATCGCCCAGGCGGCGCAGCAGGTCGGTGCGCCGGAACAGGCGCAGCAGCCACGGGTCCTCGATCGCCTCCGAGGCCGTGGTCTCGAAGCGGAACCGATCCGACCAGGCGACCAGCGGACGGAACAGGATCTGGTCGTAGAGCAGGATCACGACCAGCATCGCCAGGATCGCCCAGCCCACCGCCGCGAGATCCCGCCGCTGCAGCGCCAGCGCGACATAGGACCCGATCCCCGGCAGCATCCAGCTGTGGTTGCCGACGGTCACCGCCTCCGACGCCACCACGAAGAACCAGCCGCCCGACATCGACATCATGGTGTTCCACACCAGGCCGGGAATCGCGAACGGCACTTCCAGCCGCCAGAACCGTTGCCAGGGCGTCAGGCGGAAGCTGCGCGCCACCTCCTGCAGGTCCCCTGGCAGGCTGCGCAGCGACTGGTAGAGGCTGAACGCCATGTTCCAGGCCTGGCTGGTGAAGATGGCGAACACCGCCGCCAGCTCCAGCCCCATCACCCGGCCCGGGAACAGATTCATGAAAAAGACGACGGTGAAGGTGAGGAAGCCGAGGATTGGAACCGATTGCAGAATGTCCAGCAACGGGATCAGCACCAACGCGGCGCGCCGGCTCTTGGCGGCCGCCGTCGCATAGGCGAAGGTGAACACCAGGGAGGCCGCCAGCGCCGCGAACATCCGCAACGTCGTCCGCACCGCGTAAGCGGGCAGTCGTGCCGGGTCCAGACTGACCGTGAGCGCCTGCGGGGCCGCGATCGGCAGGAACGTCCGTTCCGCCACATGCGCCACCGCCACCAGGGCGCCGAACACGACGACGATGGCCGCAAGGTCCCACACGTTCAGAAGGCGTCGGCCCGCAAGCAGGCCCGGGCCGACGGGACGAGGCATCGGCCGCTAGGACCCGGCAGTCAGGCCAGGGGCCGCTGCCCGCCAGCCGGACCTTGCCGCCCGCGCCAGGGGCCGGTCGCCCCTCGTCTGCGCAGGTTGCCTCATCCCCCGATCCCCGTGCTGCCGAACCCACCCGCTCCGCGTGCCGTGCCGTCCAGGGTGGGGACCTCGCGCCAGGCTGCCCGCAGGACCGGGGCGAGGACGGCCTGGGCGATCCGCATGCCGCGGGTCACGGTGAACGGCTCGGCGCCGGCGTTCAGCAGGATGACCTGGATTTCGCCGCGGTAGTCCTCGTCGATCGTGCCGGGGCTGTTGGCGACCAGGATGCCGTTGCGCAACGCGAGACCCGACCGCGGACGGATCTGCACCTCGAAGCCGCGCGGCAGGGCGATCGCAAGGCCGGTCGGGACCAGGGCGCGCGCCCCCGGGGCGAGGACGACGGCCTCGGCGACCGCGGCAAGCAGGTCCATCCCCGCGGCGCCCTCGGTGGCATAGGCCGGGAGCGGCAGATCCGCCCCATGGGGCAGGCGTCGGACGGAAACAGGGACGGCGGGAACAGGGACGGCGGCGGGCTCGTTCATGCCAATGCCGCGGCGATACGCGCGGCGAGGCGCCGGGCTACGTCGGATTTCGGCAGGCGCGGCCAGTCCTCGGCGCCGGTTGCGGTGATCAGGTGCACGCTGTTCTCCTCCCCCCCCATGATGCCGGTCGCCGGGGACACGTCGTTCGCCACGATCCAATCGCACCCCTTGCGCGCGCGCTTGGCGGCCGCGTTCTCGGCGAGCGCGTCGGTTTCCGCGGCGAAGCCGACGACGAGGCGCGGCCGGGTCGGGCCAGGCGCCGAGAGCGTGGCGAGGATATCGGGGTTCGCCACCAGTTCCAGCGCCGGCGGCGGCGCGCCGGGGGTCTTCTTGATCTTGCGGCCCGCGGCGCTCGCCACCCGCCAGTCCGCCACCGCGGCGGCACAGACCGCGATGTCGGCGGGCAGCGCGGCCAGCGAGGCCGCCAGCATCTGCTGCGCGGTTTCCACCCGGATCACGGTCACGCCGGGCGGATCGGGCACGCCCACCGGGCCGCTGACCAGGCTCACCCGGGCCCCCAGCGCGGCGAGCGCGGCGGCAATCGCGTGCCCCTGCCGGCCGCTGCTGCGATTGGCGATGTAGCGCACCGGGTCGATCGGCTCATGCGTGGGGCCGCTGGTGACCAGCGCGTGCCGTCCGGCGAGCGGACCCGCCGCCGGGACCAGCAGCGCCGCGATCGCCGCCAGGATCGCCGGCGGCTCGGCGAGCCGGCCGGGGCCGAATTCGTTGCAGGCCATCGGCCCTTCCTCCGGCCCCACCACGCGCACGCCCCGCGCGGCGAGGAGCGCCATGTTGGCCACCGTCGCCTCGTGTTGCCACATGCGCACGTTCATCGCCGGCGCGACCAGCACCGGCTTGTCGGTGGCGAGCAGCACGGTGGACGCCAGGTCGTCCGCCATCCCCGCCGCCATCCGCGCCAGCAGGTCGGCGGAGGCCGGGGCGACCACCAGCAGATCGGCGGCGCGCGAGAGCTGGATGTGGCCCATCTCGCTTTCGTCGGTCAGCGAGAACAGGTCGTCATAGGTCCTGGATTCGCTCAGCGCCTGCAGCGACAGCTTGGTCACGAACTGGGCGGCCGAACGGCTGAGCACGCAGGTCACGCCGCAGCCCGCGGCGCGCAGCAGACGGATCAGTTCCAGCGCCTTGTATGCGGCGATCCCGCCCGAGACGACCAGCAGCACGCGCTTGCCCGCAAGGGTCATGCGCCGGTCCCCGCATCCACCCGCAGCGCCCGCGCGCCGCTCACAACCGCCACCCGGAATGGATCGAAGCGATGCCGCCCGAGAGGTTCCGCACCTCCACCCGCGCGAACCCGGCCTGGCGCATCATCCCGGCCAGGGTCGCCTGGTCGGGGAACATGCGGATGCTCTCGGCGAGATACTGGTACGACTCTGCGTCCCCGGCCACCCGCGCGCCGAGCTTCGGCAGCACCTTGAACGACCAGGCGTCGTAGACCGGCGCGAAGGCGGCCACCTGCAGGCGGGAGAACTCCAGGCAGAAGAACCGCCCGCCGGGGCGCAGCATGCGGAGCGCCTCGTTCAGCACCGCCTGCTTGTCGGTGCAGTTGCGCAGCCCGAAGGCGATCGAGACGCGATCGAAGCCGCCATCCGGCAATGGCAGATGCTCGGCATCCGCGACCAGGAACGAAAGACCGGCCAGCGTCCCCCGCGCGGTCGCGCGGTCCCGCGCCACCCCGAGCATCGCCGGGTTGACGTCCGACAGCACCACCGGGCCGCCGCCCAGCCGCCGCCAGCCGAAACTGATATCCCCGGTGCCGCCCGCAAGATCGAGCAGGCAGCGATTCGGCCGGGGATCGAGCGCGGTCAGGAACACCCGTTTCCAGGCGCGGTGGATGCCGAGCGACATCAGGTCGTTCATCAGGTCGTAGCGCGGCGCAACGGAGGCGAAGACCTGACGGACCATGCCCGCCTTCGCCCCGACCGGGACGCGACGGAAGCCGAAATCGGTTTCGGACGGGGGCGCGGGGTTGGTGCTCATCCGGCGCAGCGTATAGCCTGCCGCGCCCAACCCGGAAACACGGCGTGCCCGAACTTCCCGAAGTTGAAACCGTACTGCGCGGCCTGGCCGTCCGGCTGACCGGGCGCATCCTGACCCGGGCGGTGGCGCACCGGACCGATCTGCGCTGGCCGCTGCCGCCGGGGCTGGAACGGCGGCTGGCCGGCGCCCGCGTGCTGGGCTTCCGCCGGCGCGGCAAATACATCCTGATGCGGCTCGACGGCGGCGACAGCCTGCTGCTGCATCTCGGCATGTCCGGGCGGATCGTGATCGGGCGCGCGGGGGCGAACGCGGCGACCCCGCACGAGCACCTCGTGCTCGAAACCGACGACGGCTGGCGGGTCGGACTGGTGGACCCGCGCCGGTTCGGCGCCGTGGACCTGGTGGCGACCGCCGCGGAGGACACGCACCGGCTGCTCGCGGCGCTGGGACCGGAGCCGTTGGATCCCGGTTTCACGCCGTCCGCGCTGTCGGCCGCGCTGGCGGGCAAACGAACGCCGATCAAGGCGGCGCTGCTGGACCAGGGCGTGGTCGCGGGGCTGGGCAACATCTATGTGTGCGAGGCGCTGTTCCGCGCGCGGATCAGCCCGCTGCGGACCGCGGCGACGGTGCCCGGGGCGCGCGCGGCACGGCTCGTTCCGGCGATCAAGGCAACCTTGACGGAGGCGATCGCGGCCGGCGGGTCGAGCCTGCGGGACTATGTGCAGCCGAACGGCGAACTGGGATATTTCCAGCACGCCTGGAAAGTGTACGGGAAGGAAGGCGCGCCATGCGAACGGTGCCCCGGCCCGCCGTGCCGGGGCATCCGGCGGATCGTACAGAGCGGGCGGAGCACGTTCTATTGCCCGCGGACCCAGCGATAGGTTGCGGCCGGACGAAAGGGCGCAAGGAATGGCGCATTTCAATATCTATCACGTAAAGATAAACGACTTCCATCGACTCTATGAGGACCTGATCCGGTCGATTGCGGGCGCCCTGACCGATCTCGGGCATACGTGCACGGTCCGGCTGAATTCCTTTTCCGGCGGCGCAATCAACATCCTGCTGGGCTCGACCATATTCGCCTCCCGTTACCACCGGCTGCCCGACCAACTGGCAGGCAGGCGCTACATCGTCTACCAGCTTGAGCAGCTCGACGACCGCCATGGCCTGCTCTCGGAGTGGCCGGAATACTGGCAGCTGCTGCAGAACGCGGCGGCAATCTGGGATTATTCGCCCGCCAGCACCGAGTACCTGCGCGGCCGGGGGCTGCAGAACGTGTACGCCGTCCCGCCCTCGTTCCATCGCAGCCTCGAATCCTTCCGGCCCAGGCAGGACCCGGACATCGACGTGCTGTTCATCGGCTCTCCGCACGAGCGCCGGCAACGGCTCATCGCCACCCTGCAAGCCCGTGGATTGAATACCGTCGATATCCGCGCCGTGTTCGGCGAGCAGCGCAACCGCTTCATTTCCCGCTCGAAGCTCGTGCTCAACGTCCATGCCTGGGACGACCTCGCCGTCCTCGAGACGGTCCGGCTGTCCTTCCTGCTGGCGAACCGTGTCTGCGTGGTGTCCGAGGAGAGCGACCATAATCCGTACGGAGACGGGGTCGTCTACGGCAGCTATGGCGACCTGGCCGAACTCTGCGCCGTCTATGCGCGCCAGGACCGGGAGGTGCGGGAGGCGGTGGCCGAGCGCGGCTATCTGGCGATCCGCAGAATCGATCTGGTCACCATCCTGCGCGATGCGATCCGCGAGATGGGCGCGCCCGCGCTCGGCAGCCTCGTTGCACGGGAGGATGACGAGATCGACCCGCACCACGCCCGGGCGCGGCCCGACCTCCTCACGCTCGTTCCGCCCTCGGCGCGGCGCGTGCTGGATATCGGCTGCGGCGCCGGCCATACGGGTGCAGGCCTGAAGCAGCGGCAGGCATGCCACGTCACCGGCATCGAGATCCTGGCGGCGCCCGCAATGAGGGCGGCGCGCCGGCTGGATCTCGCAATCTGCGGCGACGCATTCGCTGTTCTCCCGTCCCTCGGGGACCAGGGCTACGATTGCGTCCTCATGCTCGACGTCCTCGCGACCGTCGCCGAACCGGCCGCCCTGCTCCGACTGGCGGCAGCAAAGCTCGCCCCCGGCGGCGTGCTGGTGCTTTGCGTGGCCAACGTCGCCCACTGGTCGGTGATCCAGGGATTGTTGCAGGGCCGCTGGGATTATGCCGACGACGGCGTCCTGGATCGGGCCCATCTGCGCTTCTTTACCTTCCAGAGCCTGCAAGCCCTGGTGCAGGAAGCAGGGCTGCAGGTCAGCGCCGCGGCAACGACGCGCCTCAACGGCGGCGCCCCGCCCGGGGTCGTGGTCGAAGCGGCACGCCAAAGCTGTCCCCCGGGGCAGGACGTGGACGCGCAGCTTCACAGCTATCAGTTCGTCCTTGCGTGCCGGAAGGTCTAGCGAGCAGGGGCGCTCGCGGCGCGGCTACCCGGCCGCGCCCACCACCATGCCGCGCCGCTCGGCCGCCACCCACCACGTCACCACGAGATGCGGCGCGGCGGCCGCGATCCGCACCGCCTGCTCCGCGTCGCTTTCCACGAAATGCGTGCAGCCCCAGCGTGTCGCCGCCCGCGCCTTGTAGGCGGCCACGGTCGCCGCGTCGTGCGGCAGGCCCGTCGGCCGGCATTCCAGCGGCAGCGCGCCATGCCCGCAGCGCGCCAGCCAAGCGGCGGTCGCCGCGCGGTCGATCTCCGGCCGTCCGGTGATCACCACCGCGCGCGCCGGGTCGAACCAGGGCAGATGCGGGAACGGATCGAGCGCGGCGCGCGCCGCCAGGGCCGCATCCAGCGCCGCCTCGTACTCCGCCCGGGGCAGGTCCGGCAGGAACACCCCGTCGAGGTCCAAGCCCACGAACGGCGCCTCGGTCGCCCGGTCCGGCGGCGCACCGGTGGCGCGCGCGGCGCGGGAGGTGGGCGTCGCCTCTCCCCGCTCCCAGGGAAAGCGGAACAACGCGGTCATCGGGTGCGACAGGTCGGGCACGTAGGCGGAGCGTTCCGGATCGTACGCCACCGTCAGCGTCAGGCAGTCCCGCCCTTCGGCCGCCAGCGCCGCGCGCGCGGTGAGCATCGTCTCCCCGCTGGAACAGGCGTCGTCGACCAGCAGCAGGCGTTGCCCCGCGGGCGCCGGACCGAGCCAGGACACCGTCCCGCCGCGCCGCACCGACAGCATCGCCAGCGGCAGCGCGAGCAGGCTCGCCACCATGCTCGCCGGCACCAGGCCGCCGCGGGCGATCCCCGCCACCGCCTCCGGGCCCCAGGCCTGGGCGCGGTCGAGCAGCGCGTTCAGCATCCGCTCGGCCTGGTCGTAGCCGATGAAATGCGGCATCCGGCTGGTATCGAGGCCTTTCCAGGCGGGCGCCATGCCGCTCAGCCCTTGCCGCCCCCGCCGGCACGGCGGTCGACGAAGCGCCCGGCGCCGCGATCGACGAATTGCAAGGTATAGCCCTTCCTGATGTCGATCCCTTTCGGATAGACGCCGACGGCGGCCATGCCGTCGTAATAGGCCTGCCAGCGCGCGTCGGTCATCGCGCCGATCCCGAGCCGGGCCGCGTCGCCGGATTCGACGATCCCGTATTCGCGCATCACCTTCCGTCCGTAGTCGATCAGATCCTGCGGCATGTCGGGATTGGCTTTGCGGATCAGCGCATCCGCCGGCGCCGGGTCGTCGTGCAGGTAGGAGTGCCAACCCGCGATCGACGCATCGACGAACCGTTGCACCAGCCCCGGATTCTCCGCGATCAGCCGGCGGCTGGTGGCGATGACGTTGCCGTAGCCCTGGTAGCCCGCCTCCGCGATCGGCAGCACGACCGGCTTGAAATGCGCCTGCTGCTCGATCAGGAACGGTTCCGAGCCGAGGTAGCCTTCCTGCACCATCCGCTTGTTGGCCAGGAACGCGGCCAGGTTGAACGTGTAGGGGCGGATCTGGCTGTCGCTGTAGCCGTATTTCGCCGCCAGGAAGCGCCACCAGCCGGCGCGCACATCGGCCGCCACCTCGATCGGCCGGCCCTTCAGGTCGGCGAACCCGCGCACCCCGGTGCCGGGATGGGCGATCAGGACCGATGGGTCCTTCTGGAAGATCGCCGCGATGGCGACGAAGGGCAGGTCGTGGCGGGCGAACTCCACCGCCCGGCCGCCGGCGAGATCGAACTGCTGGCGCCCCGCCAGCAGCAGTTGCACGTGATTGAGCTGCGGGCCGCCCTGCGCGATGCGCACATCAAGCCCGTGGCGCGCATAGATCCCCGTCGCCAGCGCCTGGTAGAAGCCGCCGTATTCGGCCTCGGCCTTCCAGTCGAGGCCGAAGACCACCCGCTCCGCCGCCGCCGCGCCGGGCGCGGCGGCCAGCAGCAGCAACGGGGCGGCGAAGGCGGCGCGGCGGGGCAGCATCGCTCAGCCCCGGCCGACGAACGGCATCTTGGTCGCCATGATGGTGATGAACTGCACGTTGGCGTCGAGCGACAGGTCGGCCATGAAACGGACCGCATTGCCGACATTGTCGACGTTCATCGTCGGCTCCACCTTCACCTCGCCGTTCGCCTGCGGCACGCCGCGGGCCATGCGCGCGGTCATCGGCGTCGCCGCGTTGCCGATGTCGATCTGGCCGCAGGCGATGTCGAATGCCCGCCCATCGAGCGCGATCGATTTCGTCAGCCCGGTGATCGCGTGCTTGGTGGAGGTGTAGGCGACCGACCCCGGACGCGGGGCATGCGCCGAGATCGACCCGTTGTTGATGATCCGCCCGCCCTGCGGCTTCTGCTCGCGCATCATGCGGAACGCCGCGTTGGCGCACAGGAACATGCCGTTCAGGTTGACCGAGACGACCGAGCTCCACTGTTCCCAGGTGAAATCGCCGAAATTGGTGCTGGGGACGTTGGTGCCGGCGTTGTTGAACAGCAGGTCGAGCCGGTGGAACCGCGCCTGCACGGCGGCGAACAACGCGGCAACCTGATCCGGCTGAGCGACATCGGTGGGCTGGATCAGGCTGGTGCCGGACTTCGTCATGCCGGCGGTTTCCTCCAGCGCCTCCTTGCGCCGCCCGGCCAGCGCCACCGCCCAGCCGTCGTTCAGCAAGGCCAGCGCCGCCGCTCGACCGACCCCGCTGCCCGCTCCCGTCACCACCGCCACGCGTTCGGCCATCTCGCCCTCCCTGCATTGCCGGCGCAGTTTTGGCCTCGCGCACCGGGTTTGCCAACGGGGCGGCCCATTCTCCGCCCGCGCCCCCTTCTCCTGCGCGGGGTTCCGCGCGATCCTGCGGCTGCCGCCCGCACCGGCGGCCGAGCGGAAGACGAGGGGAAACGTCATGCGAGTCGGATTCATCGGCCTCGGCACCATGGGCGCCAGCATGGCCGCCAATGCGCAGAAGGGCGGCTTCGCGCTGGTGGTGAACGATCTGCGCCGGGAGTCGGCGGCGCGGCACCTCGCAGCCGGCGCGATCTGGGCCGACACTCCGCAGGCGGTGGCGGAGCAGTCGGACGTGGTGTTCACCTCGCTGCCCGGGCCGCCCGAGGTCGAAGCGGTCGCGCTCGGCGCCAACGGGCTGCTGGCCGGCATGCGCGCCGGCGCCGCCTGGTTCGACCTGTCCACCAACTCGCCCAACCTGATGCGCAAGCTGCACGCCGCGTTTGCCGAAAAGGGCGTGCACGCGCTGGATGCCCCGGTCAGCGGCGGCCCGCGGGGCGCGGCGAGCGGCAAGCTGGCGATCTGGATCGGCGGCGAGCAGGCGGCGTTCGAGCAGTGGAAGCCGGTGCTCGACGCGATCGGCGACCAGGCCCGCTATGTCGGGCCGATCGGCGCCGGCTCCGTCGCCAAGCTGGTGCACAACATGTTCGGCTACATCATGACCACCGGCGTCGCCGAGGTGTTCAGCATGGGGGTCAAGGCCGGGATCGAGCCGCTGGCGATCTGGGAAGCGGTGCGCCAGGGCGCGATCGGCCGGCGCGGCGCCTTCGACTCGATGACCGACCAGTTCCTGCCCAACCTGTACGAGCCACCGGCCTTCGCGCTCCGGCTCGCGTTCAAGGACGTTTCCCTCGCCTGCCAGCTCGGCCGCGAGATGGGCGTGCCGATGCGGCTTGCGAACATGGTCCATGCCGAAATGACCGAGGCGATGAACCGCGGCTGGGCCAACCAGGATTCCCGCTCGATCATGAAGCTGCAGACCGAGCGCGCCGGGGTGGAGATCAAGATCGATCCGCAACGCCTGGCCGAAGCGATCGACGCGATGAAGCGTTAGCCCGCGCGATGCCGCCCCTGTCGGACCTGCCGCGCGCGATTGCGTTGGACGGCGTTTCCAACCTGCGTGATCTCGGCGGCTGGCCGGTCGCCGGCGGGCGGGTGCGGTTCGGGCGCGTGTTCCGCGCCGCCGCGCTCGCCGGGATGACCGCCGCCGATACGGAGCGCTTCGCCGCGCTCGGCATCCGCACCGTCTGCGACCTGCGCGGGCGGCAGGAAAGCGCCGCCGCGCCGTCGCCGCCGGACGCGCTGCGTGGCGTCCGCACGCACGCGCTGTCGATCGAACCCAGCGTCGGCGCCAGCCTGCGCGACATCCTCGCCACCCGCGAGGCCACCGGCGCCGACGCGCACGACCTCATGCGACAGGCCTATGTGGCCTACGCGCTGGAATGGTCGCACCGCTACCGGACCCTGTTCGACCTGCTGCTCGATCCTGCCGGCACCCCGCTGCTGTTCCATTGCTCGGCCGGCAAGGACCGCACCGGCTTCGGCGCCGCGCTGATCCTGACCGTGCTGGGCGCGACCCGGGAGACGGTGATGGCCGACTATCTCGCCACCCGGCGGCACTGGCGCGGCGACGCCGAGATGGCCGCCAGCCTGCCCGAAGCGGCCGCGGCGGCGTTGCTCGGGGTGGCGCCCGAACTGCTGGACGCCGCGTTCGCAACCATCGAAGGCGAATACGGCAGCTTCGGCCGCTTCGCCACCGAACGGCTCGGCCTCGATCCGGCGCGGGTCGAACGGCTGCGCGCCGCCTTGGTCGCGCCGGAGCAATAGGCCCGCCTTGCCCCAAAATGCGCCGTTGACCCGTTCCCCATCGGTCGGCATCAGGATCTATTGATAGGAAACGGTTTCTGGGCGCGACGGATCATGCGCCCCGGCCGGCGCGCATCCGATGCGGTGACGGAACCGGCGCCGCAGGCACCGGGACGGCCCGTTCAGCGCCTCATCGGCACGCGCGGCCGCAGCGCTGCGACTGACAGGCGCGTCGCCGGTATCGCTGCATCGCTCGCCAGCATCCGGCCGATAGCCGCCCGGCCGCTCACAGGCTCCATCGCACGCCGCATCCCGCGCAGGGCGCCGGCGGACGATCGCCGAGCAGCCCCTCCCGGAAGCCCCGATAGGCCGCCCCGTTCCAGATTTCCCGCAGGGTTTCCTGGGTCGCGTCGCCCAGCGTGTAGCCCGCGTATCCGCGCGCCGAAAACGGCGCGATGCAGCAGGGCAGCGCGCGGCCATGCGCGGTGAAATACATCAGGGACCACGGCCGCCGGCAGCCGGACCACGGCTGCGGGTCTGAAGCGGCCTGCAGCGACAGCCCCGGCTCGGTCGCGCCCGACGCATCGAGCCGAATGCCGAGCCGCGTCGCCAGGGCGGCCGCCTCCGTGATCACCGCGTCTTCCTCGGCGGCGACCCGCGCGAACAGCGCCTGGTCGGGGCGGGCGAGGCCGCGGCCGGCCTCGTCATAGACCAGGCGCTGCAGATAGACCTCCGCCACCCCCAAATCGGCCGCCAGACGGACGAACGCCGGCAGGTCCGCCAGGGTCTCGCGCAGCCCGGTGAGCCACAGCGAGACCCGTGGGGCCGTCGCCCCGATCTCCCGCTGCAACGCGGTGAACGCGCGCAGATTGGCAAGGATGCGCCCGAACAACGGCTTTCCCCGCACGCGCAGGAATCCCTCCGGCGAGGCTGCATCGAGCGATACGCGCAGCTCGTCGAGCCCGGTCGCGATCAGCTCGCGCCCGCGCCGCGAGGACAGCAAAGTACCGTTCGTGTTGAACAGCACGTAGGTGCCGCGGTCCTTGAGGTAGCGCACCATGCGCGGCAGCGCGCGGACCAGCATCGGCTCGCCCACCCCGTGCAGCACCGCGCGTGCCAGCCCGGGCACCTGATCGACGATGCGGGTGAACAAATCCCAGCGCATATCGGCCGGCGGTTCCAGCGCCTCGAACGTGCGCGGGCAGGTCTCGCACAGGAGATTGCAGCGATTGGTGACCTCCAGATAGAGGCAGACCGGCATCGCTTGCGCTTCCGGCGCGCGCGCGCGGACGGATTCGAAATAGCGGCGCGGATCGGGCAGGCTCATCGACGGCTCCTTGCGGCCGGCCGGACCCCCAAAGCCAGGCCGGCACTCGGCAGATAGACCAGCGCGGCGATGCCGGGATGGTGCACCGGATCGAGCGTGAGCAGCACGCTGGCGGCGACAAGGTAAAGCAGGGCCGGCGACGGCGCGAGACAGACCAGCGGCGCCAGCCAGCCGAAATACCACGCATAGTGCGGCGAGACGCCGACCAGCGCGACCGCCCCGAGCACCGCCGCCTGGCGTGCCAGCAGCAGCACGCGCGCCGGCGCCGCCGCCGGCAGCGGCGGTCCGAACCCGTAGCGCAGCGCCAGCGCGGCCAGCAGCGCCGCCAGCGCCGCGGCATAGGCCGGGCCGGCCCAGCCCGGCAGCGGCATCACCAGCCGTAGCAGGTCGAGCAGGAACACGCCGCGTCCGGACAGCAGCCCCTCCTGCGCCGCGTAGCCCGGCAGGAAGCCGAGAACCCGCCGGCCGGCACCCAGATAGGGCGCATAGAGCAGCGCGATCGTGGCCGCGAACACACCGGCCAGCCGCAGGTCCCAGCGCCGCCAGAAGGCCGGCGCGATCGCAACGGGGAGGAATTTGACCAGGGTGGCGGCGGCGAGCAGCACGCCGGCAAGGCCGCGCCGGGCGCGCGCACCGGCCAGCAGCGCCAGAGCGACCAATGCCGCCGCCAGCGCATCGACATGGCCGTTGGCGGCGAATTCCCACACCGGCATCGGCGCCCAGGCGTAGAGCAGCAGCTGCGCGGGCGGCCGATCGGCCAGCCGCAACAGGACGAGCAGGACGGCGATCGCCGCCAGATCGCACCCCAGCATCATCGCCTTCATCCCCGCCACGCCCGGGGCAATCCAGGCGGCGACGCCGAAGGCCGCCTCGGCGGCCGGGGGATAGATGGTCCGCGAGGTGTACGCGCGATTGATGTGGGGGAACACCGCGTGGTCGCGCAGGAACGCGAGCCGCTTGTCGGCCGGCAGAAAGCCATACGGATTGATCCCGGCCGCCTGCACCCGCCCGTCCCAGACATAGCGATACAGATCCGACGACAGCGGCGGCGCGATCGGCAGCAGCAAGGCCCGCATCGCGAACGCGGCCGCAAGCACGATCCAGAGTGCCCCCGTCGGCAGCGTCCGGCGCAGCACCAGCGCCGCGGCGGCGAGGTACAGCAGCCCCGCTCCCAGCTCGACCAGCACGACGTCCAGGGTGCGCCCAGGCCCCGGATTGCCCACCGGCCGGCCGGCCACCAGCGCCAGCCCGAGGGCGGTCAGCGCCACCAGCACGAGGCCGAGTGCGCCAAGCTGGATGCCTGCCCTCCGCGCCGATCGTGCGGTCAACGGATCGGATCGGCCCGGGAACCGGCCATGGAACCGGCCAGGGGGCCAACCGGGGCCTCAGCCAGGCGGCGGCCCAAGCCGAGGCGCGCGACGATCGCCGCCGTATGCGGGGCGGTCCCGGCGGCGTGGCCGGTGTCGTCGGCAAGTTCGCCGGCCAGCCGGCGCAGCGACGCGGCGTCGTCGACGTCGTACCACGCCGGCAGGGACAGGACCGCAAGCGGCACCGCGGCGGCGCGGTCCAGGGTGGCTGCGGTGACGCCCGGCGTGCTCCAGGGGATGTCGCGAAACAGGGCCTCCGCCCGGGGCGCCAGAGTGGCGGGGACACCGATGAGATAGTAGCCGCCGTCCTCGGCCGGCCCCAGCACGACCTGCCGTCCGTCCGCGAACGCCGCCACCGCCTGGGCCAGGATCGCCGCCGGCAAGGTCGGGCTGTCGGAATTGATCAGGCAGACGCCCCCGAAGCCGCACCCCAGCAAGCTGCGCATGGCATGGATCAGGGACCGGCCGATGCCCGATACCCCCGCGGGCATCGGCACCGAACCATCCGCCAGCACCAGGCCGGTGCGCGGTGCCAGCTTGCCCTCGAACAGCGCCTCGCCGCCCGCCGGCGCATAGGCGACGAAGCCGGCGGTCGGGAGATCCCGTCCGACGGAGGCGATGGTGGCGGTGATATCGCGCAGGAAGGCGGCATTCAGCGCGGTCGCTTCCTCGGGCGTGAGCGGCGGCACGAGCCTGGTCTTCACCTGCCCGGGCCGAGGCGCCTTGGCCATGACGGCGATCGCGCAAGATCCCGATGGCGGCGTCATTCGGGCCGGTCCGGGCCGCCCGGCGCCAGCCTCACGCCAGCAGCCGGAGCCGCGCCCCGCTTCGCTGGCGACGACGCCACGCCGCGTCGAGCCCGAGGCAGCGGCCCGGGGGATCGAGCGCGAACAGGGCCATGAGGACGACCAGGAACATGTACGTCCAGGGCCATTCGCCCGGTGCGGAATAAAGGCCGAGCCAGAGATTGACGGCCATGGCGAGGCCGAGCACCGCGAAGCCGCGGGTGAACAGGCCAAGCATCAGCGAGGCACCGATCCCGACCTCGATCGCGTAGACCGCGGGACCGAAGACGGCGATGTGCGGCAACACGATCCGGGCCACGAAGGCCGCTTGCAGGGCGACGGCGGCGTGCGCCACTTCCTGCTTCATCCAATAGATCAGCCCGCCCTCGTCGGGCGGGATCTTCCACAGCGATTGCTGCCACCACATGATCCCGACCAGCACGCGCAGCAGCCAGATCGCCGCGTCATGCAGGCTCCGCTGGCCTGGCGCGCGGCGCCAGGCGCTGAGCGCGATGGCGATGCTGGCCAGCAGCAGCAGCCAGAACGCCGGCGTGGTCCAGGCGGGCCTGGTCAGGAATGCGATCGCGTCGTCAAACGGGTTGGGTCGCATGGTCGGCCTTTCGCGCGCGCCCGCGCCAGGCCCGGGCCGTGGCGGCAAGCAGGTGGAGGAGGTCGGTCGTGCCGTTGGCCTCGCCCTTTTCGAAATCGCCGGCGGCCTGGGCCATCTGGTTCGTCACATGGGCAAAGCATAGCACGGCGTTGCCGGTCGCCTGCGCGAAGGCGTAAAGCGCCGCGGCTTCCATCTCCACCGCCAGCACGCCCTGCGCGGCCGCTTCGCCGATCGCGGCCTCGGTCTCCCGGAACGGGGCGTCGGTGGTCCAGCTGGCGCCGCGATGGACGGGGAAAGGCAGGCCCCGCAGCGCCAGGTGGGCGGCATCCGCCAGCGCCGCGTCGGCCTCGGCGAAGCTGGCCGGCGGAAGGTAGTGGTAGCTGGTGCCCTCGTCGCGCAGCGCGCGATCGATCAGGATGAAATAGGGCGGCGGACCGAGATCGGCGATCTGGCCGGCCGAGGTGACGCTGAGCAGGAGGCGGCAGCCGGAGGCGAACAACTGCTCGGCTTCCAGGACGGCGAAGGAGGCGCCCACCGCCCGGGGAATCACGCCGAACGTCTCCGCTTCGATCGCGAATCGGCTGAGCGCCGTATGGTAGCAGGGCCAATCCGGGTCCACGCTGGCGCGCCCGGCGCGACGCAGCTCCGCCTCGAGATCGCCGTCGGGGTCGAGGACGCAGATCTCGGGAACGGTCGTGTCGGGCAGGCTCTTCTGCCGCCTTGCTTCGCGCAGGAGATTCCCCGGGCGGAAGACGGAGGGTGCGGCAGGATGCTTGGCGCGGAGGATCGGCGGGAGGGCGGGGCGGTCGGGCATGGCCCTGATCCTGGCAGGAGGCCGGGGCCCGGCACAACACGCGAGGCGGCGATGGCAGCACCGGCCGGCATCGTCTCGGTCGTGATCCCGACGCTCAATGAGGCGGCGACGATCGCCGGCGTGATCGCCGAACTGCCGCGCCCGCTGGTACGGGAGGTGATCGTGGCGGATGGCGGCAGCACCGATGCCACGCAGGCCGAGGCGGCGGCGGCCGGCGCGCGGGTGCTGGCGGCCGGGCGCGGCTATGGGCGGGCCTGCGCCGCCGGTGCCGCGGCGGCTGATCCGGCCAGCGCCGTGCTCGTGTTCCTGGACGGCGACGGGGCCGACCGGGCCGACCTGATGGCGCATCTGGTCGGGCCGATCGCGGACGGGGCGCAGGATTTCGTGCTCGCGACCCGCACCCGCGGCGGGCGCGAGCCCGGCGCGATGGCCTGGCACCAGGTGCTGGCCGGGCGGCTCGCCGGGCTGGCGATGCGGCTGCTGTACGGCGTGCCATACACCGATATGTGCGCCTTCCGCGCGATCCGCCGCGAAGCGCTGGACCGGCTGGGCATGCGCGAGATGGGCTATGGCTGGAACCTGGAGATGCAGATGCTGGCCGCCCGCTCCGGCCTGCGGGTGATGGAGGTGCCGCTGCCCTATCGCCGCCGGGCGGGCGGGCAGTCGAAGGTTGCCGGTTCGCTGCGCGGCACGCTGCATGCGGGATGGCGGATTG
>JAGWSV010000194.1 GCA_028869315.1 Rhodospirillales bacterium
CGCTGCCGGCGGCGGCGGCGAGCAGCGCGGCGGCGCCGCCGGCCGTGACCCCGTGCATCATCGCACGCCGCGGCAGGCGGGTTGCGACGACCTCCTGCGCAGCCTCCTCGATAGCCTGGTCGGTCTGATCGGGCATTTTGGACGATCCTCTGTTATCTGTTGGCCTGGTCGGCTGGCCACGGCGCACGGAACAATCCGATCACGACCGCAACCCCATCGTGCACCCGACCGGACGCCAATTTCCACCCGGCCGACATCTTGTCAAGTTGTCAGACAAACCGCTCCGCAAACGCCGCCGCATGCCACCGTCTCCTGCCACCTGGCTCCGTCCCCGCCCGCAGGGCCTGCTCTGCGAGCCCGGGGGATTCTTCATCGATCCGCTGAGCGCCGTCGATCGCGCGGTCATCACCCATGCCCATTCCGACCACGCCCGGCCGGGCCACCGCCACGTGCTCGCCCATCCCGATACGCTCGCGCTGATGCGGGTCCGCCTCGGGGATGCCGGCGCGGGCGCCGCGCAGCAGCCGCTCGGTTGGAACGATTCGGTGCGACAGAACGGGGTACGCGTCGCGCTGGCGCCCGCCGGGCATGTCCGCGGCAGCGCCCAGGTCGTGCTGGAATACGCCGGCAGCCGGGTGGTGGTCAGCGGCGACTACAAGCGCCAGCCGGACCCGACCTGCGAGGCCTTCCGCCCGGTGCCCTGCGACGTCTTCGTGACCGAGGCCACCTTCGGCCTGCCGGTGTTCCGCTTTCCGCCGCCGGAGCAGGAGATCGCCCGTCTCCTTGCCAGCCAGGCGCTGCACCCGCAGCGCACGCATCTGGTCGGCTGCTACGCTCTCGGCAAATGCCAGCGGGTGATCGCGCTGCTGCGGGCGGCGGGTTGGGAACAGCCGATCTTCCTGCACGGCGCGCAAACCGCCTTGTGCGCCGCCTACGAGGCGCTGGGCGTGGCGCTCGGGCCGTTGCGCCCCGTCGCCGGCGCCACCAAGGCCGAGCTTGCCGGCGCCATCGCCCTCGCACCGCCCGGCGCCGCGGCGGAGCCCTGGGCGCGGCGGCTCGTGGACCCGGTGGTGGCGATCGCCTCCGGCTGGATGACCCTGCGGCAGCGGGCCCGCGCGCAGGGCGCGGAACTGCCGCTGATCCTCTCCGATCACGCCGACTGGGACGGGCTCCTCGCCACCATCGCGGAGACCGGCGCACCGGAAATCTGGATCACCCACGGGCGCGAAGACGCGCTCCTCCACGTGCTGGGCCTGCGCGGCCTGCGCGGGCGGGAGCTGCGGCTGATCGGCTACGGCGAGGAAGCCGAGCTGCTCGAAACCGGCCCCGAGGCGGAGTGATCCGGCCCGGCGCAAGGCATCCCTTGCCGTTGCTGTCCCGTCATGGCCGGGTCAAGCCTGTCCAGGACGGGAAACGCCGAATCGCGCCGCCGCCGCGAACCGGCGCGCGACTACGCCCCCGCGAGCGTCATTCCCTCCACCCGCACCGTCGGTGAATCGGTGCCGCGCCGGAACACGAGATCGTCCGCCGGCGTCAGGTGGGCGAACATCTCGCGCAGGGTCCCGGCGATCGTGATTTCCGCCACCGGTTCGGCCAGCACGCCGTCGCGGATCAGGAATCCGGCGGCCCCGCGGCTGTAATCCCCGGTCACGCCGTTCACCCCCATGCCGATCAGTTCGGTGACATAGAGCCCGAGCTTGATGTCGGCCATCAGGGCCGCCGGCGAGACGGACCCGGCCTCGAGATAGAGATTGCTCGGCGACGGCGAGGGCGGCCCGCCGGTGCCGCGCGCGGCGTGGCCGGTCGAGCGGAGGCCGAGTTGCCGCGCCGAGCGGCTGTCGAGCAGCCAGGTGGTGAGCACGCCGTCGGCGATCAGCGCCTGCGCCGTCGTCGGCGTGCCCTCGCCGTCGAACAGCCGCGAGCGCAGCCCGCGCAGGCGTCGCGGATCGTCCCGGACGGTCACGCCGGAAGCAAAGACGCGCGCGCCCATCTGGTCCTTCAGGAACGAGGTGCCGCGCGCGATCCCCGCCCCGTTGATGGCCCCGGCGAAATGTCCGAGCAGGCTGCCCGCCACCCGCGGCGCATAGACGACGGGCAGCTTCGCGGTCTGCGGCCGGATCGGGTTGAGGCGCGCCACGGCACGCTCGCCGGCGCTGCGCCCGATCGTCGCGGGATCGTCGAGGTCGGCCAGATGAACGGTCGAATGATAGTCGTA
>JAGWSV010000026.1 GCA_028869315.1 Rhodospirillales bacterium
TGCACCAGTCGATGGAATGCGCTGTCGCAGACGCGCGCGCGCAGCGCGATGGCGTCGCGCAGCCGGGCGCCGAACCAGGCGGCGTCGATCGCCGCCTCCGCATCGCGGTCGAGCAGCCGTGCGGCGATCAGGCTGTGCGGGTTGTACATCGCCACGCCGAAGCGCAGCCCGTCGTCGCCTTCCAGGCGCACCAGGGTGCCCGGTTCCAGCTTCTGGGGGACCACCTCGTTGCTGTAGGCCCAGGGGGCGCCTGCCCGCAGCCTCCGCCCATGGCCGGGGCGGAGCTTCAGGACCGGGCGAGGCGCGCTCACACCCGCTCGAAGATCGCGGCGATCCCCTGGCCGCCGCCGATGCACATGGTGACCAGTGCGTAGCGGCCCTGGATGCGCCGCAGCTCGTACAGCGCCTTCACGGTCAGCATCGCCCCCGTCGCGCCCACCGGATGGCCGAGCGAGATGCCGGATCCGTTCGGATTGGTCTTTGCAGGATCGAAGCCGAGATCCTTCGCCACCGCGCAGGCCTGCGCCGCGAACGCCTCGTTCGATTCGATCACGTCGATGTCGTCGAGCTTCAGCCCGGCCTTCGCCAGCGCCTTGCGCGTGGCCGGCACCGGGCCGATGCCCATGATCTTCGGATCGACCCCGGCATGGGCATAGGCCACCAGCCGCCCCAGCGGCGTCGCGCCCCGCTTCGCCGCCGTCGCGGCCTCCATCAACACGACCGCCGCCGCGCCGTCGTTGATGCCCGACGCGTTGCCGGCGGTGACCGAGCCGTCCTTGCGGAACACGGCGCGCAGCTTGGCAAGATCCTCGGCGGTGGCGTCCGGACGCACGTGCTCGTCGGTGTCGAACACGGTCTCGCCCTTGCGGGTCTTCAGCTTGATCGGAAGGATCTGCTCCTTGAAGCGGCCTTCCTTGATCGCGCGGCCGGCGCGGCGGTGGGATTCCACCGCCAGCGCATCCTGCTGCGCGCGGGTGATCTGGTGCGACTCGGCAAGGTTCTCCGCGGTTTCGCCCATATGGATGTTGTGGAACGGGTCGTGCAGTGCCGCCACCATCATGTCGATCATCGTGGTGTCGCCCATCCGCGCGCCCCAGCGCATGCCCTGCGCCAGATAGGCCGCGCGGCTCATGGATTCCGCGCCGGCGCCGACCGCGATCTCGGCGTCGCCGAGCAGGATGGACTGCGCGGCGGAGACGATCGCCTGCAGGCCGGAGCCGCACAGCCGGTTCAGGGTCAGCGCCGGGGCCTCCTGCGTCACGCCGGCGTTCAGCGCCGCCACCCGCGCGAGATACATGTCCTTCGCTTCGGTATGGATCACGTTGCCGAAGACGACGTGTTCCACTTCGCTGCCGGCGACGGCGGCGCGGGACAGCGCCTCCCGCACCACCTGCGCGCCCAGTTCGGTGGGCGGCACGTCCTTGAGCGCACCGCCGAAATCGCCGACCGGGGTACGCACGCCGGAAACGACCAGGACTTCGCGTGCCATGTGGGTCTCTCCTGCCGCCAATGAGGGGTGTCCTGTCGCATGGCGGGCGGCGAGGGGCAAGGCGCCGGCCCCGCGTTGACACCCCGCTCCGGCGGTGGCGAGGATGTGCCGCCGCTCCCTTCCTTCGGGACGGGGAACGGGACGCCGGCCGCCAGCGGCACACGAACAATCAGGCCGCCAGCGGCACACGAACAATCAGGCCGCCAGCGGCACACGAACAATCAGGCCGCCAGCGGCCGGGGGGAAACGGATGATGAACGGCTCGCCTGCGACCTTTGCCGGCAGCGGCGCTTCCGGCGGCGGCCCCGCGCCGGCGGCATCACCGAACTCCCCGCCCGCCGGACGGCCATGACCCAGGAGGACGACGTCTTCGACTTCATCGTGACCGGCGCCGGCTCCGCCGGCTGCGCCGTGGCCGCGAGGCTCTCGGAATCCGGGCGCTACCGGGTGCTGCTGCTGGAAGCCGGCAAGCGCGATCGCAATCCCTGGATCCACATTCCGCTGGGCTACGCCAAGCTGTTCTGCGACCCGGCGCACAACTGGATGTTCGATTCCGAACCCGAGCCGAACCTGAACAACCGGGTCATGTACCAGCCGCGCGGCAAGGTGCTGGGCGGCACCAGCGCGATCAACGGCATGGTCTACATGCGCGGCAACCACGCCGACTACGACCAGTGGCGCCAGCTCGGCTGCGAGGGCTGGGACTGGGAATCGGTACTGCCCTATTTCCGCCGCGCCGAGGACCAGTCCCGCGGCGAGGACGAATTCCACGGCGTCGGCGGCCCGTTGCACGTGGCCGACCAGCCGCAGCGCTGGGAACTGGCGGATGCGGTGCTCGCCGCCTGCCACCAGGCCGGCATCCCGCCCAACCCGGACTTCAACGGCGCCCGGCAGGAGGGCGCCGGCTACTACCAGACCACCACCAAGAACGGCCAGCGCTGGAGCAGCGCAGTCGCGTATCTGCTGCCGGCGCGCAGCCGCCGCAACCTGGTCGTGCAGCCGGACGCCTACGCGACCCGGGTGCTGATCGAGGACGGCCGCGCGGTCGGGGTGGCATACAGCACCCCTGACGGGCCGTTCACCGCCCGGGCACGCGGGGAGGTGATCGTCTCCGGGGGCGTCTACGGCTCGCCGCAGTTGCTGTTGCTGTCGGGCATCGGTCCCGGAGCACATCTGGCGGAAATGGGGGTGCCGGCGACGCACGAGCTCGCCGCGGTCGGCGCCAACCTGCACGATCATTTCAACAGCTACATCACCTATCGCTGCACCCGGCCGATCACTCTGAACGAGCTGAACGCCAGCACATGGCGCAAGCTGAAGGCCGGGGCGCAGTACATGCTTCATCGCAACGGGCAGATGTCGGGCAACGGCCTCTATATCGGCGCGTTCGTGAAAAGCGATCCGGACCTGGAACGCCCCGACCTGCAGATCAACATGTTCGCCTGGAGCGTGCGGGACCGCAACCGGCAGGGAATCCTTGTGCACCCGTACCCGGGATTCTCGCTCAGCCCCGTGCATCTGCGCCCCGAGGGGCGCGGCACGGTGCGGCTGAAATCGCCCGACCCGCTGGCGCCGCCGGAGATTCGTTTCAATTTCCTGCGCACCCGGTACGACATGCAGGCGATGCTGGCGGGCATGCGCTGGGCGCGGACGATCGCGCAGCAGCCGGCGCTGGCGCCCTATATCGCGGCGGAAACCCTGCCCGGATCACAGGTCGCCTCCGATGCGGCGTTGGAGGAGGATATCCGCGCCCGCGGCGTGTCCAACCTGCATCCCGTCGGCACGTGCCGCATGGGGCACGGGGCGGACGCGGTGGTGGACCCGCGCCTGCGGGTGCACGGGCTGCGCGGCCTGCGGGTGGCCGATGCGTCGGTCATGCCGCAGATCGTCGCCGGCAACACCAACGCGCCCTCGATCATGATCGGCGAGAAGGCCGCCGACATGGTGCTGGCGGACGCGCGAACGGCCTGACCCGGGCCGCCGTATCGGTTCCTAGCGCCCGCGCCACACCAACGTCGCGGACACCGCGTAGTTCCACACGACGCCGATCGCCGCGCCGGCCAGGCCCGACAAGGTCCAGCCCAGCTTGTCGGCGAACAGGGTCTGCGCGATGCCGACATTCGCCGCCGCGCCGATGCTGCACACCACCATGAACAGGACCAGCCCGCGCCACAGCCGCGGCCCGCGCAGCCGCTGGTCCCGATAGGTCACCGCGTTGTTCAGGCCGAAATTGCCGATCATGGCGATCACGGTCGCGATCGTCTGCGCCAGGCCGAACTCCAGCCCCAGACCGCGGCCGAGCAGCAGCACGGCGACGTTGACCCCGACGCCGATCGCGCCCACCAGCGCGAAGGAGATGAAGCGCAGCGGCAGCACCCCGCCCAGGGTCTTGTCCAGCAGCAGCCCGCCGAATTGCAGCAGCACCAGCACGTCGAGCTTGCTTTCCCCCGCCTGGCGGGCGTGGAACAGCACGGGCACTTCGCGCACCCGCAACGGCTCCGGCGCCGACAGCAGCAGGTCGAGCAGGATCTTGAAGCCCTGGCCGGTCAGCCGCGGCGCCAATCGCTCGAACAGCGGCCGCGGCAGCATGAAGAACCCGCTCATCGGGTCGGTGAGCTTCACCGGCAGGCTGAACTGGGCCAGCCGGATCCCCGTGTCCGACAACCGGTGGCGCCAGGAATTCGCCAGCCCCTCGTTGCTGCCGCCCTCGACGTGCCGGCTGCCCACCGCGATGTCGCAGCCGCCTTCGCGCAGGGCGGAGAGCATGTCGGCGAGCTTCCGCTCGTCGTGCTGCAGGTCGCCGTCGATCACCGCGACATAGTCGGCCGAGGACGAGAGCGCGCCCTCGATCACCGCCGAGGCGAGGCCGCGGCGGCCGATGCGGCGGATGGCGCGCACCCGCGGGTCGTGCCGGGCGATGGCGCGCGCCGCTTCCGCGGTGCCGTCGGGGCTGTTGTCGTCCACGAACACCGCTTCCCAGGCGATTCCGGCCAGCGCCGTATGCAGCTTGGCGACCATCAGCGCGACATTGGCGCGCTCGTTGTAGCAGGGGATGACGACGGTCAGTTCCGGCGTCGGGGCGAGCGCCGGGGCGGCGGCGTGCAGCGCAACGATGCTCATCGGCGCGGCACCGGGCAGCCCGAGCGGTGGCGATCGGTCCTGCACATCGCGTCTACTCCAGGGCTTCCGCCAGCAGCGCCAGGGCGCGCGCGGCGAAGGCGCGCATGTTGGCCACCCGGTCGGCGCTGCCGGTCTCCAGGGTCAGGCTGCGGGAAACCGGTCCCGCGAGCCCGATGCAGGTATGGCCCGCCGCGTCGCCGTAGCGGTTGCCGGTGGGGCCGGTGGCGCCGGTCTCGCCCAGGCCCCAGGTGGCATTGCAGCTTTTGCGCACGACGCCGGCCAGCAGCGCCGCGTAGGGCTCGCTGGAGGCGCGCATGCCGTCCGGCAGCGGGTCGGGGATGTCCAGGAAGGCCGCCCGCGCGAAGCGGGTGTAGATCACGCTGCCGCCGAGGAAATAGGCGCTCGCCCCGGGCACCGCGAGCAGTGCGGCGCTGATCAGCCCGCCGGTGGAGGATTCTGCGATCGCGATGGTTTCCGCGCGCGCTTTCAGCCGTGCCCCGATCTTCGCGGCTGCCGGCAACAATTCCTGCATGGCGTGTTCCCTTTCTTGACCGGTGCCGCGTTCAGCCGCGCGCGCCGAAGATCGCCGAACCCACCCGCACCCAGGTGGCGCCGCAAGCGATCGCGATCTCGAAATCCGCCGACATGCCCATCGACAGCACCGGCAGCCGGTGCCGCCCGGCGCAATCGGCGAGCCAGGCGAAATGCGGGCGCGGGTCCTCGCCAAGCGGCGGGACGCACATCAATCCGCGCAGCTGCGCCCCGAAGCGGGCCTGGCAGTCGGCGATGAACCGGTCCGCCTCGTGCCGCGCGATGCCGGATTTCTGCGGCTCCTCGCCGGTGTTGACCTCGATCAGCAGGTCCGGGCGACGGCCCTCCTTTTCCATCGCCGCGTCCAGCGCATCGGCGAGGCGGGGGCGATCGAGCGTTTCGATGACATCGGCCAGCCGCACCGCATCGCGCGCCTTGTTGGTTTGCAGCCCGCCGATCAGGTGCAGGCGCAGGCCCGGATGGGCGGCGCGCAAGGCGGGGAACTTCTCGGCGGCTTCCTGCACCCGGTTTTCCCCGAACACCATCTGCCCGGCGGCGAGTGCGGCGGCGACCGCGGCGGCGGGCTTGGTCTTGGAGACGGCGACGAGGGTCACGCTGTCGGGCGCCCGCCCGGCGGCGGTGGCGGCCGCGGCGATCCGCGCCTGCACAAGTCGCAGGTTGTCGGCGATCGCGGCGATCTCGGGCGTGGTCATGAACGGAGGCTTTATCCTGCCTCACGGTGCCGTCAAGCCGCGCGCCGCCGGCGGGCGGCGCGCGACGGCACGGAGACGCCCGGCCGCGCCGCCCGGCGACAGGAAGCGCGCGGCTCGCGGCGGAACGTCCGCCGCCCCGCCTGCGGCTGCCGCCCGATGGGCGTGGACGCCAGGTCTTGTGGTCGGATATTGACGGGGCCGGAGACCGCGCGCCGCGCCGGCGGCAGGCAAGGCGCAGGCCGGTCGGGCATGGCAGGGAGGCAGGTGACGATGGACTTCGACATCGACCGGCTGACGGAAGCGGAACTGATCGCCCTCAATCATCGGATCGTCGCGCGGCTGCGCCTGCTGGGTCAGGTGCGCGCGCACGCCGCGATGCTCGATTTCCGCATCGGCGATCGGGTCGCGTTCCAGCCGGACGGACGTGGCGTCATCCATGGGACGCTTATCCGCTACAACCGCAAGACCGTGACGGTCATCACCGACGACGGTCAGCACTGGAACGTCGCGCCGGGCCTGCTGCACGCCGCCGCATCCGGGTCCGGTGCAACCTCCCATGGGCCCACCGGCCTCGACCGCGCCGCGGGAAGCGTCGTTCCGCTCGCGCGGCGCTGACCGGCGACGGCCCGGCTACATGATCCCGGTTTTCTCGAACACCGCCGCCGTCCGTTCCCCCCGCAGGATCATCTGTCGCACGTCTTCCTCCCCGGCAACTTTCGCCACCGCCTGACGCACGATGTCGGCGGCGTGCTCCTTCGGAATCGCGAGCACGCCGTCGACGTCGCCGACGATCACGTCGCCCGGCGCCACCCGCACGCCGTTGCGGAACTCAATCGGGCAGCGAAAGTCGATCACCCGCCCGCGCAGCCGCTGGTCCTGCGCATAGGCGCCGGAGGAGAACAGCGGAAAGCCCATCGCGCGGATCTCGCTTGTGTCGCGATGAAACCCGTCCAGCACCGCGCCGGCCGCGCCCAGCGCGTGGGCGCGGGTGCTCATCAGCCCGCCCCACAATGCGTAGCGCGGCGAGGCCCCGGTGCAGATGTAAACCTCGCCGGCGCGCAACTCGTCGAGGGCGCGGAACATGAGCCCGAAGGAATGCGCGGCCCCGGTATGGGCGATGGTCTCGCCGCAGCAATCGGCTTCCAGCACCGGCATCGCGCGGCCGACGAGCACCGTCTCCGGGTTCAGCGCCCGGATCTCCGGCGGCAGGAACTGGCGGGTGAGCCCGTTGGCATCCATCACGTCGCCGATCGCGGCGGTAAACAGCTTGTCGCGGATGGTGGCGAACAGTTCCTGGTCCTGCTGCATGGCGCGCGTCCTGCCCGGTGGGGACCGGCCTTCCGGCCCAGGCCCGCAGGATAGGCGGGCGGCGCCGACCGTCAAACCGCCACGGGCCGTGCACCGGCACCGCTTCCGATCGCCGTCGACCTCCTATATCTGTGGGCTTTGCCGCCCCGCCGGCGCCCCTTGACTGCGATCCGAGGTACCCACCCCCCATGGCTTCCTACGTGCTCGAAGGCTCGACCGGCCCCTGGGAAACCGTGATCGGGCTGGAGGTTCACGCCCAGGTCATCAGCAACGCCAAGCTGTTCTCCGGCGCCGCCACCACGTTCGGCGCCGCGCCCAATTCGCAGGTGAGCTTCGTCGACGCCGCCTTCCCCGGCATGCTGCCGGTGATCAACCGCGAATGCGTGGCGCAGGCGGTGCGCACCGGGCTGGGGCTGAACGCGCGGATCAACCCGGTCAGCCGGTTCGACCGCAAGAACTATTTCTATGCCGACCTGCCGGCCGGCTACCAGATCAGCCAGTTCGCGCACCCGATCGTCGGCGAAGGCACGATCGAGATCGAGCTGGCGGACGGCGAATCGAAGCAGATCGGCGTCACCCGGCTGCACCTGGAACAGGATGCCGGCAAGTCGCTGCACGACCAGCACCCGTCGAAGTCGCTGATCGACCTCAACCGCGCCGGCGTGGCGCTGATGGAGATCGTGAGCGAGCCCGACCTGCGCAGCCCGGAGGAAGCCGGCGCCTATCTGCGCAAGCTGCGCACCATCCTGCGCTATCTCGGCACCTGCGACGGCAACATGGACGAAGGCTCCATGCGCGCCGACGTTAACGTGAGCGTGCGCAAGCACGGCGAGCCGTTCCGCACCCGCTGCGAGGTGAAGAACGTCAATTCGATCCGCTTCGTGATGCAGGCGATCGAGGCGGAAGCGAAACGGCAGATCGCCGTGTGGGAAGACGGCGGGATGGTGGAGCAGGAAACCCGCCTCTACGACCCCGGCCGCGGCGAAACCCGCCCGATGCGGAGCAAGGAAGACGCGCACGACTACCGCTACTTCCCCGATCCCGACCTGCTGCCGCTGGTGCTGGACGAAGCCTGGATCGCGGAGCTGAAAGCCGGCCTGCCGGAACTGCCGGACGCCAAACGCGCGCGGTTCGTGCGCGAGTACGGCCTGCCCGCCTACGACGCCGCGGTGCTGGTGGCGGAACAGGCGACGGCGGATTTCTACGAAGCGGTGGCCAAGGGGCGTGACGCCAAGCTCGCCGCCAACTGGGTGATGGGCGATCTGTTCGCCGCCCTGAACCGCACCGGGCAGACGATCGAAACCAGCCCGGTCACCGCGGCGGCGCTCGGCGCGCTGCTCGACCGGATGGCGGATGCCACCATCAACGGCCGCATCGCCAAGGAAGTGTTCGAGGCGATGGTGGAGACCGGCCAGTCCCCGGATGCCATCATCGACGCCAAGGGGCTGCGGCAGGTCACCGATACCGGCGCGATCGACGCGGCGGTGGCCGCGGTGCTGGCGAACAACGCCGACAAGGTCGCGGAGTACCGGGGCGGCAAGGACAAGCTGTTCGGCTTCTTCGTCGGCCAGGTGATGAAGGCGATGGCCGGCAAGGGCAATCCGGCGCTGGTGAACAGCGCCCTGAAGCGGGCGCTCGATGCGGGCTGAGCGAGCGGGACGTTCGGCAGGACGCCACTCCGCCAGCGCTTGGCTGGTCTGCGGTTTGCTGGCGTGCGCGTTGCCGCTTGCGGCACGGGCTGCAGGTCCGCTTGCGGCACGGGCTGCGTTGCCGCTTGCGGCACGGGCTGCAGGTCCGCCGGCGGCGGGTGCGGAGGAGCCGGCCTGCCCGCCCGATCCCGGGCTGCCGGCCCTGGTGTTGCCGCATCTCGCCTCCGCGCTGGCCCAGGGCAGGACGGTGAAGATCGTGGCCCTGGGCTCCTCCTCCACCGAAGGGGTGATGGCGTCGGGGCCGGAGGAGACCTACCCGGCGGAGTTGCAGCAGGCGCTGCGGGCCGCGTGGCCCGGGCGGCAGATCATCGTGATCAACCGCGGGATCGGCGGGCAGGATGCGCGCCGCGAGCTGGCGCGGATGGGACGTGACGTGATCGCCCACCGCCCGCAGGTCGCGATCTGGCAGGTCGGCGCCAACGCGGCGCTGCGGCGGCATGATCCGGACGCGTTCCGCCGCCTGGTCACCGAAGGCGTGCAACGGCTGCAGCGGCGCGGGATCGACGTCGTGCTGATGGACAACCAGCGCTCGCCCCGCGTGCTCGCCAGCGGCGACAGCCTGGTGTTCGACCGGGAACTGGCGGAAATCGCGCGCGCGACCGGGGCGGCGCTGTTCTCCCGCGACCGGCTGATGCGCGGCTGGGCGCGGGAAGGCAACCCGGCGGCTGAGTTCATCGCCGGCGACAAGCTCCATCACAACGACCTCGGCTATCGCTGCGTGGCGGAGGCGTTGGCGCGGTCGCTTCTGGCCGGGCTGCCGCACCCGCTGCCGGAGGCCACGGCCGACCGGTAACGTGCCTGAGGCCACGGCCGACCGGTAACCCCGTGGCCGGACCGGCCCTCTACTCCGCCGCCAGCACCTTGCGCGGCGGCGTCTGCACCACCGGCGCCAGCTCCGGCGCGCCGAACGACCGGGCGCGGCGCTCGTTGCCGATCGGACCATACAAGGTTGAGCGCTGCGCCGGTGCCCGCCCGATCCCGCGGATCAGCGCCTCCATCGCCTCGGGCGGGAACTCCTGCCCGTGCTCGGTGCCCGCCGCGCGGGAAATGCTTTCGTTCATCAACGTCCCGCCAAGGTCGTTGGCGCCGGCCTGCAGGCACGCGGCCACGCCCTCCGGCCCCATCTTCACCCAGGATGCCTGGATGTTCGTGATCAGCGGATGCAGCACGAGGCGGGAGACCGCGTGCATCAGCACCGCCTCGCGGAAGCTCGGCCCCTTGCGGGCCAGGCCGCGCAGATACATCGGCGCTTCCATGTGCACGAACGGCAGCGGCACGAATTCGGTGAAGCCACCGGTTTCGGCTTGCAGGTCGCGCAGCGCCAGCAGGTGGCGCGCCCAGGACTCCGGCCGCTCGACATGGCCGTACATGATCGTCGCCGTGGTGCGCAGGCCAAGCCGGTGCGCCGCGGCCACCACGTCCAGCCATTGCCGCGTCATGATCTTGTCGGGCGCGATCACCTCGCGCACCGGATCGTCCAGGATCTCGGCCGCCGTGCCGGGCAGGGTGCCGAGGCCGGCTGCCTTCAGTTGCGCCAGGAAGTCCGGCACCGAAATGCCGAGCGTGGCGGCCCCCTGCGTCACTTCCAGCGGCGAGAAGGCGTGCACGTGCATCCCCGGCAGCGCCTGCTTGATGGCCCGGCAGATGCCGAGATAGGTGGCGCCGGTATAGTCGGGGTGGATGCCGCCCTGCAGGCAGACCTCGGTGGCGCCGCGGTCCCAGGCTTCCACCGCGCGGCGCACGATCTCCTCCAGGTCGAGGTCGTACGGCGTGCCGCGCAGCGCCTCGTGCGTCCTGCCTTTGGAGAACGCGCAGAACTTGCACCGATAATAGCAGATATTGGTGTAGTTGATGTTGCGGTTGACGACGTAGCGCACGGTCTCGCCGGAAACGGTCCGGCGCAGCGCGTCGGCCGCCGCGATCACGTGCGCGTAGTCGGCGTCGCGCGCGGCGAACAGGCGCACGATCGCCGCCTCGTCCAGGCGTGCCCCGCCGCCGGCGCGTTCGACGGCTGCAACCACCGCCGGGTCTGCGGCGGCCAGGCGCGGGGCCGGGACCGGCGGCGCCACGGCGCGCCCGGGCGCCCAGTCGTCCTCGCGCGCGAAGCCCTCGGAATCGATGCCGCGCCGCACCGCGGTGGCCAGCGCCGGGGCGCACCAGCGATCGGCGGCGAAGGCGAAGGACGGATAGATCGGCAGGCGCGGCACCAGGATCTTGCCCGCCTCGGCGCTGCGCGCCGCCAGCGCGGCGATCGCCGGCCACGGCGCTTCGGGGTTCACGTGGTCGGGCGTGACCGGGGACACCCCGCCCCAATCGTCGATCCCCGCCGCGATCAGCTGCGGATACACCTCCGGCGACAGGTTGGGTGGCGCCTGGACATGGACATCGGTCGGCAGGATCAACCGCGCTGCGGCGATGCTCCAGAGCAGGTCGTCGAGATCGGGTTCCGCCGCGCCCGCCATCTTCGTGCCGGGCTTGGCACGGAAATTCTGAACGATCACTTCCTGGATGTGCCCGTGCGCGTCGTGCAGCGCGGCGATGGCGCGCAGGCTGTCGATCCGTTCCGCCCGCGTCTCGCCGATGCCGATCAGGATGCCGGTGGTGAACGGCACCGCCTGCTCGCCGGCCCTGCGGATGGTCTCCAGCCGCCGCTCCGGCTGCTTGTCGGGGGAGCCGTAATGCGGCCCGCCGGGTTCGCACAGGCGCGGCGAGACGGATTCCAGCATCACGCCCTGGCTGGCGGAGACGTCGCGCAGGGCGGCGATCTCCTCGGTCGTCATGACGCCGGGGTTCACGTGCGGAAGCAGCCCGGTTTCCTTGAACACCGCGGCGCACATCGCGGCGAGGTAGGCGATCGTGCTGGGATGGCCGAGCTCGTCCAGCGCCTCCCGCGCCGCGCGGTAGCGCAGTTCGGGCTTGTCGCCGAGCGTGAACAGCGCCTCCGTGCATCCCGCCGCGGCGCCGGCGCGGGCGATCGCCAGCACCTGCCCGCGGGTCAGATAGGCCGGCCGATCCTGCCGCGGCCGCTGCGCGAAGGTGCAATAGTGGCACACGTCCCGGCATAGATGCGTAAGAGGAATGAACACCTTGCGGGAGTAGGAGATGGTGCGCCCGAACGCGGCGTCCCGCCGCGCGGCGGCGACGGCGAGCAAGGTGGCGAGCGGGGTCTGCAGCAGGTCGTCGTCGGTCATTGCATCCATCTTCGGCTATGCGCGAACGGCTGGCGCTCAGGCGCGCGCGGGCGAGATGACGTCGGCCGCGAACCGCGCCAGGCGGTCGCGGGTTTCCTCGATCGTCGGCGCCTGGAGCACGACGATGATCTGGCGCACGCCGACGGCGGCGAATGCGGCGGCGTCCGCGCGCAGATCATCGGCGCTGCCGGTGAACATCTGCCGCCGGCCCTCGGCGGTGCGCCGCGCGCTCCATTCCACCGGCTTGAACCACAGCAGCGCGGTGTCGATGCCGGCGGGATCGCGCCCGGCCGCTTCGGCGGCGCGCGCCAGCCGCGCCATGCCGGCGGCCAGACGCTCCGGCGTGTCGAACGGCGTCTGCTGGTTGTGGGAGGCAGGATACCACGCGGTGCCGAACCGCGCGGTGCGGCGCATGGCCGCCTCGCTCTCGCCGCCGACCCAGACCGGAACGCGGGGCTGCACCGGCTTGGGCTGGAACAACAAATCCTGGAACGCGACATGCGGTCCGGCGGCGCTCGGCGCCGCCTCGGTCCACAGCGCCTGCATCGCCGCCAGGTAGGCATCCGTCACCGCACCGCGCCGGGCGAACGGCGGCGCGCCGAGCGGGGCGTATTCCTCCGCCAGCCAGCCCACCCCGACGCCGGCGATCAACCGGCCGGCGGAGAGCACGTCGACGGTGGCGAGCATCTTGGCGGCCACCACCGCCGGGCGATACGGCACCACCAGCACCGACGGCATCAGCCGCACGCGGGAGGTGATGCCGGCGAGGAAGCAAAGCGCGCCCAGAACGTCCAGGCACTCCGCGGTCTGCGCGCCGACCCACACGCCGTCCTCGGTATACGGGTAGCGCGTGGCGACCGCGCGCGGCAGCACCAGCCGGTCGGGCACGCCGATCGTGGCGTAGCCCAGCGTGTCGGCGTCCCGCGCCACCGCGGCCAGGTCGCCCGGCGCGGCGAGGGCGCCTCGCGCGCCGATATGGATGCCGAACTCCACCCGTGGCTCTCCCCCGCTCGTGGTGCGGGCGGCATCCTGTGGTAACGTCGGGCCCGACGCAAATCCGCCCCCGGCGGCCCCACGGAGGAAACCCATGCAGATCGGCTGCAGCGCGCCGACCAGCGGCGCCTTGACCGACCCCGACAGCATTGCCCGCATCGCCACCGAAGCGGAGATGCTGGGCTTCGCCTACGTCACGGTCAGCGACCACATCATCATCCCGACCGATATCGGCTCCCGCTATCCCTACACCGACAGCGGGGAGTTTCCGTCCGGCGCCTTGGTGGACCGGCACGAGCAGTTGATGACGGCGATGTTCATCGCCGCCAAGACCTCGAAGCTGCGCATCGTGACCTCGGTGATGGTGGTGCCGCACCGGCCGCCGGTGCTGACGGCGAAGCTGCTCGCCACGCTCGACGTGCTGTCGAAAGGCCGGCTGACCCTGGGCATCGGTGCCGGCTGGATGCAGGAGGAGTTCGAGGCGGTCGGCACGCCGCCCTTCGCCGAACGCGGCGCGGTGACCGATGAGACGATGATGGCCTGCCGGGAGCTGTGGTCGAAGGACGATCCGCGGTTCGACGGCAAATACGTGAAGTTCTCCAACGTGGTGTTCCAGCCGAAGCCGGTGCAGCGGCCGATCCCGATCTGGATCGGCGGCGAAAGCGGGCCGGCGTTGCGCCGCACCGCCGCCTATGGCGACGCCTGGTACCCGATCGGCACCAATCCGGCGCATCCGATGGACACGCTCACCCGCTACCAGGCCGGCGTGGCACGGCTGCGCATGCTGACCGAGAAGGCCGGGCGCGACCCCGCGTCGGTCGCGCTGTCGTACCGGGTGTCGTCGAACCCGGAAGCGCAGCCGAAGGGCTCGGTCGACGGGGAGCGCAAGCTGTTCACCGGCGGGGCGGCCGATTTCGCGGGCGACATCCGAAGCCTGCGGGATCTCGGGGTCACCTCGGTGGATTTCGGCCTGTTCGGCCCGACCCTGGCCGCCACGCTCGACAACATGCGCCGCTTCCACGACGAGGTGGCGGCGAAGCTCTGAACCGCCCCACCGCCCGCCCGGACCCGGCCGCCGCACCGCTCGGGGGCCGGTAGCCGGCGTCCCTCCGGCCGCTTATGGTCGTCGCGCAAAGGTCCCGATGCGGGGTTCGTCCCCCGCCGACATCCCGGGCTGGACCCGCGGGGGGCGACGGCGCGGGACCGTCATGGGCAGGAGGCGTGCGATGCAGCTCGGGATCACCCTGAAGATGGCCGGCGCGACGCCGCATCCGGACATGGATGTGGTGCTGGAAGCGGAACGGCTCGGCTTTTCGCAGGTCTGGACCGGCGAGTCCTATTCGACCGACGCCGTCTCCCCGGTCGCGTGGGTGCTGGCACGCACCACCCGGATCAAGGCCGGCACCGGCATCATGCAGATCCCGGCGCGCACGCCCGCCTGCGCGGCGATGACGGCGATGACCCTGCAGGCGTTGTCGGGCAACCGCTTCCTGTTCGGCGTCGGCATGTCCGGGCCGCAGGTGGTGGAAGGCTGGCACGGCGTGCGGTTCGGCAAGCCGATGACCCGGACACGGGAATACATCGCCGTCGTCCGGCAGATCCTGGCGCGCGAGAAGCCGCTGGCCTTCGCCGGCGAGGAATATACCATTCCCTATGCCGGGACGGACGCCACCGGGCTCGGCAAGCCGTTGCGCTCGATCATCCACGGCGATCCGTCGCTGCCGATCTACACCGCGTCCATCACCCCGGCCGGGCTGCGCACGGCGGGCGAGGTGGCGAACGGAACGCTGCCGATCTTCTATTCGCCGGAGCAGCCGCGGATCGTCTCCGATCCCATCCTGGCGGGCATGACGAAGGCCGGCCGGCCGGCGCGCCTGGCCGGCTTCGACGTCGCCCCCTATGTGCGCACCCGCCTGGGGCCGGACGTGGCGGCCTGCCGCGATGCGATCCGGCCGGAGCTTGCGCTCTATATCGGCGGGATGGGAGCGCGGGCGAAGAATTTCTACAACGATCTGGCGATGAAGCTCGGCTATCCCGATGCGGCGCGAACGATCCAGGACCTCTATCTCGACGGCAAGAAGAACGCGGCCGCGGCGGCCGTGCCGGATGCGCTGATCGACGAAATCTCCCTGGTGGGACCGGCGGAGCGCATCCGCGACCGGCTGGCCGCGTGGAAGGAGGCCGCGAAGGACGGGCATGTCGGCACCATCGTGCTGACCGGCGCGTCCATCGAGGCGATGCGGGTGGTGGCGGAAGCGACGCTGTAGCCCCGCGATGCGCGTCTTCACCACCCTGCCGCAGGACGACCTGCGCGATGTGCCCGCCGCCGCCCTGGCGGCCGAGACTGCCGGCTATGACGGCCTGACCACCGCGGAGAACAAGCACGATCCGTTCCTGCCACTGGCGGTCGCGGCCGTGGGCACGGAGCGGATCGGGCTCGCCACCTCGGTCGCCATCGCCTTCCCGCGCAGTCCGATGGTGGTGGCGAATGCGGGCTGGGACCTGCAGATCGCCTCCCGCGGCCGGTTCGTGCTCGGCCTCGGGCCGCAGATCCGCCCGCATAACGAGCGCCGGTTCAGCGTGCCGTGGTCGGCGCCGGCGCCGCGCCTGCGCGAGTACGTGCAGGCACTGCGCGCGATCTGGACCGCGTGGGAGACCGGCGCGCGGCTCAGCCACGAAGGCGCGCATTATCGCTTCACCCTGATGCCGCCCTATTTCGTGCCGCCGTCGCGGCGGCTGCCGATGGTCCCGGTGACCCTGGCCGCGGTCGGCCCCAACACGTTGCGGCTGGCGGGAGAGGTGGCGGACGGCGTGCGGCTGCACCCGTTCTGCACCGCGGCGTATCTGGACGCCGAAATCCTGCCGCGCCTCGCCGAGGGCTTCGCCCGCACCGGACGCGCCCGCGAGGGCTTCGAGATCGTGGGCGGCGGGTTCGTCGCCACCGGAGCGGACGACGCCGCGGTGGCGCGGGCGATGGAGGTGGCGCGCGGACGGATCGCCTTCTACGGCTCCACACCGGCCTATTGGCCCGTCTTGGAGATGCACGGGCTCGGCGATCTCGGCCGCAAGCTCAACGCGATGACCAAGGCCGGACAATGGACCGAGATGGCGGCGGCGGTGCCGGACGAGGTGGTCGCGCTGTTCACCGCGATCGGCCGCCATGACCAGTTGGCGGCGGTGGCGGCGGCGCGGTTCGGCGGGGTGATCGACGCGATCACGGTGGCGCCTGGCCTGCCGCCCGACCTGCTGGCGGATCTGCGGCGCATCCCGACCCGGTTCGCCGGGTTCCGGACGGCGTGGTAGCGCGACAGGAGGGGAACGACCGAACCGCCTGCGCCTGGGCTGCCGCCGCGCGGAATCAGCCGCTGCCGTCGAGACGCCCCCGCTACAGCAGCGCCAGCCGCGCCGCGAGGGTGGCGTCCGCGCGCCGCTGCGACTGCGCGGCGAGCCGGGCGCCGGCATTCGCGGCGCCGAACTGCGTGTAGCCGCGGCGCTCCACGATTTCGCAGAAGAACCTGTCCTGGAACGACGCGGTGTAGGCCTGGAAATACGCCCCGCCTTCGTCGCGGTCGTACATCAGATGGAGCCGTTGCAGCTTCGCCAGCAGCCCCGGCGCAAGCTCCAGCCGCGCCGCCAGATCGTCGTAGTAGTTGGGCGGGATCGGCAGCATCCGCGCGCCGCGGGCGAGTGCGGCGCTCACCGCGTCTTCGATATCGGTGCAGGCGAAGGCGACATGATGCACGCCCGCGCCGGCGAACGCGGACACGAACCGCCCGGTCGCCGTCTCCCGCCCTTCGGAGATATTGAGCGGCAGGCGGATCGAGCAGTCGGCGCTGACCAGCGCCCGCGAGCGGATCAGCCCGTAGGGATCCGGCAGTTCCCACAGCGGCTGCGGTTCGAACCCGAACACCGCCTTGTAGAACAGGACGAAACCGTCCATCCGCCCGGCCGGCAGCGCCTGGGCGACGTGGTCGATTTCGAGCAGCGCGGCATCGGGCTCCGCCGCGGTCGGATCGAGCACGAAATCGTCGTCATAGATCGTGCGTTCCCCGCCGTCCGGCTCGACCAGGAAGATCAGGGTGCCGTCGGGGGCGCGCAGGGCGGGAATGCGGCGCTCGCCGAGGCCGGTACGTTCGTGCCACGGCGGCGCCAGCAGGGCGGCGGCGCGCGCTTGCGCGCGTGCCGCGTCGTCGACCCGGAACGCCATGGCACAGACCGCGGGCCCGTGCAGGTGGAAATGCTCGGCCGCGGCGCTGTCGGGCTCGCTGTTCAGGATCAGGTTGGCGCGGCCCTGGCGATACAGCTCCACCGACTTCGACCGATGCCGCCCGGCATAGGCGAAGCCGAGGGCGCCGAGATAAGCGGCCAGCCCGTCGCGCCCGGCGGCGTCGATCGCGAATTCCAGGAACTCGATGCCGTCATAGGCGGGCGGCGGCGGCAGCGCGGCGGCAGCAACCGTGGGCCGCGCCTCGGCCTCCAGCAGCACGAGCGAGCGCAGCCCGTCGCGCGCCGTCATCCGCGCCGGCGCGGCACGCATCTCGTCGTTGAAGATTTCCAGCGACAGCGGCCCGGCATAGCCGGCGTCCAGCACCTGCGACAGGAAGCGCGCGACCGGCAACTGGCCCTGCCCGGGAAACAGCCGATGGTGCCGGCTCCAGGACAGCGCATCCATCGACAGCAGCGGCGCATCCGCCAGTTGGACGAAAGCGAGGCGCGACGCCGGAACCTGGCTGATCCCGTCCAGGTCGTCGCCCGCCGCCAGCACGTGGAAACTGTCGAGCACGAGGCCGAGCGCGGGATGCGCCGCCGCCTCCACGATACGCCAGGCGTGGCGCCATCGGTTGACGTGCCGCCCCCAGGCCAGCGCCTCGTAGCCGAGTGTCAGGCCGCGGGCGGCGGCGCGGGCGGCCAGCGCGGCGAGATCGGCGCTGGCCCGCGCGTCGTCGGCCAGCGCCGCCGGGTCGGTGCTGGAGCAGACCAGCATCATCGGCGCGCCGAGCGCGGCCATGACGTCGAACTTGCGCTCGGCGCGATCGAGATTGCGGGCCAGGCGCGCCGGCTCCACCGCCTCGAAATCGCGGAACGGCTGCCACAGGACGATGGCCAGGCCGAGGTCGCCGGCAATGCGGCGGATGTCGGCGGGACTGCCGTCGAAGGTCAGCAGGTCGGCGTCGAACACCTCGACCGCGTCGAAGCCGGCGCGCGCGGCGGCCTCCAGCTTGTCGGGCAACGTGCCGGCAAGGGTGACGGTGGCGATGGAGCGCGGCAGACGGGCCGGGGCGGCAGGCATGGGCGGCTCCTCCGAGGCGGGCAAGGAGAGGCTGGCACGAACCGGCACGGTATGGGAAATGGCCGCCGCGATCAGGCCGCGCGTCCCTGAGCGACGTCCAGCAGGCAGCTTTCCTGGATATGTTGGGCGAGGGCCTCCGCCACGTCGCGGTTGGCGGCGCGGCCCCGGACCAGCTGGATGCCGTATTCCGGCAGCAGCGGCAGGCCTTCCTCGGGGCGCGTGGGACGCAAGCCTTCGGGCAGCCACGCCTGGGCCGAGACGGTCACCGCCAGGCCGGCGAGCACCGGCGCATGGGTGCCAACCTGGGAGCCCGAGGTGTAGGCGACGCGGAAGCGGCGTCCGGCACGCTCCAGCGCCTCGACGGCCGCGCGGCTCCAATCGCAGCCGCATCGTTCCGACAAGGGATCCGGGCTGGCCAGCGCCAGCGGCAGCGGGTCCAGCCGATGCGGCGCGTAGCGGCTTGACGTGACCCACACCAGCCGCCCGCGCCATAGCGGCACGGCGGCCAGGCTGCGTGGCTGAGTGCCCTCCGACAGCAGGGCGAGGTCGAGCTCGCCGCGCTTCAGCCGCTCCACCAGCAAGGCGGACGGCTCGCACAGCACATCGACCTGCACCGCCGGATGGGTGTCGGCGAAGCGTTTGAGCACCGGCGGCAGGTAGCCGAACGCGTAGTCGTCCGGCGTGCCGAGCCGCACCGTGCCGGCGACCTGCGGGGCGTGGAACATCGCCACCACCTCGTCGTTCAGCGACAGGATCTGGCGCGCGCGGAGCAGCAGGAACTGCCCGTGCGGTGTCAGGTCGATCCCGTTGCCCTTGCCCCGGTGCAGGACCGGCTGGCCGAGCACCTCCTCCAGCCGCTTGATCTGCATCGACACCGCAGACTGGGTGCGGCCCAGCAGCCCGGCAGCTTCGGTGAAGCTGTGGCCTTCGGCGATCAGCAGGAAGGCGCGCAACAGATCGGGATCGAGCGTGGGCGACGGGCTCATGGCATCAATATGCGTGATCCAATCCATAACGACAATTCGTTTTTCTGATTCAGGCTCCGTACCTATCTTGCGATCGTTCACACTATCCGCTGCTGCGGGAGGTTCCCATGTCCGGCACATCGCCGATCGCCGCGTTCCTTGCCTCCGATGCCCCGTCGCCGCCGCATGGCGGGGCCTGGGCGCTGCCGCTGCCGCGCCGTGGCCGCGCGCCACGGATCGCGTCGTGGTTCGGCCGGGTCGTGGCGGCGCTATCGGCCGCGTGGCGGCGGCAGCGGTCGCGGGCCCGCATCGCCGGGTTGGACGCCGGTCTGCTCAAGGATATCGGCGTGACGTTCGCCGAGGCCGAGCACGAGGCGAACAAGCCGTTCTGGCGCGGCTGACCGCGACGGCCGGCACGCGGCCGCGTTGATCGCACGGATCGATCGATTCGGTCGCGGCGGTCCGGGCGGGGCCTAGTGGTCCAGCCCCATCGCGCCGGACGCGTGCCGCAGCCCGGCCGTGAGGTAGTCCCACCCGGTGAGCAGGGTAAGTACCGCCGCAGCCCACAACATCGCCCCGCCGATCGCGGTCACCGGCAGGAAGCCCAGGTGCAGCAGCCGGGCCGCGGGATCGCCCGCCAGCAAGGTGCCGAGCGCGCCCATCTGGAACCCGGTCTTCCACTTCGCCAGCTTCGTCACCGGCAGGCCGACCCGGATTCCCGCGAGGTATTCGCGCAACCCGCTCACCAGGATTTCCCGCAGCATGATCACGATCGCCGGATAGAGCATGCCGCCGGTCAGCCGCCCCTCGCCGGCGAGCACCATCAAGGTGGCGCCGACCAGCAGCTTGTCGGCGATCGGGTCCAGCATGCGGCCAAGATCGGACTGCTGGCGCCGGCGGCGGGCGAAGTGCCCATCCAGCCAATCAGTGAAACCCGCCAGGCTGAACAGCAGGCATGCCGCGAGGTCGGCGCCCGGCTGCCGCAGCGCCACCAGCGCCACCAGGATCGGAATGGCCCCGATCCGCGACAAGGTCAGCAGGTTCGGCAGGTCGGTCAGCATGACATTCCCACCCTAGCCCCCTGCGGGATGCGGGGAAACGTCCTCCATCCGCGCCCCGGCGTGGAAATGCGCGTAGACTCGCCGCGCGATCTCGTGGCTGATCCCCGGCGCCGCTTCCAGATCGGCCTGCCCGGCCATCTTTACGCCGCGCGCCGAGCCGAAATGATTCAACAACGCTCGCTTGCGCGCGGCGCCGATGCCCGGAATTTCATCCAGCTCGCTCCGGGTCAGGCCGCGCGAGCGGCCGGCGCGGTGGGTGGCGATGACGAAGCGGTGCACCTCGTCGCGCAGCCGCTGCAGGAAATACAGCACCGGATCGCGCGGCGGCAGCTGGAACGGGGCGCGGCCGTCCATGTGGAACCACTCCCGCCCGGCGTCGCGATCCGGCCCCTTGGCGATGGCGACCAGCGGCACCTCCGCCAGCCCCAGTTCGGTCATCACGGTCCGCGCCGCCGATAGCTGGCCGGCGCCGCCGTCGATCAGCACCAGATCGGGCAGTTCGGGACTGCCGCCCTCGGCCTGCTCGCGCTGGGCGCGGCCGAAGCGGCGGGTCAGCACTTCGCGCATCATGGCGAAATCGTCGCCTGGGGTGATCGGGCCGCGGATGGCGAATTTGCGATAGGCGGCCTTGCGAAAGCCTTCCGCGCCGGCGACGACCATGGCGCCATAGGGGTTGGTGCCCATGATGTGGCTGTTGTCGTAGACCTCGATCCGTTGCGGCGGCGCGGGCAGCCCGAACAGGGTCGCGGTGGCCTCCAGCAGCCTGGCCTGGCCGGCGGCCTCGGCCAGCTTGCGTTCCAACGCCTCGCGCGCGTTCGTCTCCGCGTGCTCCAGCACCGCGCGCTTCTCGCCGCGCTGCGGCAGGGCGATCTCCACCTTGCGGCCGGCCTTCAGGCCGAGCGCCTCGGCCACCAGCGCCTGTTCGGGCAGCGCGTGGTTGACCAACAGCAATGGTGGCGGCGGCTTGTCGTCGTAGAACTGCGCGATGAAGGCCCCGAGCACCACGGCGGCCTCCTCGCCCCGCGCATGGGAAGGGAAGAAGGCGCGGTTGCCGTTGTTGCGCCCGCCACGGATGAAGAACACCTGCACGCAGGTCTGCCCGGCCGCCTGCCACGCGGCGATCACGTCGGCGTCGCCGAGGCTGGCCGGGTTGATCACGTCGCTCCCCTGCACGTGGGTCAGGCCGCGGATACGGTCGCGGATCGCGGCCGCCCGCTCGAACTCCAGCGCCGCCGCCGCCTGTTCCATCTCGGCGGCCAGGTCCTGCTGCACCGTCGCCGACTTGCCTTCCAGGAAGGCCTTCGCCTGCGCCACCAGCACGGCGTAGTCGTCCGGGCTGATCCGCCCGACGCAGGGGGCGGAGCAGCGGCGGATCTGGAACAGCAGGCAGGGCCGGGTGCGGGCGGCGAACACCGTGTCGGCGCAGGAGCGCAACAGGAACACCCGCTGCATCGCCGTCACCGTCTGGTTCACCGCCCAGGCAGAGGCGAACGGGCCCCAGTAGCTGCCCTTGCGGGTGCGCCCGCCGCGGTGCTTGGCGATCTGCGGGAACGGATGGTCCTCCGTCAGCATCAGCCAGGGATAGGATTTGTCGTCGCGCAGAACGATGTTGAAGCGCGGCTTGAGGCGCTTGATGAGGTTCGCTTCCAGCAGCAGCGCCTCGGCCTCGGTGTGGGTGGTGACGATCTCCATCGATCGTGTTTCCGCCACCATGCGCCGCAGCCGCTCCGGCAGGCGGGCGGGCTGGGTATAGGCGGTGACCCGGCGGGAGAGCGCCCGGGCCTTGCCGACGTAGAGTGCGTCGCCCTTCGCATCCAGCATCCGGTACACGCCGGGGCTGGCCGGCAGCGTGGCGAGCGTGGCGGCGATCACCGCCGCTCCGGTGAGCGGGGTGTCCTGCTCCGGTACGCCGGCGGGCCGTGTCGGATCCTCGGGTTCATTCATCGGCGGTCGGCTTGCGGGCGGGTTTTCCACCAAACCTGTGGATAACATTGTGGGTGAAGCTTTGGGCAATCGTGCCAAACCGGCGCTCCACGCGGGCTCGCCTTAATTTGCCCAAATTCCAGGCATCCCGCCACACCGTTGATTTCGCTGCATTTCTATTCACGGGCGAATCACGAAGCCAGGATCGGCCCGCATGTCTTTGTTGTTACGGATGGATGACCTCACGAGGTGGACAAATCAGCGCTGCGGCGTTCGATTTCCACCCCGGCCGATGCCGCATCCGCGAACACGGCGAGCTTCTCGACCCGAACCCGGGCCAGCACCACGCGCCGGTCGAACAGGCAGGCCTCGGCGATACGTTCGGCCAAGGTCTCGACCAGGCGGACATGGCCGGATGCCACGAGGGCGCGTACCCGATTGGCCACCGCCTCGTAGTCGACCACCCGGGAAAGCTGGTCCGGGCCCACGCCGCGCCCGACCGGGGAGCGCGATCGCGCCCGCGCGCCGTCGTCCTCCACGCCGAGATCGATATTGATGCGGACCGGCTGCGGCGCCGACAGTTCGTGCGGGTGAACGCCGATGCTGACCTGCAGAACGAGATCGCGGATGAACACCCGGCGCAGCCCGCGGGAGGCCGAAGCGATGCGGGGCGTGTCCATGCGCTACTCCTCGAGCGGCGGGTCGGTCCGGCCCGAGGCCCATTGCAGGTGTTGCCCGCCATCGAGGGCGATCATCTGGCCGGTCATCGCCGGAAGGCCGAGAATGGCCAGAGCGGCGCGGGCCACTTCCGCGGGCGACGTGCCGTGCCCGAGCGGCACCATCGTGCATTGCCGCGCGAACTGCTCCGGGGTCTGGCGCGCGCTGGGCAGCGCCGGACCCGGGCCGATCGCATTGACCCGAATGCGCGGGGCAAGCGCCAGGGCCATCGACTGGGTCAGTGCCCAGAGCGCGGCTTTGGACACGGTGTAGGAAACGAACAGCGGCGTCAGCGACCAGACCCGTTGATCGAGCAGGTTGATCACCACGCCGTCGGCCGCCGCCGGCAAGGCGCGGGCGAAGTGCTGCATCAGGACGAACGGCGCGCGCAGGTTCGGTTCCAGATGCGCGTCCCAGCTTTCGCGGGTGACGCTGTCCCACTCGTCGCGCTCGAACGTGCTGGCATTGTTGACCAGCACGCCGATCGGGCCGAGTGCGGCGGCGGCCGCGGGCAGCAGGCCAACGGTCTCGGTCTCGCGGGCGAGATCGGCGCGCAGCACCGTCGCGTGCCGGCCGCCGCGGCGGATTTCGGCGGCGGTGGCTTCGGCCGCCTCCGTGCTGCGGCGCGTATGCAGGGCGATGTCGAACCCGGCCCCGGCCAGCGCCCGCGCGATCGCGCCGCCAAGGCGATGCGCGCCGCCCGTGATCAGCGCGGCCCGGGGCAGCGAAGCGGGGAGGACAAGGGTCATTGGCGGGCTGTAGCGCCGTGTCCCGGTCCCGTAAACCGGGCGCCCGGCCCTCGGGCCGGGGGGGGCCGTTATCACACGAAGCGGGCCAGCCGGACCGCGGTCTGCCCGCGATTCGGGCGCAGGCTCGGCATGACCAGCAGGCAGTCGTCGTGCGGCGTGCGGATTTCGCTCGCGCCGTCGAACGCGAGCAGCGTGTTGCGGCGGGGGATGACGGTCCCGCTGCGCCAAGGCTGCACGAACGCGAACGCGTTGGTGGCGGCGGTGACCACCTGCGTCACGTCCGCCACGCGCTGCGGGGGCGGCGTGACGGGGGGTGGCGGCAAGCCGAACGCCGTCCCGCTGGACGTCACCATCTCCAGCATCCGCAAGGCTCCGGCGACGCTGGCCGCGGCGGTATCGACCGTGGCCGGCTCCCAATGCTGGCCGGCCTCGACGAGCACCGCCGCCGCCGGATCATCCGGGTCGCGGAACCGCGCGTAGTCGATCAGTCGCGGGCCGCTCGCATGGCCGCTATCGGCGACGACCAGCGGCGGCACACCGATCCCCAGCGCCAGCGCCTGGCCCTGCGGCGACTCGCCGCACAGCACCAGCGGGTCTGCGTCCCAGAGCATCGAGTGGAGATCGACCAGCACGTCGACCGTATCGATCAGCGGGCGGATCTCCCTGGCCCGGTCGAGCTCGCAGGACCGCCGCGGCCCGTCCAGCGTGCCCGGGTTCCACAGCCGGTTGATGTCCTCGTCGACGTAACGTGACAGGGTCGGCTGGCGCGGATCGAAGCGGTCAAACGCCGCGAGGTTGACGAACCCGAACGTGAGCCGCCCGCGCGCCGGGCGCAGCCCCGCGCGCAGCAGCCGGTCGAGCACCACCGCCCCCGCCAGCTCGTTGCCGTGCATCAGGGCAAGCAGCGCGGCGTGCGGGCCCGGCCGTCCGGCGACAAAACTGGTGAAGCCGCGAATCCCCGTGTTCCCCTCGCGCCAGGGATCGAGGTCGGGCGGCGCCAGTCGGACCTCGAAGCGCGGCAGCGGCGGCAGGGAGGGGGGCGACACGGGGTTACCCCGCCAGCCGGTCGATCAGCCGCCGCAGGAATCGATCGCACAGCGCCAGTTGTTCCTCGGTCACGAACTCATCCGGCTTGTGGGCCTGCGCGATGTCGCCGGGGCCGCAAATGATCGTTGCGATCCCCGCGTTCTGATAGAAGCCGCCCTCGGTGCCGTAGCTCACCTTGCCCGCGTGGTTGGCGCCGGTGAGCTGGCGTACCACGTCGGCGAGCGGATGGTCGGCCGGCAGCGACATCCCGGGCAGCGCCGCCGTCGTCTCGTAGGAAAACCCGGTCTCCGGATCGATCGCGTGCATCGCCGGCTCGATCGTGCTGGCGACATGGTCGCGGAAGCGGGCGAACATCGCCGCCGGATCGTCGGCCGGAATGGTCCTCCATTCCATGGTGAACTGCGCGCGCTCGGGGATGATGTTCAGGATCGTCCCGCCGCTGATCGTGCCCACATGGATGGTGCTGTGGGACGGGTCGAACCCATCTTCGAACGGGCCCTCGGCGGCGAGGCGACGGGCTTCCGCGGCGACCCAGGCGACCGCTTCGGCGGCGGCCTGCACGGCGTTCACCCCCTTGCCGGGCGTGCTCGAATGCCCGGTATGGCCGCGCACCGTCACCCGCACGTCGTGCTTGCCCTTGTGCGCGAGGATGGGCTGCATCGAGGACGGTTCGCCGACCACGCACAGCGCCGGGCGCGCGCCGCCGTCATCGAGCGTTTCGATCAGTCGCTTTGCGCCGTCGCAGGTGATCTCCTCGTCATAGGTGATGAAGAGATGCACCGGCCGGCGCAGCGGGCGATCCGGCGGGCGCGAGAGCAGCTCCGGCACCAGGGCAAGGCCGGCCGCGACGAAGCCCTTCATGTCGCAGGCGCCGCGTGCGAGCAGCCTGCCGTCCTGGCGGCGCAGCGCGAACGGATCGCCGGTCCAGGCCTGGCCGTCGACCGGCACGGTATCGACATGGCCGGACAACGCGATCCCGCCCGGCACGTCGGGGCCGATCCGGGCGTGCAGGTTGGCCTTGCTGCCGTCCGGGTTGTGGCTGAGCTGGAACGTCACGCCCTGGCGGCCGAGCCAGTCGGCGATGAAGTCAATCAGCGCCAGGTTGGAGTTGCGGCTCGTGGTGTCAAAAGCGACCAACCGGGCCAGGAGCTCGACGGTCGACGCGGGGACGGGGGCTGGGCGGGGCATGACGGGAGTGTAAGCAGGGCTTGCAGCGTTGTCACACCGCTCCGCCGGGGCGTGTCCCGGGGGACGGGCACCCGCTTTCATCCGGCTGTCACGGAGGGTCGGGTCGATGTCATCGGGGGTGTGCAAGCCGGTCGGGCAGGTTCCGTCGCTGGCCCGCGGGCGCCCCGCTCGCCGGCGGCTTCGGGGCATCACCGGCGGTGCAACGCCGAGGATGGTAGCGGCGGGCGGATTTGAACCACCGACCAAGGGATTATGATTCCCCTGCTCTACCGCTGAGCTACGCCGCCATCCAGACCAACAGCCGCGGGAGATAGGGCGCCCGGCCCCATCACGTCAACCTCCTCCCGCGTTCCGGCTTCTGCCCATCCCGTGCCTGCGCTAAACAGGGCGGATGGCGGATGTGCACGGCCAGGCGCAGTTCTACGCCACCGCCCGCGGCGCGGTGGCGGCGCGGCTGCTGCGGGAGCGGCTGGGTGATTTCTGGCCGAGTCTCGCGGGCCAGAACGTGCTCGGCCTTGGCTACGCGCTGCCCTATCTCCGCCTCTGGCGGGAATCCGCGGCACGCTGCGTCGCCGTCATCCCGGCGCAGACCGGCGCCGCGCGCTGGCCGGCCGGCGCCCCCAACCTTACCTGCACCGCCGAGGAAGACGCGCTGCCGTTTCCCGATCTGCTGTTCGACCGGGTCCTGCTCGTCCACGGGCTGGAAACCGCCGAGAACGCCCGCCGCCTGCTGCGGGAAGTGTGGCGGGTGCTGAAGGACGACGGCAAGCTGCTGATCGTCGCCCCCAACCGCAGCGGGCCCTGGGCCTATCTGGAAGCCACCCCGTTCGGCCATGGCCAGCCCTACTCGGCCGGGCAGCTTGGCCGCCTGCTCGCCGGGGCGCTGTTCCGGGTGGAGCGGCGGGATACCGCGCTGCACCTGCCCCCCAGCCGGCGCCGGCTGATACTGCGCGGCGCGCTGCTGTTCGAACGCTCGGGGCGGCGCTTCGCGCCCGGGCTCGCCGGCGTGACGATCACGGAAGCGGTGAAGGACGTCTATGCCGCCGTGCCGCTGCGCGCGGCGCCGCGGCGGCGGCTGGTGCTGGCCGAGGCCGCCTAAGGCATCGTCGGCAAATAATACCAGCTTGCGGAATGGCTGACTCTTCCAGCCGTTCCGCAAGCTGGTATCGCGCGCTGGGTTGGCGGGCGGCGGCGCGCCAGAAAAGACTCGGTACCAGCCCGCGTTGACCCATCCTTCATGGGTCAACATCAAAGCGGGTTGGTATAAGTGCGTCAGCACGCCGACAAAGATGCCGGTCAA
>JAGWSV010000195.1 GCA_028869315.1 Rhodospirillales bacterium
ACTCCCCTCACCAACGCTTCACCGCTGACCTCGCGATCAGCGGCGCATGGCACGGGGCCGGTGCGGCAGGCTACGCCTTCACCGTATGGAACTTGCATCCACTACTCCTTGCCGGCTTGTCCGGCGCACGGGCGATCGGGTGAACATGCCTATTGAGCGATGACGCTGGCGAGGAAGTCGTCATCCCATCCGGCTGCCTTGCGCTTTTGCTGCAAGGAGGTTTTCCCGGGTGCCCGCCGGACCAGGTTCTGCGCCATGCGCTTGATGGTACAGAAGTTGGCTGGGGCGTGATCGGTCCGCAGCCGGCACTCGTCACCGCGGAAAACCATGCCCATGACCCAGTGCAGACTGTTCTCGATGGCCCAATGGCCCCGTACGGCCGGAGCCAGCATGCTGGCCGGAAGCAGCAGTGAGGTGATGTAGAAGCGTGTCTCGCGGTCCACCGTACCGCCGATTTCCCGCCTGCTCTCGACCACGACCACGGCGTTGAGGGCGGGCCAGTCATGGCGCTGCCGCAGCCAGTGCGCGTCGTGGATCACCGTCGTGGTTCTGGTCTCGATGCGGCCATGATCGCCATCCGCGACCTGATGGTGACTGACCTTGGTATCCTTGAACCCGACAGCCTTCTGCTCTGCCACGAACAGTTCGACGTCCTGGCGCAGCAATCCCTGGTTGCCCTTGAGGGCCAGCACATACTCGGCCTTCTTGTCGACGATCTTCTGGGCGATCTCCCGCTGGCAGTCCATCGCGTCGATGGTGACGATCGCCCCTTCGATGGTGAGCAACTCCAGCCGCGTGGGGGTGGCAATGATTTGGTTGGACTTCTCCGCCACCTGGACCTGACCGAGCACGAGGCGCTGCCGGCCGGCGAAGGCGGAGACCATGTGGATCGGTGCCTTGCCGCTGCGCTTGTTGCCGGAACGCCGAACGGTCTTGCCGTCGATGGCGATGACGCCTTCAGGGGCTCCGGTCAGCGCCGCAACCCAGGCGACAAAGCAGCGGCGGAACCGCTCGGGGTCCAGCACCGCCAGGATGTCGCCAAGGTGGTCGTGCGCCGGAGTGCCGTTGGCGAAGGGACGGAAGCGCCGCAGCATCTCCAGCTTCTTGCGGCCAAACACGGCGATATCGGTGATCGTCTCCGCACCCGCCAGTTCCGCGAGCAGGCAGACCAGCAAAATCTCCTCCAGCGGATAGTTCACTTTGGCCTGCTGGCGAGGATCCTCCAGGTCTTTGAAGTGACGCAGGAAAACCACGGCTTCCGCAAGTGCACCGCAGTCCGCTCTCGTGCCGTCCATGGCCCGTCCCTCTTGCAAATCAAGGGTTGCCATAGATTCGGCATTTCAGCGGTTTATCACCTTCTCATTCAGCCGATAGCCCTGCCCGCTGGGTCACCAGCGTCTGCACGCTGTGTTCCACGAATGGCGCGTGATGCGCGTCCTTGAAGCAGGAAGCAAACCGGCGGGTCAGGCCGATCACCCGGTCGGCGGCGCCAAGCAACAGCGCGCCGGCGTCCGTAGTGATCCGACCGCCGTCAAAGGCGGCCACCACCACGCGCCCTTCTAGGCGTGAAAATTCAAACTGCGCCGGGATACGCTGTGTCGGCATCGAGGGCCTCCTCTGCTTCGCCGCAAGGCTTTGTTGCAGAAGAACTTTCGCCGATTCAGAACCCCGATACACCTGCTATCCGTGAGAAATGCGGGTTAACTCCCCGGCGTCGATTGCAGCCGCGCGAGCAATGCTGGCGACGCCTGACCCGTGGTCTGCATGCCGGCAGCCTGCTGGAACCGCGTGATGGCCGAGATCGTGTTGGGTCCGGATATGCCGTCCGCCGGCGGGGCAAGGTAGTGCAACCGGATCAATTGCGTCTGAACGCTCCGCACCAGCCCGCGATTGTTTGGCGACAGCGTGGAGGCCGCCTGCGCGTGCGGTGGGTAGCCCTGCACGTCGTTGCCGCGGGAATACATGCACTGGCCGTAGGCCTGGTCGAACTGGTTCTGCATTGCCACCTGCTGCCGGTTCGACATCATGGCGCCGCCGGCGGTGCCCAACACCACGCCGCTCAACGCGCCGATGGCCGCGCCCGTTCCGGCATTGCCGGCGATCGCGCCGCCGGCCGCGCCGAGTGCCGCGCCGCCCAGCGCGCCCGCGCCGGCGCCGATCGCCGTGGTGCGATTCGCCTGCTCCGCCTGTCCGGCCACCTGCGCCTGTGCGTATTGCTTGCAATAGGCCTGGTCGGCCTGGAAGGCCTGGAAGCTCTTGGACGGGCTCGGCGCCACGTTGACCTGCGGGTTCGTCGGCGTCTGCGCGCATCCCGACAGAGCAAGCGCAAGGATGGCCGCAATCGCTACAACTGTGCTGCGCACTTTCTCACTCCCGAACTTTTATCAACGACGTATCCTATCGGCCGCCATGGCAGCCGCGCAAGCAATGGTTGCCGGCTCCGGCTCCGTACCGCCCGTACGCAGCCGGTCCGGCGCGTCTATTCCGCCGCCTCCGCGTAGGCCTCGATCGGCGCGCAGGAGCAGACGAGGTTGCGGTCCCCGTACACGTTGTCCACCCGCCCGACCGGCGGCCAGTATTTCGCGCTCGCCACGAAGGGCAGCGGGAACGCGGCCTGCTCGCGCGGATAGGCATGCCGCCAGGCAGTGCCCATCACCTCGGCGGCGGTGTGCGGTGCGCCCTTCAACGGGTTGTCGGCACGGTCCAGGCTGCCCGCGGCCACCGCGGCGATCTCGGCGCGGATCGCGATCATCGCGTCGCAGAACCGATCGATCTCCTCCTTCGGTTCGCTCTCCGTCGGCTCAATCATCAAGGTGCCGGCGACCGGGAAGGACATGGTAGGCGCGTGGAAGCCGTAGTCGGCGAGGCGCTTGGCGATGTCCTCCACCCCGATGCCCGCCTCGGCCGGGAAATGGCGGCAGTCGATGATGCACTCATGCGCCACCAGCCCGCCGGGGCCCGAATACAGCACCGGGAAATGCGGCCGCAGGCGGAGCGCGATGTAGTTGGCGTTCAGAATCGCCACCTGCGTCGCCCGGGTCAGCCCTGCCGCGCCCATCATGCGTATATAGGCGTAGGAGATCGGCAGGATCATCGGGCTGCCAAACGGCGCCGCCGCAACGGGTCCGATCCCCGTCTCCGGCCCCGCATCCCGGCGCAATGGATGGTTGGGCAGATACGGGGCGAGATGCGCGGCCACCCCGATCGGCCCGACGCCCGGTCCGCCGCCGCCATGCGGAATGCAGAACGTCTTGTGCAGGTTGAGATGGCACACGTCGGCGCCGATCGCCGCCGGGCTGGTCAGCCCGACCTGCGCGTTCATGTTCGCCCCATCCATGTACACTTGCCCGCCGGCGGCGTGGACGACGGCGCAGATCTCGCGAATCCCCGCCTCGAACACGCCGTGCGTGCTGGGGTAGGTCACCATCAGCGCGGCCAGGCTGGCCGCGTGCTTCGCGACCTTTGCGCGCAGGTCGGCCAGGTCCACGTTGCCGTCGCGGTCGCAGGCCACCACCACGACGCGCAGCCCGGCCATCGCCGCGCTCGCCGGGTTGGTGCCGTGCGCGCTGGCCGGAATCAGGCACACGTCGCGCGCCGCCTCGCCCCGCGCGGCGTGCCAGGCGCGGATCGCCAAAAGCCCGGAATATTCCCCCTGCGATCCGGCGTTCGGCTGCAGCGACACCGCGGCGAACCCGGTGATGGAGCGCAGCCAGCCGGACAGGCGGTCGATCAGCGCGGCGTAGCCCTCGGTCTGATCGGCGGGCGCGAATGGATGGATATCGGCGAAGCCGGGCCAGGTGATCGGCAGCATCTCGGCCGCCGCGTTCAGCTTCATGGTGCAGGAGCCGAGCGGGATCATCCCGCGATCGAGCGCGATGTCCTTGTCCGCCAGTTGCTTCAGATAGCGCAACATCGCGTGTTCGGAGCGGTGGGCGTGGAACACCGGCTCGCTCAGCAGCGGCTGCGTGCGGTGCAGCTCCGCGGGCAGGCATTCCGGTGCGTCCGCCAGCTTCCCGCCCAGCAGCGCCGCCAGCCGCTCCAGCTCCGCCGCGGTCACGGTCTCGTCGAGCGCGATGCCGACGCCGGTGGCGTCGATCCGCCGCAGGTCGAACCCGGCCGCCTCGGCGCGCGCGATGAGCGCGTCCGCATCGGCGACGTCGAGCGCCAGGGTGTCGAAGAAGCAGTCGTGCCGCAGCGTCAGCCCGGCGCGGCGCGCCGCGTCCGCCAGCAGTCGCGCCATCAGGTGGGCGCGAGCGGCGATCCGCGCGAGCCCGTCGGGTCCGTGCCAAACGGCGTAGAACGCCGCGATCACCGCCAGCAGCACCTGCGCGGTGCAGATGTTGGAGGTGGCCTTCTCGCGGCGGATATGCTGCTCGCGTGTCTGCAGCGCCAGCCGCAGCGCCGGCGCCCCGGCGCTGTCCACCGACACGCCGACCAGGCGGCCCGGCATGTGGCGCTTGAACGCGTCCCGCGTGGCGAAGAACCCGGCATGCGGCCCGCCGAAGCCCATCGGCACGCCGAAGCGCTGCGCCGAGCCCACCACCACGTCGGCGCCCATGGCGCCGGGCGGGGTCAGCGCACACAGCGCGAGCGGCTCGGCGGCGACGATGGCGAGCGCGCCGGCCGCGTGCGCCGCCGCGATCTCGGCGGTCAGGTCGCGCACCGCCCCGGTGCTGCCGGGATAGGAGAGCACCACGGCGAAAGGTGCCGCCGCGCCGATGGCGGCGGCGTCGCCCGGCGCGACCTCCACCAGTGTCCAGCCGAGCGGCCGCGCCCGGGTCGCGATCACGGCCCTGGTCTGCGGATGCAGGTCGGCGCCCACCGCCACCACGTCGGAGCGGACCCGGGTGACGCCATGCGCCATCGCCACGCCCTCCGCCGCCGCGGTGGCTTCGTCGAGCAGCGAGGCGTTCGCGATCTCCATGCCCGTCAGGTCGCGGATCATGGTCTGGAAGATCAGCAGCGCTTCCAGCCGCCCCTGGGAGATTTCCGCCTGGTACGGCGTATAGGCCGTGTACCAGGACGGGTTCTCCAGCACGTTGCGCTTGATCACCGGCGGCGTGACGGTGCCGTGATAGCCCATCCCGATCAGCGCCCGCCGGTTGCCGTTGCGGGCAGCCAACGTCCGCAGCTCGGCCAGCACGCCGGCTTCGTCCACCGGCGGCGGCAGGTCCATCCCGCTTACGGCGCGGATCGACGTCGGCACCGCGCGCCCGGCCAGCTCGTCGAGCGAGCCCACCTCCAGGGCGCGCAACATCGCCGCGATGTCGGTGTCCGACGGACCGATATGGCGGGGGACGAAGCCGCCCGCCGCGTCCAGCGCCGCGAGCTTCGCGATCGCGTCGCTCACGCGCCCTCCTCCTCGAGGAAGCTCGCATAGGCGGCGGCGTCCATCAGCGCCTCCACCGCCTCCGGGTCGTCCAGTTCCATGCGGAACAGCCAGCCTTCGCCCTCGGCGTCGGCGTTGACCACGGCGGGGTCGTCCACCGCCGACTGGTTCGTCTCCACCACCTTGCCGGCAAGCGGGGCGAACACGTCGGACGCCGCCTTGACGCTTTCGACCACGGCGCAGGCCTCACCGGCCTCCAAGGTGCGGTCGATCGCCGGCAGTTCGACGAACACGAGGTCGCCCAGCGCTTCCTGCGCGTGGTCGCTGATGCCGATGGTGGCGATGTCGCCGTCGAGACGGACCCATTCGTGGTCGCGCGAGTAACGGATTTCGGAGGCGGGTGTCGCGGGCATGGCGGTGTGTCCTGCGGGTGGAGCCAGGGGTTGAAACGGATCAGGCGACGTAGCGATGCGGCACGAAGGGCAGGCGGGCGGTCGCCGCGGGCAGGGCCGTGCCGCGCACCTGCACGGCAAGCGGCGTCCCGGACTTGGCGAGCGCGGCCTGCACGTAGCCCATGGCGATCGGCGCGTTCAGCGACGGGGAGAACAGGCCGGAGGTCACACAGCCGGCCTCGGCACCGGCGGCATCCAGGATCGGCGCACCGGCGCGCGCCGGCGCGCGCCCCTCCGGCCGCAGCCCGACCCGGCGCCGCGCCGGACCGGATTCCATCTGCACGCGGATCGTCGCGGCCCCCGGGAAGCCCCAGTCCTGACGCCGGCGCTTGCCGATAGTCCAGCTGAGCCCGGCCTCCACCGGCGTGGTCGTCTCGTCGATATCCGCGCCGTACAGACACAGCCCGGCTTCCAGCCGCAGCGAATCGCGCGCGCCCAGCCCGGCCGGCGCCACCTCGTGCTGGTGCAGCAGCGCATCGGCAAGCGCGACGGCGCGGTGCGCCGGCACCGAGATTTCGAACCCGTCCTCTCCGGTGTAGCCGGAGCGGGAGACGAGGCAGTCGATCCCTGCCACCGGCAGTGCCGCCACGCCGAGGAATGTCAGGCCTTCCGACGGCGGGCACAGCCGCGCCATCGCCGCGGCGGCGGCGGGGCCCTGCAGCGCCAGCAGCGCGCGGTCGGCCAGCGGTTCCAACTGGACGCCGGCGGGCAGGGCGGCGGCGATATGGGCGAAGTCGTCGTGCTTGCGGCTGGCGTTCACCACCAGGAACAGCCGCCCGGCCTCGATGTTCGCCACCATCAGGTCGTCGATGATGCCGCCCGACCCGTTGGTCAGCAACGTGTAGCGCTGCTGGCCCGGCGCCAGTCCGGCGATGTCGCCCGGCACCAGCCGTTCCAGCGCCGCCGCGGCGCCGCGGCCGGTCAGCCAGGCCTGGCCCATGTGGGACACGTCGAACAGTGCGGCGGCCGAGCGGCACTGCAGGTGCTCCGCCAGGACCCCGCCGCGGCAGCGCGCCGCCAGTTCCGGCGGCGGCGCGTACTGCACCGGCATCGCATAGCCGGCGAACGCCACCATGCGCGCGCCGTTCGCGCGGTGCCAGGCATCGAGCGGGGTGGTCAGCAGGTCGGCTGGGGTAGGATCGGACACGTACGGCTCCGCGGTCAGGGCTCCACAGGAGCAACATGCCCTTGTGGCTGACCCCCCTCTGTCGCGAAACCTGAGAGATTCAGACGGTGCCCAACGGCCGTCGCCGGGTGGCCATGTGCATGGCCACGGCCGCGGGTGCGTCCTTACTCCGTCGGTGCGGGCAGCTTCGTGGTGCCGCCCGGCTTTCCAGAGATCCCTGATCCCGGCACGGTCCTTTTGCCTGAGCGTTTCCGGGGGCCGGTTGCGCCTTCGGCGGCGGCCCGGCTTTTTTGCGCCAGACCACTCTCTCCCGCGCCGGATGCCCGGGACCCGGCGTTTATGGCCGATTCCGCCGGCCGCGACAACGACGATTTCACCACCTCCGCCGGCGGTGGCCCGCTTGCCGCGTGGTGCCGGAGGAACCGCCCGAACGCCGCCAGGGTGGCGTCGGAGACGTGATGCTCGATCCCTTCGGCGTCCGATTCCGCGTCGTCCGCCGTCACGCCGACGGCGCGCAGCAGGTCCACCACCAGGCGGTGGCGGGCGCGCACCCGCGCGGCCAGCGCCTGCCCGGACGCGGTGAGGAACACGCCGCGATACGGCCGTGCGGTCGCCAGCCCCGCGCGCTTGAGCCGGGCGATGCACTTGTTGGCGGTGGGATGAGAGACGCCGAGCCGGCGCGCAATGTCGGTGGTGCGCGCTTCCCCGCCGGCGGCCAGCAGGTCGTCAATCAGCTCGACATAGTCTTCGTGCAGCGCGGCGGCGCGCGCGGTGCGCGCTTTGCCGAATCGGCGCGCCTGCTCAGGCTCGTCCGGCAGGCCCGGCGAGGCGTCGGTCGGCACGGCTCGTGCAGCCGCGCCGCCAGGGCGGCGGGCGGCGGGCGGTTTGGACAAGGGCCGGCTCCTCCGACTGGCTTGGGCGTGCCCGGCGGCACAGGAATAGTCCGCGCAGGCGGGCGGCGGAAGCCGGAAGCGTTGCCGCCCGCTCATGCCGACCCGGTCGAACACCGAACGGCCCCTGGCCGCCATGCCCCTCGCCCGCCGGGGTCCATCGGTCCCGGGCAACCGGCGTTCGCCCCCGCCCACGCCGCGCCGACGCGGCCCGCCGGCTGAACCGCCACGAACCAGACATCGCCCGTCGCGACGCCGACCGACGCCGCACACGGCCCAACCAGGCGGCCAACCGACCCGGCCCACCCCGGCGACGCAACCCGGGATCGAGACCGAACCAGGCCGGCCACACGAACCGCCCGGATCATGCGGGCGGCCGCTTCTTGGCGCGCGGGCGCACGCTGCCGTATACCGCGACCACCACCTTTGAGCATCCGTCATGGCCTCGAAGTGCTCCATGGAGACCGCGCGCCGCGCGCGGAGAATGCAGATCGGTTTCGCGGTCCGCATCGGTCGAGCCGCCCATGTCATTTCGCTGCGCACAGTGCGCCCATGGGATCGGAGGCGAGGCGGCGGCCCGCGCCACGCCGCTTCGTGGACCGGGCTCCGAAAACCCGCGGCACCCGGAAACTGCATCGTGGGCAATTGCAACGTGGGGAATTACACCGTGGGGAATTGCAACGGGAGGCCGGCCGTCCGCGGCATCGTCGCGGCGCAGCCCCGGTCCCGCCCGCCCTGCCGGGAGGGGACATTCCCCGGCACCCTGCCGGCCCGCGGGCCAGCGGCCCCGGGGAGATCGGGTTTGAGGCCGGCGGCGGCCTGTTGCGAACGGCCCCCGAGCCCGCCGGTGGCCGCGTGACGAGCCGATCGTCATGAGCACGTCGCCGCCGGCCCTGCCGCGCGCCGAACCGATGCCGGCGATCGCACGCGTCGAACCGGCGCCAGCCACCCCCCGCGCGGACCTGGCGCCCATGCCGATCCAGGCCAGGCCCGCGCCGCAGCCCGGCCCCCCGGGGCGGGAGCTGGAGCTCAAGTTCCAGTTGGCGGCGCCGGCGTTCAAGGCGGCGCAGGACTGGCCCGGATGGGCGCCCGCCGCGAAACGCCCGCGGGCGCGGCGGCTGCTGAGTGTCTATTTCGATACTGCGGACGGCGATCTTGAACGCAACCGGGCGGCGCTGCGGTTGCGTCGCCAGGGACGACGGCAGGTGCTGACCTTCAAGTGGAACGGCACCTTCCCGGGCGGGCCGTTCGAGCGCGGCGAGGTCGAGGCGGTCGCCGCCTCGCCGGAGCCGGCTGCGCTGGGCGCCGAGGTCGCGGCGGCGATCGCCAGGCTCACCCAGGGGCGCACGCTGCTGCCGGTCTACGCCACCGACATCCGGCGCATGACCCGCCACGTCGTCGCCGGCGCCAGCGAGATCGAGGTTGCCTTCGATGTCGGCGCGATCGCTTCCGGCGACCGGACCAATCCCGTTCGCGAGATCGAGATGGAGCTGAAATCGGGCGATCCCGCCGACCTCTACGCGCTGGGCCTCGCCTTCGCCGCCGCCTTCCCGGCGCGCGTCTCCTGCCAGAGCAAGGCTGAGCGCGGGGCGCTGCTGCGGTCCGGGCGGCCGCCGCCGGTGGTGCGTGCCAGCCCGGGTCTCTCCGCCCGGGACCCGGCACCGACGGTCGACGAGGCGATCGGCGCCGTCATCGGCGCGTGTCTCGGCCAGTTCCTTGCGAACTGGCCCGCGTTCGACACCGGCGACAAGGTCGCCGCCGTGCACCAGATGCGGGTTGCGATGCGGCGGCTGCGCTCCGTGCTCGGCCTGTTCCAGCGGTTCTTCCCAAGCGCCGAGTGCCAGATGTTCCGGGTCCAGGCCCGCGACATTGCAGCCGCCATGGCCGAGGCGCGCAACTGGGACGTGTTCATCGACCTGGTCCGGCTTGGGCCCGCGGCGGCGTTCCCCGCCGAGCCGGGCTTCGCGCCCCTGCTGGCAGCGGCCGAGCGCCGCCGCGCCGCCGGGTACGAGGCCGCTGGCGTCACGCTGTCCGCGACCGGCACGACACGGTTCGTGCTGTCGCTACAGGCCTTCGTCGCCCGGCGCGGCTGGCGCAACGCCCTCCCCGATGAGGCCCTGCCGGCCCTGGCCGCGCCGGCGCGGGACTACGCAGCCACTGCCCTCGCCCGGCTGCACCACAAGGCGGTCCGGCGCGGAAGGCACCTGGCCAGCCTGCCGCCGGCGCGGCTACACGACCTGCGCAAGGACCTGAAGCAGATCCGTTACGTGCTTGAGCCGTTCGGCAGCCTGCTCGACGGCCGCCGGCACGTGAGCGGCTACGCGCGCGCGCTGGCGGCGCTGCAGGACCGGCTCGGCCGGATCAACGATCTCGTCACCGCGCAGGACCTGGTGGCGCGACTGGACCATGACGGCGATCCTGCCGCCCGCCGGGCGGCCGGCATCGTCATGGGCTGGTGCGGCCATGACGCCGTCGCCAACGATCCGGCATTGCGCAAGGCATGGAAGGCATTTCGGAAGACGGACCTATTCGCCTGAGGGCCGCCGACAGACGAGCGAATCGCGGAAGGATTCCGGGGGCGGGCGCTGCCGACCTGCCGCACACCCGTTCGCGCGTTGCGGCGCGATCGACCCACCGGCCGTCGCGCGGCGGGACGCGACGCTGCCATCGACCAGCCGGAGCCCGCGCGACCTGGCCGACGCCGTTCGGATGCGCCCCCGGGCGCCTCCGCGTCCCGCGGGCTAAGGTGAGCGCCGCTGCGTGTCCGCCCGGTTTCGTGGCCGCCCCGCTTCGTGGCCGCCCCGCTTCGTGGCCGGCGGACCCGGCCCGCTTGTCGCCGCGTGTCAGGCGCGCCGGTCGGATCCGGCGGGGACGCCGAACGGCCGCCCGGCGCGGTCAGGCCAGTGCGCCGATCGCCCCGACGGCCCGGCACAGGCGCAGTGGCAGCCGGCGTACCGAGGTGGCGTCGATGCCGCCGAGCGCCGCCGCCGCCACCGGCGCGCGGCCCGCCAGGGCAGCCCAGCGGACCGGGCCCAACGCCGGCGCGCCGGGGTGGCTCATCGTCGGGAAGGCCGGCGAAAGGAACGCGAGGGCGGCCCCGGCACGCCAGGCGCGGCGCAAATCCGCCAGGCTGTGCGCCGAGCTTGTTACCATCCCGCGTCGCCGCCGCTGCACGCCGGGCCAGCGCCCGCCGCGCAGATGCACGCCGGCGCCCAGCGCCGCGGCCAACCGCACGTCGCCCGTCACCACCAGAACCAGGCGCCGCGCCCGGCAGATCCGTGCCAGGTCGCGCCCCAACGCGGCGCGCCCCGGGTCTGCATCATGGCGCAGCACCACCCCCGCCTTGCCGCGCGGCAGCCGGGCCGCGGCGCCGCGCGGGTCTGCCAGCCGCTGGGCATCGGTGAACAGCCAGAGCGGCGGCAGATGCCGCGCGGGAGGCCCCGGCTCGCGGGCGAAGGCTGCGCGGCCCCAGGCCAGTAGTCCGCGATCCATGCGCCTATGCCCCCCGTTTCGGCCTGCCCCGGCCGCCGCGGGTCGACCGGGGTCGACAGAATGAAACTAGGCGGCCATCTTCGGCTGGTCCAGGCTAGCGAAATCCCGACGCCTGGCGCCGGCTGGCAACAGCCGCCATCCCGCGCCACCGCGCAGGACGGAGCATAGCGCGGTGACGATCCCGCGCATCGGCCTGGCGCGCTTGCGGCCGCGACGGGCGGCAATGGGGGCGAGCAGGGTCCATTCCGCCTCGATGAGGCCGCTTCCACACCGCCGGCCGGCCCCGCTATGCTGCCACCGGGCGGTCGAGGTCCATATCGCGGCCTTGCCTGGCGTGCTGCAACCCTGGCGGCGCGCGACTTCCCCCGCCCGCGCAGCCTGATCGCCCGCAATCGGGGTCGTTTGGTGACTGACTCTGAGGAATATCGACTGAGAGATCGAATGCGATACACCATAGGAAGCGACCGGTGCGGCTTCTGCTGATCGAAGACAACGTCCGGCTCGCCGAGTTGCTCGTGACGTTGCTGAGCGATGAAGGCTTCGCCGTCGACGGCGTCGCCACTGTCGGCGCGGCGGAGGCGTCACTCGCAACAGTCCGTTACGACCTTGTCCTGCTCGACCTGTCACTGCCGGACGGCGATGGGGTCGACATCCTCCACAGGTTGCGCCGTGCCGGCCAGGGTACCCTGGTCCTGGTCGCGACGGCACGCGGTGACCTGGTCAATCGCGTGAAAACGCTCAATGCCGGCGCCGACGATTATCTGGTGAAGCCATTCGCACCGGACGAGCTGCTCGCCCGCGTGCGGGCACTGCTTCGCCGCCGGACGGAGACCGCGAGCAACCAGCTGAATTTCTGCGATATCGAGTTCGATACGGTCGATCGTGTCGTAACCATTGCCGGCAGGGTCACCGAGATCCCGCGTCGCGAGCAATGCGTGCTCGAGGCGCTGCTCCGCCGCAAGGGCGGCGTCTTGCGCCGAGAGGCGTTGGAGCAGGCCATGTACCCGTTCGAGGCTGACGTGACGCCGAACGCGATCGAGGCGGCGGTTTCACGCTTGCGGCGACGCCTCGAAGCCGCCGGCGCGTCGGCCGGGATCACGACCCTGCGCGGGATCGGCTACCTGCTGGCCGAGCGCCCGCCATGCTGAGGCGGACCCGCTCTCTCTCGCGTATCGTGGCATGGCGCATGATCCTGGGTGCGCTTGGCGTGTCGGTCCTGCTGACAGCTGTCACGATCACGAAATATCTCCTCGACGTCCCCTATCTGCGGCGCGAGTCGCTGGAGCATCAGGCGAGGGCAGTCGCGCGGGCGCTTGCCGAGCGGCGGGACCCGGCTCGGCTGCCGCAGTTCCGCCTTCACCCGCATCACTACGGATTCCGGATCTTCAGCGACCGGCTGGCCCAGGATCGACGCCTGCTCGGGCAGGCCAATACGGACCTGCTGCCGCCGATGGCGACCGACGCACAAGGCAACGCCAAGGATCTCGACGAGACGTTCCAGGTGTTCGCCGGGCCACGCACGACAGATCCGCAGCGCTGGCAACTGGTCGAACGGGAACAGATCGCGGGACACCATCATTATTGGGTGCAGACGACGATGGTCGGCGACCCGGCCTGGCTGTGGACGGGGGTCGTCGCCGGGGAGATGATGGACCATGTCATCGTCCCGTTTCTCACGATTGTCCCGGTTCTGACATTGACGATGTTCATGACCACGCGTTCCGTGCTGCGACCGCTTACCCGGCTGTCGGCCCAGGCCGAGGAGATCGGACGCGCGGTGACCGCCGGCCGTACTCTCGCTCCTTTGGCGGCCGAGGGCCTGCCACGAGAGATCGCCGCCGTGGTATTGGCGCTGAACGCCATGCTGGCGCAGCTCGAACGTTCCATTTCGGTGCAAAAGCAGTTTACTGCTGACGTCGCGCATGAGCTCCGCACGCCGCTCGCCGTGATGCAGCTGGGGACCGTCCAGCTCCCGGACAGCCCGCGGCGCCGCCAGCTGCAGGCCGACCTGCAGGGTCTTGGCGAGCTGGTGCACCAGTTGTTGCGCTTTGCGCAGGCCGAGGACGCGCTGGTGGAGTCGCGATCACCGGTGGACGTCGTCGCGGTGGCGCGCAAAGTGTGTGAGGAGGTGGCGCCGGACGCGGTCCGTCGCCGGCTGACGATTGAATTCGACGCTCCCGAAACGGCGGCCGTCGTGCGCGGCAATGGTACACTGATCGAAATCGCCATTCGCAATCTCGTCGAGAACGCGGTAAAGTTTGCCCCCCCGCAGACGGTCGTCTCGGTCGCCGTCGATGCCTCGGCCGCGGTCAGCGTCGCCGATCGCGGGCCTGGCGTGCCGGACAACCAAAAGGACCGCGCCTTCCACCGCTTCTGGCGCAGCGCGACCGAGCAAGGTGGTGGCGCCGGGGTAGGGCTTGCGCTCGTGCGCCGTGTCGCGCACCTGCACGAAGGCGATGCGCGACTGGAGGACAGGCCGGACGGTGGCACGCGCGCCGTGCTGGCGTTTGGGGTTGGGTACCCGTCGGAGACGAATTCCATCACCGAAGCTGCCGGGTGATCTGGCTGGGTTGGGGTATATCTCCGTCGACAAGACGGGGCCCGGAAGATTCGGACAGTCGGATGGACGGATTTCCTCGCGCCTTGCGGCTTGATAGCCGCGGAAAGGAGCGAGGAGCATGGCGCGACGGGCGTGCCGGACGCCCGCACCAGCCTTCAGGGTCGGGGTGGCGATTGTGGCGATCAAGGGTGACAAGACGCTGGCCGAGTTGGCACAGCAGTTCGACGTCCACCCGTATCAGTTGCCACCGGCGAGGCCGACCCCTCGGCAATAAATGACTATTCTCCAATCTGTTGCGGGGACTTGCGTACAAATCATGGAGCGCCTGCCCAGGCAACTTTCTGTCCAGGTTACGGCCTGGAAGACCCAGTTGCTGGAGGGTGCCGCATCGGTCTTCGGCAACGCTCGGGCGCTGGTGTACCAGCGAATGACCTCAAGGAATTGCGCGAAGATCGGAGACCTCACGCTCCAGCCCAACTGTCCCACCGTGCGCGAAGAAAGGATTCTACAACAAACGCATAGCGGCCCCTTGGCGATTTAGGCACCACACACGCCAAGGTCGCTGTTCAGGCGCGGGCGCTGGGTAGTTCCTGGAAAACGGGCGGCAGCGCGACACCGACCGCACGGCAGAGCGGATCGATCGAGGGGCCGGCTGCGGTGCGCAGCACGTCGCCGCAGCCGGTCTCCTGCCAGAGCCGCCCGAACAGCAGGTCGGGGCCGATGCTGCGCCGACGCAGTTCCGCCAACTCGCCGCGGTAGAAGCGCGAGAGCGCGACGGAGCGGCGGGAGTGACGGGCGGCTGACGCGATCAGTCCGTCGAGCAGGTCGGAGGTCTCGACCAGGTCCCGGCGACCGAGCGCCTTGACGACGCGCTGGACGTATCGGCCGCCCTCGCGGGCGTTCTCCACGAGGTAGAGATATTCGTATGGCCCGATCTTCTTGACGCGGACGAACATGGGACAGACCCTGATCCGGGTCCAAGCCACCACGGCGAATCGCGAAGAGTTACGTCGCGGCCGAGGTCATCGTCACCGCATCCCGGCTGGTTTTGCATCACAATTCAGGAACGCGCAGGAAGCATGGTGGAAATCCGCCATTTTCTGGCGCGCGGAAGCGTAACGGTGGGAAAGTTGGGTCAATGGCGCCACGTCATCGTTGCATTTCTCGAACGGTCTCTCGCCCAAGCGTTGGCGTTCCAGCAGGCGGCAGACATTCAGGGGGAAGCTTCGTCGGGCACCAGCGTGTGGCCGGGATCGCTGCCGACAAGTTCGTGCATGACCGGAGAAACGCGCTGCGCTTCCTCGGCGGGCGCACGCAGCGCACCATCGCGGCCCCAGCGTCAGCACAGGCCTCACCAGCCACGCCGATCCTTGCAACGAAACCGGCCTTCGGCCGGGCCGCGTCACTTCAGGGCGACGAGCAGGACGCTCGTCAGACCGTCGCCCGGCGAGCGTGAACGGCGTCGCAAGGCAGAGAGCGCCGCAGCAGGATCGACGTTCCGTATCCGGTCCGCAAGGCGACCCGGGTTGCCAAGGCGCTCGGGAAGCGCCCCTTGCCCGACAAACCGGCGTCCAGCACGCCGACATCCACCCGCTGCGTCCGCGCCTGACGCAAATTCGGTGGAGCCGCCGCCCGCGGCGGCGACCTTACGCCGGCTCGATCCGAAGCATGGTCGGCGCCTCCAGCACTGCGTCCAGTGCGGCGATCCGCTCCAGCGCCGCCGCCATCGCGGCTTCCCGGGTCTCGTGGGTGACCAGCACCACGGCCACCGTTTCCCCCGGCGCCCGCCCGCGCTGCAGCATGCTCTCCAACGACACGCCGTGGTCGCGCAGCACCGCGGTCACGTCGGCGATCACGCCGGGCCGGTCCACCACCATCAGGCGCAGGTAGTAGCAGCCCATATGGTCCGCGATCGGCACCGACGGCGCGTCCGACAGCGCCGCGCCTGCCGCGCCCCAGACCGGGGTGGCACGGCCGCGGGCGATGTCGATCAGGTCCGCCACCACGGCCGAGGCGGTCGGTCCGGCGCCGGCACCGCGACCTTCCAGCATCACCCGTCCGACGAAGTCGCCTTCCGCCACCACCGCGTTGTAGACGCCCTCGACCCGCGCGAGTGGCGCGTCCTCGGCCACCAGCGCCGGATGCACCCGCGCCGACACCCCGGCCGCGGTCGCGTGCGCCAGGCCCAGCAGCTTGATCCGGTAGCCCAGTTCGCCGGCGAAGCGGATGTCCTGCGCCGAGACGCCGCGTATCCCCTCCACATGCACGGCGCCGAACGCCACCGGGCGGCCGAAGGCCAGCGCCGCCAGGATCGCCAGCTTGTGGGCAGCGTCGATACCGTCGATGTCGAACGACGGGTCCGCCTCGGCGTAGCCCAGGCGCTGGGCGTCGGCCAGGATCTCGGCGAAGTCGCGACCCTCGGCGCGCATCCGGCTGAGGATATAGTTGCAGGTCCCGTTCAGGATGCCGGCAATGCGGGTGATGCGGTTGGCCGCTAGACCTTCGCGCAGCGTCTTGATCACTGGGATGCCGCCCGCCACCGCCGCCTCGAACGCCAGCGCGACGCCCGCTTCTTCCGCCGCGGCGGCCAGGCTCGCGCCATGCACCGCAAGCATCGCCTTGTTCGCGGTCACCACCGGTCGGCGTGCCGACAGCGCCGCTTCCACCAGCGCCCGGGCCGGACCGTCGGCGCCGCCGATCAGTTCCACCACCACGTCCACCTCGGGATCGGCGGCCAGCGCCACCGGATCGTCATGCCAGCGCACGCCGTCCAACGCCGCGCCGCGGTCGCGCGTGCGGTCGCGGGCGGAGACGGCGGTCACCACCACCGCCCTTCCCGCCCGCGCGCTGATCACTTCGGCGTTCGCGACCAGCAACCGCAGCACGCCGGCCCCGACCGTCCCAAGGCCGGCGATCCCGACCCGCACTGGATTGCTCATGCCTGCACGTGCGCCGGATCGGCCTGCAACGCCGGCTCGGCCTGGTTCGAGCCGGCCTGCATGAAGGCACGGATCGAGCGGCAGGCCTGGCGCAGCCGGTGGGTATTCTCCACCAGGGCGATGCGCACGTAGCCCTCCCCATGCTCCCCGAAGCCGAGCCCCGGGGCGACCGCCACCTTCGCGCGCTCCAGCAGCAGCTTGGAGAACTCGACACTGCCGAGCGCGGCGAAGCGCGGCGGCACCGGCGCCCAGGCGAACATCGACCCTTCCGGCGACGGCACCTCCCAGCCGGCGGCGGCGAGCCCGCGGATCAGCACGTCGCGCCGTTCGCGATACAGCGCGCGGACCTCCGCCACGCAGTCTTGCGGCCCATTCAGCGCCGCGGTGGCGGCGACCTGGATCGGCGTGAAGGCACCGTAGTCCAGATAGGACTTCATCCGCGCCAGCGCGGAAATGAGCCGCGGATTGCCGGCGGCGAAGCCCATGCGCCAGCCCGGCATGGAGTAGGTCTTGGACATCGAGGTGAACTCCACCGCGATGTCCTTCGCCCCGGGAACCTGCAGCAGCGACGGCGGTGGCGTGTCGCCGAAATAAATCTCGGCATACGCGAGATCGGACAGGATCCAGATCTCGTGGCGCCGCGCGAAGGCGACGATCTCGCGGTAGAAGTCGAGATCGGCCAGATAAGCGGTGGGGTTGGACGGGAAGTTGACGATCACCGCCGTGGGCTTCGGCACCGAGTGACGCACCGCACGGTCCAGCGCGCGCAGCATGTCCTCGTCCGGCCGTGCGGGGATCGAGCGCACCGCCGCGCCGGCGATGATGAAGCCGAACTGATGGATCGGGTACGACGGGTTCGGCACCAGAATGGTGTCGCCCGGCGAGGTGATGGCGGAAGCCAGGTTCGCCAGCCCCTCCTTCGACCCCAACGTGGCGATCACCTCGGTTTCCGGGTCCAGGCCGACATCGAAACGCCGGCGGTAGTAGGCGGCGAGCGCCCGGCGCAGCCCGGGAATGCCCTTGCTGACCGAATAGCGGTGGGTCCGCGGGTCCTGCACCGCTTCCACCAGCTTGGCGACGATATGCGGGGGCGTCGGCCCGTCCGGGTTGCCCATGCCGAGATCGATGATGTCCTCACCGGCGGCCCGGGCGCGCGCCTTGGCGGTGTTCACCTCGGCGAACACATAGGGCGGCAGGCGGCGGATGCGGTGGAACTCGTCGGACATTGCGGGGCTCTTCGGGGTTAAGGGGAGACGGGCTGAGGTCTTATGCGTTGTTTACGGAGATGAGGACCTGCGGCCGACTCCCGGCCCCGTCATGGCCGGGGCCGGCGTCATGCTCAGGCCAAGCCCGGCCATGACGGAGAGGTCACGACCATCACGAGCCCGATCGCATGTCAGCGTCTTCGTCCGCCGCTATTAGGCCACCGCCGGACTTCGGGGCAAGAACCGCTTCAGACCAACCGCCGGACGCGTTCCGTCACATCGGGCGCGCGAACGCCCGGCGGCGGCCGATTTTGCGTCGCGGCACGCGAACGCGTGGTCGGCGACGAACACGAGCTGATCCTTCGGTACGCCGGCCGGTTCCGCGGCCCCGGCATCAGTTGCCACCGGCGGGGCCGATCCTTCGGCAATAAAAGACCATCCTTCACTCCGCTGCAGGCACGTGCGTACAAATCACGGAGCGCCTGCCCAGGCGGCTTTATGTTTGGCCCCCAGCGGACCCGAACCGCGCGGCCAACTCGCCCAGGCTGGTGCAACGAAGATCGTAGTGCACGCCGGGGGGCGGCGCGGCGGTGGCGCCGCCGGCGGTGCCGGCACGGCGGTCGATCCAGGCCGAGGCGATGCCCGCCGTGTTGGCCGGGGCGTGGTCGTGGAACAGGCTCTGCGCCACGTGCAGCAGGCCGGCGCGGCTGACGCCGAAGCCCGCGACGCGGGCGAGCAGCGCGGCGAAATTGCGGGGATCAGGCTTGTAGCTGCCGATGTCCTGCGCCGTCAGCACCGCATCGAACGTCACGCCCAGCTTGGGCGCAGTGACGGCGAAGCCGGCGCGATCCACGTTGGACAGGATGACGAGCTTGTGCCGCGCCGCCAGGGCGCGCAGCGCCGATGCGGTGTCGGGGAAGGCGGGCCAGTCGGCGATAGCGGCGGCAAAGGCACGGTCCGCCGCCGGGTCGGGCGGTATATTCCACTCCTGTGCCAAGCCCGCATGCACGGTGGCCAGCACGTCGGCGTAGAGCGGCGCCGGCGTGGCGTGCTCGGCGGCGGTTTCCAGCCGGGCGAAGGCGGCCAGCGCCGGCTCGCGTCCGATCCCGCGGCCGGTGGCGCGCGCCAGCAGCGGCTGCAACGCGGCCCAGATGCCGGTTTCCCAGTCGATCAGGGTGCCGAAGCAGTCGAAGCTGAGGACCTCGATCTCGTCCAGGCGCATGCTCACCACCCTTCCGCGGCCAGACGCGCGAGCCAGGCGCGCACACCGGCCGGCGTGCCGAAGACGTCCGGCACCCAAAGCCCGATCCCACCGAGGCGCTCGGCGGCGGCGATCGCGTCCCGGTCGGTCACGTCGTCGCCCGCGAACACCGGCAGGCGGCCGGCGAACGGCGGGGCACGCATCAGCGCGGCTACGGCCTGACCCTTGTCGGCTCCGCTGGGACGCAGTTCCCAGGCCATGTGCGAGGCCAGTACGGCGAATTCGGGAGACCCGGCGACCAGCTGGCGCAGCGCGGCGCCCATGGCCGGGCCGGAATCGGGCGCCTGGCGGTAGTGCAGGACGAAGCCGCAGGCCTTGCGTTCCAGAAGCGTGCCGGGATGCGCGGCGACCAGACGCTCGGCAACCTCCAGCCAGTCGGCTGGCGCGGCCGGAAGGGCGGCGCGATCCAGCCTGGCACCAGGGGCATGGCGGATGGCACCGCCGTGCTCGCCGGCCACCGCCTGGGCGACGTCAGGAAACAGCGCCTCCACCTGCTCCACCGGGCGTCCGCTGATCAGGCCGAGGGCACCGCCGAGCCGGGCACGCAGGGTGCGCAGCACGTCGGGCAGGTCGGGCGGGACGACGACGAGATCAGGCGCCGGCGCGATGTCGAGCAGGGTGCCGTCCACGTCCAGCAACAGCGCCGCACGCTCCGGCGGGGGCAGGGCGAGAGGCACGGGCGGGATCATGCCGCGCAGCCGGTGACGCGGATATCGTAGACCGGATCCTGGAACATCGACAACGAGGGCTCGTTCTTCAGGGTCCAGCCCTGGAACTCCGGGGTTTTCCCGTGGGCACCAGTGATGTCGAGGAAGGCGGTGGCGTCGGACGGCATGCCCGGCGGACGCACCGCGCAGGCCCGCACCGTGACCGTCAGCGGGCCGAGCTTCGCCGACTGGCCGACCGGAACCGCAAGCGCATGGGTCAGCGCGGTGATCTTGTTGAGCACCTGAAGCTCCGCCGTCGGCCGCGGTACCCAGGTGGGAGGCAGTGGGGAGCCCTGGTCAGGCGCCGCCACCGCCGCTTGGCCCGAGCCGGGCGCGCCCGAGGGAGGCGTGCCGGAGGACGACGCACCGGCGGTCGCCGCACCAGAGGGGATGGTAACGGACGGGGTTGTGCCGGCGCTCGCCGTCCCGGCCACGCCGGGGCCGCCCGGCCCCGGAATCGCCTGCCCGGGCACGAGACTCCCCGGGGCTGCGGGACCACGGGCACCCGGGGACGGCGCGGTCCCGCCGGTGGCCGCCGTCGCACCCGGCTGCCCTGCCGACGGGGCGGGCCCGGCTTGTGCGCCGGAGGCCGGCGGCTCCGCCGTGGCACCGGGTGGCGGCGGCAGCGGCGTGGCGACGATCTGGCCGTTGCCGGGCGCGATGACTGCCGGCTGCGCCGGAGCAAGCGATTGCGGCACCGCGCCCATGACCCCCTTTGTGTTCCCCTGGATGTTCCCCTGGGCCAGGACGGTCATCGGCCACAACAGGAGCAGCGCGGCGAGCGCGCGGATCATCCCGCCCGCTTCGGGCTTTCGAGCCCTTCCACCATGCCGATCAGCACCTTGCGGACCGCGCGCTCGTCCACGCCCATGAGCACCGCGTCCTCGAACGCGTCGGTCAGCGCCTGGGCGAGTTCGGCGTGGGTCTCGGCCAGCATCCGCAGCTTTTCACGGCACGAGACGGGCGTGCCGTCGGGCTGCGGCCAGATGGCTGGCGGCGGAGGAATCATTTCGTCCCCGCCGGAGCGCCACCCGATTTCGTTGCGGGTTCAGATTTTCCGGAGGCCGACTTTCCGAGCGCGCTGACCATGTTGGTTGCGCTGAAGATGAACTTGCCCAGCAAGGTTTCCAGGCTCACGGCGCCCTGGGTGATGGTGATGGTCTGGCCGGGTTCCAGCATCGCCGCATCCGCTCCGGGATCGATCGCCAGGTACTCCCCGCCCAGCAGGCTTTCGCTCGAAACCGTAACGCTCGAGTCGCGCGGGAGAAGGACGCCCTTGCGGATCGTCATGCGGACATTGGCCAGGTAGGTCTTGGGGTCAACCGTCTCCTGCTCGACCCGGCCCACCTGCACGCCGGCAAGGCGGACCGGCGCACCGACATTCAGCCCGGCGATGTTGTCGAAGCGGGCAAACAATGTGTAGCCGGCGCCGACGCTGTTCTGGCCGGAATGGGCCAGCGCGTAGGCGAGGAAGCCGAACGCCACCATCAACACCAGCAGCCCGGCGAGGATTTCGGTCGTCTTGCGACGGAGCATGCAGGGGACCCGAAATGCGGCGGATCAGGCGCCGGGCGACCAGGCTTCGTAATCGCCCGTCGCCCTCGCGCGGGCACCGCCCGAATAGTCGTGTCCCGGCGGGCGATAGCTGGCCGGGGTGCCGGTGGCGTTCGCCAGATGCGGCTGCTGCCATGGCCGACGGGCGGCCACCGGCAACGGCGCATCGATCGTGTAATGCAGCCATGCGTGCCACTCGGGCGGCACTTTCGAGGCTTCCGGCGCACCGGCATAGATCACCCACCGCCGGGATCGCTGGCCGGACGTCGGGCTGCGCTCCTCGTAGTAGACATTGCCGTCGGCATCGGTGCCGACGCGACGGCCGTGAAAGCGGGTATGCAGCCAGGTGCCCAGGGTCATGGCGTCTGATATACGCAGCTCTGCTGCCGCGGTCCATGGGGCCCCTCGGTGATTCATCGCGGGTATCCGGCCGGTATCGGCGCCCGCCGGGCGGGCCGGCGGCAACGGAGGGAGGGCGGCTTGCCGGCGGGCGGCGGGCGCGCCATCTGATGCCGCCATGACCCAGGTTCTTCCCTACACCCTCCCCGACCCCGTCGGCTGGCATGGTACCACCATCCTGTGCGTGCGCACCGCAGGGCAGGTCGCCATGGCCGGTGACGGCCAGGTGACGCTCGGCCAGACCGTCATCAAGGGCAATGCCCGCAAGGTACGGCGCATCGGCCCCGGCAGCACCATCCTGGCCGGCTTCGCCGGCGCCACCGCGGACGCCTTCACCCTGCTCGAACGGCTGGAAGCCAAGCTGGAGCGGTTCCCCGGCCAGCTTGAGCGGGCCTGCGTCGAACTGGCGAAGGACTGGCGCACCGACCGCTACCTGCGCCGGCTGGAAGCGATGATGGCGGTGGCCGACAAGGACCGCAGCTTCACGCTGACCGGCAACGGCGACGTGCTGGAACCGGAAGACGGGGTGATCGCCATCGGCTCCGGCGGCAACTACGCGCTCGCGGCGGCGCGCGCCTTGCTGGAGATGGACGGGCTGAAGGCCGAGGAGATCGCCCGCCGCGCCATGCGGATCGCCGGCGAGATCTGCGTCTATACCAACCACAACGTGATCATCGAGACCCTCTGAATGGACGTTCCCACCTACTCCCCGCGCGAGATCGTTTCCGAGCTCGACCGGTTCATCGTCGGCCAGCAGGACGCCAAGCGCGCGGTCGCCATCGCGCTGCGCAACCGCTGGCGCCGCCAGCAGCTGCCGGAGGCGCTGCGCGAGGAGGTCGTGCCCAAGAACATCCTGATGATCGGCCCCACCGGCGTCGGCAAGACCGAGATCGCCCGCCGCCTCGCGCGGCTGGCGCAGGCGCCGTTCCTCAAGGTGGAGGCGACCAAGTTCACCGAGGTCGGGTATGTCGGGCGCGACGTGGAAAGCATCGTGCGCGACCTGGTGGAAGCCAGCCTGACGATGCTGCGCGACGCCGCCCGCAAGGACGTGCAAGCCAAGGCCGAGCTGGCCGCCGAGGAGAGGTTGATCACCGCGCTGGTGGGCGAGGGCGCGGCGGCCGACACCCGCTCCAAGTTCCGGCGCATGCTGCGCAATGGCGAGTTCGAGGCGAAGGAGATCGAAATCTCGCTGAGCGAGCCGCCCTCCGGCATGCCGATCGGCCAGTTCGACATGCCCGGCATGCCGCCCGGGCAGATGATCAATCTCGGCGAGATGATGAAGGGCATGTTCGGCCGCCAGCCGCAACAACGGCGCATGACCGTGGCCGCCGCCCGCACCGCGCTCGAACGCGAAGAGGCGGACCGGATGCTGGACAACGACCGCCTCGCCAAGGACGCGGTCGCCCACGCCGAGAACAGCGGCATCGTGTTCATCGACGAGATCGACAAGATCTGCGCCCGCACGACGGAAGGCGGGTTCCGTGGCGGCGACGTCTCCCGCGAGGGCGTGCAGCGCGACCTGCTGCCGCTGATCGAGGGGACCACCGTCGCCACCAAATACGGGCCGGTGAAGACCGACTACGTGCTGTTCATCGCCTCCGGCGCCTTCCACCTGGCCAAGCCCGCCGACCTGCTGCCGGAGCTACAGGGACGGCTGCCGATCCGGGTGGAGCTGGCAGCGTTGTCGCGCGCCGACCTGCGGCGCATCCTGACCGAACCGGAACATTCGCTGATCAGGCAGTACGCCGTGCTGATGGGCACTGAGAACGTCAATCTGAGCTTCACCGAGGACGCGATCGACGCGCTGGCCGAACTCGCCGCCGACATCAACGACCGGGTGGAAAACATCGGCGCCCGCCGGCTGCACACGGTGCTGGAACGGCTGCTGGAAGAGATCAGCTTCACCGCGACCGACCGCGCCGGGGAAACGATCGCGGTCGACGCCGCCTACGTGCGCGATCGGGTCGCGCCCCTGGCCCAGAAAGGGGATCTGAGCCGGTTCATCCTGTAGCGGCGGGCTGGCGCCGAGACGCCCGACCTGTCCTGTCGCACCCCGTCACCCGTGGCCGATATAGTCGAGCCGTCCGCCGTCCACCACAAGGGTCTGCCCGGTCACGAACCCCGCCCCCGGGGCGGCCAGAAACGCCACCGCGTTCGCGATGTCATCGGGCGCGCCCACGCGCCCGACCATCGTGCGTCCGGCCATCGCCGTCACCCGCTCGGCAAAGGCGGCCTCGTCCATCCCGCCGCGCGCCATGTCGGTGACGATCCAGCCGGGCGCCACCGCGTTCACCGTGATCCCCTTCGCGCCCAGTTCGAACGCGAACCGGCGGGTCAGCGCCAGCACCTCCGCCTTCGTCGCCGCGTAGAACGTCGTCTCCGCCAGCGCCGTGCCGATCGCGGCGTTGGACGCCACGTTCACGATCCGCCCGTAGCCGGAAGCGGTCATCCCCGGCAGCACGGCGCGCACGCAGTGGATCACGCCGTCCACGTTCACGCGCCGCATCCGCGCCAGCGCCTCCGGATCGAAGGTCTCCAGGGTGCCGGGCACGGCGATCCCGGCATTGTTCACCAGCACCGAGACCGGCCCCAGCTTCGCGGTCACGGTCGCGATCATCCGCGCCACGGCCTCGGCGTTCCCCACGTCGGCGGCCACCGCCAGCGCGCGTGGGCCCAATTCGGCGGCCAGCGCCCCGGCCTCAGCCGCGCGCACCGCATAGTTCACCGCCACCGCCGCGCCCCGCCGCGCGAGGCGCCGGGCGATTGCCGCGCCGATCCCGCGCGACGCGCCTGTTACCAACGCCACCTGTCCGGTCCAGTCCATCACCGTCCTCCCTTGCCGCTCGCGCGGGTTCGCGATACGCGCCCTTCGACCAACCGCACTCTCGACCTGGCGCCTCGCCCAAGCGGATCAAGCGGGCGGGTCAAGCGGGCTGGTCAAGCGGGCCGGCGCCCCTATGTGTCCATTCCTCTAACGGCGAAGGCGAGAGACGGACGTGGCACGCGGCAGCACCTGGGTGCGCTCGGCAGGAAACGCGAGACGCACGTCGCTGCTGGGCCTGATCCTCTTGGCTGGTGCCTTCGCCGCCATGCCGGCGCCGGCACCAGCCGCCGAGTTGTTCAAGCTCGACCAACGATACGGCTCCATCGCCTTTTCCGTCAGCAATCTCGGCCTGTTCCGCTCGCACGGCGACTTCGCCCGCTTTGCGGGGCGGCTGACGATCGACCCGGCCCACCCGGCCGCGACCCGCATCGATGTCACGGTCGCCTCCCGTTCGGTGAACACGCCGTGGCCGCAGGAAACCGCGATGCTGCGCTCGGCGGATTTCTTCAATGTGGCGCGCTATCCGGACATCCGCTTCGCCAGCGAGCAGGTGTTGACGGCGGGGCCAGGGCGCTACGTCATCAGCGGGCGCCTCACCCTGCGCGGACAGACCCGGCCCGTCACCCTGCGGGCGCACCTCGTGCGCGCCGCACGGGACAAGGCCACGGGCCGCGAGATCGATGACTTCATCGTGACCGGCTCGCTGAGCCGGAAAGCGTTCGGCATGACCGCCGACCCGCTGTTCGTCTCCGATCGGGTCATGATCTCCATCCACGCCCGGATCATCCTGGCTTCCCCCCACGATGGCTGACGGCTGGAGCCGCGCCCAGCGCCGCCTGCACTGGACGACGGCATGGCTGGTCGCGGCCGGGTTCGCGCTGGGCTGGATCATGGTCGCGGTGCCGCTGCGCGACCTGCTGACCAAGTTCCTGCTGTTCCAGTTGCACAAGACGATCGGGCTGATCGTGCTGGCGTTCGCCCTCTGGCGGCTCGCGATGCGGGCGCGGCGTGGCCGGCCGGCGACGGACGCGGATCTGACCGGCCGCGAGCGGCGCGCGGCGGCGGCGGGCCATGCGGCGCTCTACGCGCTGCTGCTGATCGTGCCAGCGCTCGGCTACCTGACTGCTTCCACCGCGCCCGCCGGCGTGCCGACCCTGTTCCTCGGCGTGATCCCGATCCCCGGCATCGTCGGGCCGAACCCGGCCTGGTATGCCGTGCTGCGGGTGGTGCACCGCTGGGCGGCGGTCGCACTCGTGGCGTTGGCCGCCGGCCACGCCCTGGCGGCGCTGCGCCACCATCGACGCGGTCGGGCGGTGCTGCTCCGCATGTGGCGGGGATAGCGCAGGCCCCCCCGCTTCCGCGCAAAGGGCCGGAAACGCCACGATCCGCGTGAGACGTTGCCGGACCCGGGGGTCTCAATACCAACCGCTCGGATCATCGACCGCTTTGCGGCCGGTCGGGCGGCTGGTATGTCTTTGTTATGGCGCGCAGCCGCCACGCCAATCCTGCGCGCGGTGCCGGTCGGCCAAAGCGGCGGCCGGTATGGTCTCCCGAGGGTCGAGGGCGATGAACCGGACCGTACCGAAACCCCGGCCTCCGCTGCTGGTGCTGATCCCGCCGCCCGTGCTGTTCGTGACGTGCTTCGCCGCGGGCCTGGTGCTCGACCATCTCCTCCCCTGGTCGCCCGGCTGGATGCACGGCGCTGCCGCGCGATGGGTCGGCTGGCTGCTGCTGGGCGGCGGCGGGGGCCTGGCCTTCGTCAGCATCGGGCTGCTCCACGCGCGGCGGACGACGGTCGTACCGGCCCGCCAGCCGGTCCGGCTGTTGACCGATGGGCCGTTCGCCCTGTCTCGCAACCCGATCTACATCGCCGTGAGCGGGGCGTATTGCGGCTTCGCCCTGCTGGCGGCGCGCGCCTGGCCGCTGCTGCTCCTGCTCGGCCCGCTGGCCGTGCTGCGCGCCATCGTCGTCCCGTTCGAGGAACGACGTCTTCGGGAGACATTCGGCGACGACTATGCCGCCTATTGCCGGCGGGTGCGCCGCTGGATCTGATCGCGCCGACGGATGGACAGCCCCGGACCTCGGCCCCAGTCTCGGGTCGAGGGAGGCGCCCATGAAGATCGCGCGTATCGAGACGTTCCTTTTCGACCCCGGCACCGCCAAGAATCTGCTGTTCTGCCGCGTGGAGACCGAAGGCGGCCTGCATGGCTGGGGCGAGGCCTACGTGACGCCCGGCAAGGAAAAGCCGGTCGCCGACATCCTCGCCGCCATGGCCGGCGTCGTCATCGGCCGCAGCGCGTTTTCCATCCGCCACACCGCGCAGGTGATCTTCGAGGATTTCGCCATGCGACGGGCGTCGCTGGAGCTCGGCTCGGCCTGGAGCGCGCTCGAGATCGCACTGTGGGACATCGTTGCCAAGCAGGCGGGCATGCCGCTTTACAACCTGCTCGGCGGCGCGTCGCGGGAACGGGTGAAAGCCTATGCCAACGGCTGGTCGAGCGGCACCGAGCCGATCGAGGCCAACGTGCAGCGCGCGCTCGCGGTCAAGGAAGCCGGATTCACGGCGCTGAAATGGGACCCCTTCCCTGGCCCCTGGCGCAGCTTCATCCATCGGGAGGACGAGGATCACGTCGTCCGCTACGTGCGGGCCATGCGCGAGGCGCTCGGCCCGGAGTTCGGCCTGCTGGTCGAGGTGCACCGCCGCCTCGCACCGATGCACGCGATCCGGCTGGGCCGGCGGCTCGCCGAGTTCGATATCGGTTGGTACGAGGAACCCTGCGTCTGCGACAACATCGAACTGGTCGCGGAAGTGCGCCGCGCGCTGCCGGTGCCGATCGTCACCGGAGAGGCCATGTATTCGAAGGAGGCGTTCTTCCACTGCCTGGAGCGGCGCGCCGCCGATATTCTGAACCCGGATGTGTGCAATTGCGGCGGCATCTCGGCGCTGATGGACATCGCCGCGATGGCGGCGCCGCAAGCGGTGGCGATCGCCCCGCACAACTACAACTCGACCCTGGTCGGGCTGGCCGCGACGGTCGCGGTGTCGGCCGTGATCCCGAATTTCTGGCTCGCCGAGTGCTTCGTGAACCTCAAGCCGGCCTGTGACGCCATCGCGGTGGCGCCGCTCGTGGTGCAGGACGGGTTCGTGGACCTGCCGACCGTGCCCGGCCATGGGATCGATCTCGATGTCGACCAGTTGCGCAAGCGGCCC
>JAGWSV010000196.1 GCA_028869315.1 Rhodospirillales bacterium
CCAAAAACTCTCAATTGGACACGCGCGCCGTCAAAGCCGTCGAACGTATTTCCGTGCAAGAAATGGTGCCCCGAGTCGGATTTGAACCAACGGCCTACCGCTTACGAAGCGGTTGCTCTACCGCTGAGCTATCGGGGCGCCGGAAAGGCGGCGGACCTTAGCTCCCGAGCTTGGCTCGCGTCAACCGAGGCGTGGGGGCGGCGGAGGGAGCGGGAAGCGCCGGCGCGGCGCGGCCGGCTTCGACCGTGATCACGTCGGGCGCTTCGACAGCGACAAAGGCCCGCAGCTTCTCGATGCGGATCTGCGGCGGCACCAGCTGGTCGTCGCCGGCGAAGGTCACGGACAGGCCGTGCCGCGCCTCGATCTCGGCCAGCCGGCCACGCTTGTGGTTGAGGATGTAGAGCACGATCGGCATCGCCGCGTGCACCAGGATCTCTCCGGCGCGGCGCTTCGCGCCTTCTTCCTCGATCGCGCGCAGCACGTGGATGGCGCTGCTCTCGGTCGAGCGGACGTGCCCGGTGCCGCCGCAATGCGCGCACACCACGAGGGAGGTTTCCGCGAGCGACGGGCGCAGCCGCTGGCGGCTCATTTCCAGCAGCCCGAAATGGCTGATGCGGCCCAGCTGGATGCGCGCACGGTCGGCCTTGAGCGCGTCCTTCAGGCGCTTCTCGACCATGCCGTTATGCTTGCGGTTCTCCATGTCGATGAAGTCGATGACGATCAGCCCGGCAAGGTCGCGCAGGCGCAGCTGGCGCGCCACTTCGTCGGCGGCCTCCAGGTTGGTGCGCAGCGCGGTTTCCTCGATGCCGCGCTCGCGGGTGGACCGGCCGGAGTTGACGTCGATCGCGACCAGCGCCTCGGCCTGGTTGATCACCAGGTAGCCGCCGGAGCGGAGCTGCACGTTCGGGCTGAGCATCCCGTCCAGCTGCGCATCGACCTGGTGGCGGGCGAACAGCGGCTGGCCCGCGGTGCCCGGCGGGGCCGACGGATCGCGCCAGAGCTGAACCTTCCGTGCGTGGCTCGGCATCAGCATGCGCATGAAGTCGCGCGCCGCCCGCCACCCGTCCTCCCCGTCCACCAGGATGTCGTCGATGTCGCGGGAATAGACGTCGCGGATGGCCCGCTTGATGAGGCTCGCTTCCTCGTAGATCAGCGCGGGCGCGACGGATTTCAGCGTCTGCTCGCGGATGTCGTCCCACAGGCGCAGCAGGTACTCGGCGTCGCGCTTGATCTCCGGCTTCGGGCGGTTGGCCCCGGCGGTGCGCACGATCAGGCCCATGCCCTGCGGCAGGTCGAGCTCGGTCATCACCTCCTTCAGCCGGCGCCGGTCGGCCGGGGCGGTGATCTTGCGGGAGATGCCGCCGCCGCGCGGCGAATTGGGCATCAGCACGCAATAGCGGCCGGCCAGCGAGATATAGGTGGTGAGCGCCGCGCCCTTGGTGCCGCGTTCCTCCTTCTCCACCTGCACCAGCAGGATCTGCCGGCGGTGGATCACTTCCTGGATCTTGTAGCTGCGCAACATGCGCGACGGAATGCGGCGCGGCCGCGGCTCGTCGGAGGTGTCGCGCTCGCCGCCCAGGATTTCCGGCGGCGGCTCCTCGGGGAGCAGGTCGGTGTCGTCGGCCTCCGCCGTGGCGCCGACCAGTTCGCCGTCGCGGCGGTCCACGCGGACCGCGAGCGCCTGCGCGGGCGGGCGGCGCTCGCCGTGCCCATCGGGCGCGTCGGGCGCGTCCGCGGCGGCGGCGTCCGCCGGCGACCCGTCGGGGGTGGTGGACAGGTCTGCGCGCGGATCTTCCCCGGCCGCGGCGACGGCATCGTCGGGTGCCGGAACATCGGCGGCTTCCGGGCTTGCCGCGACAGCCGTTTCGGCAGGCGGCGGTTCGGCCCTGGCTGCGTCGGCCTGGGCTGCGTCGGCCTGGGGCGCCGCCGTTTCGGCGGTTTCGGCCGCGGACCGGGGCGCGTCCGTCCGGGTCACGTCGGCGTGCGCCGCCGCCGCGGGCGCCGTTTCCGGCTCGACCTGTTCCCCCGGGGGCGCTGCGGCCGCGGCGGCAGGTTCGGCGGCGCGCGCGGGAGCGGCCTCGGCGGGCGGCGGCGTCGCGG
>JAGWSV010000197.1 GCA_028869315.1 Rhodospirillales bacterium
CAACGGCAAATTCTCATAATCGGCCGTATTGGGCCGCAAATCCGAACGGGGCTTCAACATGATTACCTTTGAAATGGCGCGTCCTCATATAGCGAAGCGGTAGGACATCAAAAAGTCCTCATATAGCGAAGCGGTAGGACATCAAAAAGTCCTCATATAGCGAAGCGGCAGGACATCAAAAGAGGCTGTTTTTAGCGTCGGGCACCAGCGATGTCTAATTCGCGATCAGCCCGGCTCGTGGGGGCCCAGGCTGCCGTCCCTGCGCTCGAAGCGCGGATTGGAAATATCGTAGGTGTCATAGCCGCAATGGGGACAAGGCTGGATCAACATGCCCCTGGTCATGCGGATGATCTCATGGCAGCGCTCGCAGCGATAATCGGCGCTGTCGCGCACGGTCTCGCCTACCTTCTCGCTCATCTCCGCCTCGGACCGGAAAACTCCAAGCACCAACGCGAGCAATACGCCTCCGTTCCTTCTCGCCGAACAGGTTTCGGCGCGCGGAACCTGGCGTCGCGCGTTTCGGCCGCCGGAGAAAACGAAAGAAAAGCGGAAAAGCATGCGACGCATCTTAACCGGCGCTTAACAGCGAAGACCTAACCTGTTCCTCTTTCCGGGAACTTCCCATGGCCAAGGCGCAATTCCACAAGAACCAACGCGTTTATGTGAAGCCGGTCGGCACCTGGGCTTTGGTCGAACGCGTGATTCCGCATTGGGCCAAGGGCATCGAGGAACCTTTGCGCATTTATTACGATGTGGGCCTGGGCCGCGAATTCGCGGCCGAAGAACTGCAAAGCGAGGAACCGCTGGCCCAGCCTTTGTCCAATGGCGGCCGCGCCTGGCGCATCCAACGCGCCCGCAACAAATGGCAACCCGCGGAGGATTGCGCGCGCCATCCTCAGCCCGGCACATTTCCCGTGGTGGTGACCGGCGACACCGACTGGGGCGGCTGGCGGGTGCCCGGCGCCGAATACGACCTCGATCCCCAGACCGTGGAAACGCAGGCGCGCTTGATCGCCAGCGCGCCGCAATTGATGGCCTTTGCCAACAATCTGGTGGAGTGGGTGCGCAAATCCGGCGAAGAGATGCCCGACGCGCTGGCCGAATTGGCGCACGCCGCACAAGACGTGCTGGCGCAGGTGAAGGGCCAGAGCTGAAGCATTCGGCTCCAAAAGAGCCGAATTCCCTGGTGAAGCGGCCGCCCGATGCGGCTATACAGGCTTTCCGCCTTCCGGATGAAAGCCCATGCGCACCGAAGAACCCCGCGCCATTCACCTTGCCGATTACAAAGCGCCCGATTTCCGCATCGAGGCGGTTCATCTCGATTTCCATCTCGATCCCCGCGCCACAAAAATTTTCTCAAGGCTCCAGATCGCGCGCAAAACCCAAGGCGCGGCATTGCTGCTTCATGGCGAAGAGCTGAAGCTTCTTTCGCTCAAGCTCGACGGGCGCGCGCTATCCCAAAGCGAATACCGCCTGGACGAGAAGACCCTTGCCATTGCCGACGTGCCCGACCGCTTCGTGCTGGAAACGGAATGCGAGATCGCGCCCGCCGCCAATCTGGCGCTCGAAGGCCTTTACCAGTCGGGCGGCATGTTCTGCACCCAATGCGAGCCGGAAGGCTTTCGCCGCATCACCTGGTTCCTGGACCGGCCGGACAATCTTTCCGTCTTCACAGTGAGGATCGAGGCGGGCAAAACGCAATATCCCGTGCTGTTGTCCAACGGCAACCGCACCGCCAAGGGCGATCTCGAGGGCGGGCGGCATTTCGCGGTCTGGCACGATCCCTTCCCCAAGCCGTCCTATCTCTTCGCGCTGGTGGCGGGCGATCTGGTGGCGTTGCGCGACAGCTTCGCCACCGCCTCGGGCCGGCAGGTGGCGCTGGCGATCTGGGTCCGCCCGGGGGACGAGGACCGCTGCGCGCATGCGATGCGCTCGCTGAAAAAAGCGATGGCGTGGGACGAGGAACGCTTCGGCCTGGAATACGATCTGGACGTGTTCAACATCGCCGCCGTGGCGGATTTCAACATGGGGGCGATGGAGAACAAGGGGCTCAACGTCTTCAACACGAAATACGTGCTGGCGAAGCCGGAGACCGCGACCGATGCCGACTACCAGGGTATCGAATCCGTGATCGCGCACGAGTATTTCCACAACTGGACCGGCAACCGCGTCACCTGCCGCGACTGGTTCCAGCTGTCGCTGAAGGAAGGGCTCACGGTCTATCGCGACCAGGAGTTCTCGATGGACCAGGGCTCGCGCGCGGTGAAGCGCATCGCCGACGTGCGGATGCTGCGGGCGGCGCAGTTCCGGGAGGATGCCGGGCCGCTCGCGCACCCGGTGCAGCCGGACCGCTACCAGGCGATCGATAATTTCTACACCGCGACGGTCTACAACAAGGGCGCCGAGGTCATCCGCATGATGGCCACCATCATCGGGCGCGCGGCGTTCCGTCGCGGCATGGACCTCTACTTCGCCCGCCACGACAACCAGGCGGTGACGATCGACGATTTCGTCGCCGCCATGGCGGACGCGTCGGGGGTGGACCTCAGCCGGTTCAAGCGCTGGTACCACCAGGCCGGCACGCCGGAGGTGACGATCGCCGACGACTACGACCCCGCCACGCGGCGCTACGTCCTGACCGTCGCGCAGCGCACGCCGCCGACCCCGGGGCAGCCGGACAAGCAGCCGCTGGTCATTCCGCTCGCGGTCGGGTTGCTCGGCGCCGACGGGGCCGAACTGCCGGTGCGCCTGTCGGGCGAACCGGCGCCGGGTCCGGCGACGCGGGTGCTGCTGGCGGACGCGGCGGAGACCCGCTTCGTGTTCGAGGATGTGCCGGAGGCTCCGGTCCCCTCGCTGCCCCGCTTCTTCTCCGCCCCGGTGCGGGTGGCCGGCGTCACGCCCGAACGGTCCCGCTTCCTGGCCACGCACGATCCCGATCCGTTCGTGCGCTGGGATGCGGGACAACGTTACGCAACCGGCGCGCTGCTGGCGATGGCGGCGGCGTGGCGGCGGGGGGAGGCGATCACGCCCGACCCGGCGCTGGTGGACGCCGCCGCGGCGACCCTGGCCCGCGCTTTGGCCGGCGCCGAGGCCGACCCCGCCCTTGCCGCCGAAACCCTGGCGCTGCCGGGGGAAGCCTATCTCGCCGATCAGCAGGAGATCGTCGATCCCGACGCGATCCACGCGGCCCGCCAGGCCACGCGCGCCGCGATCGGTCAGGCCCTGCACGAAGAGCTGCGCCTGGCCTACGCCCGGTTCGACGATCCGGGTCCGTACCGGATCGACGGGGAGGCGATCGGCCGCCGGGCGCTGCGCAACACCTGCCTGGCCTATCTGGTCGCCGCCGGCGACGCGGACGGGGTGCGGCTTGCCAAGGCGCAGGCCGATCGCGGCGCGAACATGACCGATGTGCTGGCGGCGCTGTCGCTGCTGGCAAGCGTCGCCTGTCCGGAGCGCGCAGCCGCGCTCGCGGCGTTCTATGCGAAGTGGCACGCGGACGCGCTGGTGTTGGACAAGTGGTTCGCCATCCAGGCGATGTCGGCCTTGCCCGACACGCTCGCGGCGGTGCGCGCGCTGGCGGCCCACCCGGATTTCGACCTGCGGAACCCGAACCGGGTGCGGGCGCTGGTGGGCAGCTTTTCGGCCGCCAACCAGGTGCGGTTTCACGCCGCCTCGGGCGCGGGGTACGCGTTCCTGGCGGAGACCATCCTGGCGCTCGATGCGGCGAACCCGCAGGTGGCGGCGCGGCTCGTCGCGCCGCTCGGCCAGTGGCGACGGATGGACGCGGCGCGCCAGGAGCGGATGCGGGCCGAACTGCAGCGCATTCTGGCGGCGTCCGGGCTCAGCCGGAACACGCGGGAGATGGCGGAGCGCAGCGCCGCCGCCTGAACTGGCGCGGTCCGTTCGGCCAGAGGGACGGCCGGTTCGCGGGCGGGTCCAGGCTTGGCTTCCGCCAGGCGCCTGCGGCGGCGCACCAGGCAGAGCAGCGTCAGGTCGAGCAGCGCCGCGGCCAGCAGCAGCAACGACGACGGCTCGGACACCTCGGCCGCGGTACCCCCGCCGCCGCCGCCCGGGCTGGCGGAGGAGCTGGAGCCGCCAGGGGGACTTCCAGAGGAGCTGCTTCCAGTGGCGCCGCCACTGCCACTGGTCCCGGTGGGCGTAGAGGACGTGCCGGTCAACGTTCCGGCGGTGGTGGACAAGGGCGCGGCCGTGCGGATCGCCGCCGTCGGGGCCAGGCCGCCGGCGGCAATCCCGGGGACGGCGACCTGTTGCAGCGCCATGGGCACGCCGCCGCCGTCCGCCGCGGCCCCACCGGCCACGGGCGCATTGCCGACGGCCCCCCCAGCGCCGCCTGCGTCACCGTACGCGGGTGCGCCCGGCTGGTTTGCGAGCAGCACGCCGGGCTGCGGGTTCAGGCCGGTCGCAAAGGCCGCCGCCGGCGGGGTGAAGGCCGCTGCCGCGGGCAGCGGCGTTGCGAGATCGCCCAGCATGCGGCCGATCAGCGAATAGGGGCCCGCCTCCGCGAGCCCAGCGAGGCCCCAGGGGGCCGCCGCGAACGCCTCGCCCCCGCCGCCCCAAAGCGGCGGACCTGCGCCGGGATGGCCCCGGAAGTCGAGACCGTCGTAGAAATACGTCGTCATCCGGCCGCCGCCCAGGACATAGAGCCCGACGAAGGCGCCGCCGAGATTGGCGAGGCCGGTCGGGGTGATCGCGTCCCGCGCCGACACGACGGAGGCCACCCAGGCGGCGGTTCGGATCGGCAGGGCCTCGGGGCGGCGCAGGAGTTCGGGGCGGCGTATCGGGGCGCCGGCGGCCAGGGCGACCCGCAGAACGGAATGCCGCAGGATCGTGCGGGTCACCGGCAGATCGCGCGCGGTGTCGGGCGGCACGCGCCACGCCGGCATCCGTACGCTGGCGAGACGATCCCGGGTGAGGACCGTGCCCGCCGGCAACGGGTATGCGGCCACCAGAATCGTCTCGTATTGGGCACGTGTCTCCGGACGCGCGAAATCACGCCGCTGATGCGCGTGGACCCAGGTGCGCATCCCAAAAATCGCCGCTCCGAGCGAAAATATGACTGCGGCCACGACGCGCAGGCGCACCGGAAACACCCCTCCGCGGCGGCTGCAGAGCCGATCCCGCTTGATGGGCCATCTTCCCGGGTAAGGTTTTCTAAGCCGCTACAGGATGAGGGGGGCGGCCCGCGACGAACGGATGACACGGCATGGAGACGCCATGCGTGATAGATCTCCTGTCACAATGAGCGCCCGGTGCGAACGAGAAGCAAAACGACCTTGTGACGCCGCCGGGCGCCGCGCCGGCGCGGTGAGGATGCGGAAACCCGAAGCCCGGGGGCGGCGCCAGGGCCGGCTTGCCGCGGCACGCCCATGGCGGGCGTGAACGGTCGCGCTCAGTCGACCGAAACCTCATGCCAGAAGCCGAACCGGCCGCCGACCGCCTGCATCGCCGGGCGCGGTGCTTCGTAGGACCAGGCCGCGCGCGGGGTGCGCGCACCGTCGATCACCACGTCGTAGAATTGCACGCCATGCGGGCAGGCCAGGTCGGATGCGGTCTTGGCCGCCTTCTGCAGGCGCTCGGCCCGCACCGCCGCGGCAGGGAAATACGCGTAGCCGCCGTTGACGACGATATCGTCGCTTTCGGCGAGAACGTGGCCGTCCAGGGTTGCCTTCATGCCGGGCTCCTCCATCAGCCGGGCGGCGCGTTCTGCCCGGTGCGGCCGAGTACGTGGGATCGCGTCGTGCCGCCGCAAGGGCGCGGGCAAACGGTGGGGCCCAGGGAACGCAACCAGGGGACGCAACCAGGGGGACGCAACCGTTGCTGCGATTGATCATTTCCCCCGGCGACGCCAACATCGCCGCCCGGCGCGGCGGGTTCGCCGCGGTGGCCCGGTGCCACGCGTGGGGGGAACGAGGACGACATGAGCCGCATCGACAGCGCGATCAACATCGACGACCTCAAGCGCATCGCCAGGCGCCGCCTGCCGAAGATCATGTTCGACTTCATCGAAGGCGGCGTGGAGGACGA
>JAGWSV010000198.1 GCA_028869315.1 Rhodospirillales bacterium
AGCAAAGACGCGCGCGCCCATCTGGTCCTTCAGGAACGAGGTGCCGCGCGCGATCCCCGCCCCGCTGATGGCCCCGGCGAAATGTCCGAGCAGGCTGCCCGCCACCCGCGGCGCATAGACGACCGGCAGCTTCGCGGTCTGCGGCCGGATCGGGTTGAGGCGCGCCACCGCGCGCTCGCCGGCGCTGCGCCCGATCGTCGCGGGATCGTCGAGGTCGGCCAGATGAACGGTCGAATGATAGTCGTAGTCCCGCTGCATCGCGGTGCCGCTGCCGGCGACCACGGCGGCGGAGACGGAATGGCCGGTCCGCACGGTCCGGCCCGCAAATCCGGCGGAGGTGACCAGGGTGGCCTCCGTTCGGCTCCAGCCGGCCTCGGCCCCCTCGGAATTGGTGATCCCTGCCACCGCCAGAGCCGCTTCCTCGGCCGCGGCGGCGCGGGCGAGCAGGGCCTCCGCGTCCGGTTCGGTGGGGTCTTCGAGATCGAGCGACATCGCCGCGGGCGGCGCCGCGGTCTCCGCAAGGCCGCCATAGGGGTCGTCGGGGACAACCCGGGCCATCGCCACGGCGCGCTCGGCCAGGGCGGCGAACCCGGCCGGATCGACGCTGGTGGCGGAGACGATGGCCGATTTGGCGCCGACGAAGACCCGCAGGCCCAGGTCGCGTCCTTCGGCGCGCTCCACGTGCTCGGTAAGGCCGAGCCGCCGCTGCACGGCGAGCGACGCACCGGAGACCAGCACGGCGTCGGCGGCATCCGCCCCGGCGGCGCGGGCACGGGCGATCAAGCTGGTGAGCACGTCGAGAGTATCCATCGGTCTCCTCGGGGCATAGTACGGACGTCGCCAGGCCCGGCCGGCGCCGGCAGGCGTGGCCGGTTCACGGTGCGGCAAGCTGGCCCCCCGGCGCCCCCGGATCAACCCCACGGCGGATCACGGCCGCGGCGCGACCGAGGCCCGATGCACCACCGCGCGCCGGGTCTGCGTGCCGTCATGCGCCAGCAGCACCGTGCGCGACGGCGGCTCCGCATGCGCCCGCAGGAACCGTTTCAGCTCGTTGCAGTAGAACGTGTTGCACAGGTCCGAACGCAGCGCCCGGTCCAACCGGCACCCCGCGGGGCCGTGGAACACGCAGGACCCTTCGTAGCTCTCGGGTCCCAGTGCGGCCCGGTAGCGGGCCAGGATGGCGGCCCGGCCCAGACCCGACTCGACCCAGCGAAGCCGGCGGATCGTGTCGGCGTCCAGATAGGCGTGCTCCCCGCCGCGGGAGCAGCAATGGCCGCGGCAGCAGCCGCACGCCGCCCCGGCGAGCGCCGCGGCCCCCGGCGTGACCGATGGTTCCGGGCGTAGCGGCGGGGCCGCTGGCGCAGCGAAGGCTTCGGAAATCACGGCGGCCAGGTGCCGGGCGAACGCACGCCGGCGCGCCGCCGGCAGGCGAGCGAGCCGGCCCTGGTAGGCCGGCAGCACGAGCGCCGGATCGGTCTCGGCCAGGCCGTGGCGCCGGCGCGCGGCGGCGATCGCCGCGGGAATTGCGTCTGGCAGGCTCATGCTCCGCTCGTAGCCGGAGCCGGCGGCCATGTCATCGGCCGGGTGGACGTCGCTTCGCATATGCGGTCTAGTGTCCTGCCCCCGAACCCAAGGTACTCGTGTCCCGATGCATGGTGACCTTGTTTCCGGGTCGGGACACGAGTGGCGCCGACATTTGCCGCGCGCGGCCATGCCGGCGGCACAGGAACGCAACGGGGACGCATGAGCCGACAACCGCCCGGCCGCCGGGCCGACTATCGCTGGTTTCACGACATCACGACGCGGTGGATGGACAACGACGTGTTCCGCCACGTCAACAACGTCAACTACTTCTCGTTCTTCGACACCGCGGTGACGTATTACGAGATGTCGCAAGGCGTGGTGGACCTGCTTGACGGAGCGGTCCATTGCGTCGTGGCCGAGGTGGCGTGCCGCTACCACAGCTCGATCGCCTGGCCCGACCGGGTGCGGGTCGGCGTGCGGGCCGCGCGGCTCGGGTCCAGTTCGGTCCGCTACGAGCTCGCCATTTTTCGCAACGACGACGACGAGGCGGCGGCGGAAGGCCATTTCGTCCATGTGTTCGTCACCCGCGGCGAGCAGCGGCCGACGCCGATCCCCGAACCGTCGCGGGCGATCCTGCAGACCATCACTGTCTGATTCCGGAGGAAACATCATGGATCTTGGCATCAAGGGCCGGAAGGCGATCGTCTGCGCGGCCAGCAAGGGCCTGGGGCGCGCCTGCGCGATGTCGCTGGCGCGGGAAGGCGTGGAACTGGTCATCACCGCCCGCACCGCCGAAACGCTGGAAGCGACGGCGGCCGAAATCCGCGCCGCGACCGGGGTGAAGGTCACGCCCGTGCCGGGCGACATCAGCACCGAAGCGGGCCGTGCCGCCGCGCTTGCCGCCTGCCCCGAGCCGGACATCCTGGTGAACAACGCCGGCGGTCCGCCGCCCGGCGACTTCCGCGACTGGGGTCGCGACGACTGGATCAAGGCGATCGACGCCAACATGCTGGCGCCGATTTTCCTGATCAAGGCGGTGGTCGACGGGATGGCCTCGCGCCGCTTCGGACGGATCGTCAACATCACCTCCGCTTCGGTGAAGTCGCCGATTCCGCAGTTGGGAATGAGCAACGGCGCCCGGGCCGGTCTGACCGGCTTCGTGGCCGGCCTGGCGCGGCAGATGGCGCGGCACAACGTCACGATCAACAACCTGCTGCCCGGTCCGTTCCTTACCGATCGCCTCAAGAGCGGCGCGGCCTTCGCGGCGAAGAAATCCGGCCGGTCGCTCGAAGACGTGCTGGCCGACCGCGGCAAGGAGAACCCCACCGGGCGGGTGGGCGACCCGGCGGAGTTCGGCGAGGCCTGCGCGTTCCTCTGCGCCGCCACGTCGGGCTTCATCGTCGGCCACAACCTTCTGCTCGACGGCGGCGCCTTCAACTCCTCGATCGCCTGACACCGACGGCGCGCGGCTCCCGACGGGCACCGCGCGCCGCGCCGCCGCCCGCGGCCGGCGCGCTGGTTCAGCCGGAAGGCAACGACCGCAGGAACGCGCGCAGCGCCGGCGCCCATCTGTCGGCGTCCAGGCCCGAAGCGAGATGGCCGAACGGGCTCTCCAGCGGCACATATTCGGCCGACACGCCGGCCGCCTGCAGCGCGCCCATGACCTCCGGCGCGAGCGATGGCGGAAACAACTTGTCGGTGCTCGACAGGACGTACAGAACCCGCGCGCGGATCCGCGGCAGATGCGACGCGACGTCGTAACGCAGCATCGCCTTGCGCAGGATCACCAGCGAGTTGGCATCGAACTGCTCGGCCCAGGCACGGGCGATCCGACGCAACTCCGCCTCCCGCGCCGCGGGGTCCGGGAAGCGCTCGGCCAGCCCCTCGGCAAGGCCGTAGCCCTTCAGGGTTTCGATGCGCATCTCGGTGGTGGTGCCGGCGACGCCGCCGCGGTCGTAATAATCCCCACCGTTCCAGTTCGGGTCCTGCGCCAGTTGCGCCAGCAGCGGCTCGATCCGCGCCACCGGCGAGCGCAATCCGGTCACGACCGGAACGATGCCGTGCATGAACTCCGGATTGTCCACCGCCCACTGGAAGGCCTGGAAGCCGCCATAGGACGGCCCGACCACCGCGACCAGGTGGCGCACGCCGAGCGCCTCCAGCAGGTGCTTCTGCGCCGCCACGATGTCGCCCACCGTGATCTCGGGAAAGCGCGAGCCGTATGGCCGCCCGCTCGCGGGATCGATGCTGGCGGCATTGGTGGAGCCGAAGGACGAGCCCAGCATGTTGGACGCGACGACGAAATACCGATCGGTGTCGATCGGCCGCCCTGGCCCGACCAACGCGGCCCAGGAGCCTTCGGACGCGCTTTCTCCCCCCTCGATCATGCGCGGGCCGGAGGTATAGCCGTGCGTGACCAGCACCGCGTTCCGCCCGCCCGGGGCCAGGGTCCCGAGGGTCAGGTAGGCGATCCGCGCCTCCGCCAGCACCGCCCCGCCGGCGAGGCGGAAATCCCGAATGGTATGGAACTGCATCGGCAGCATGAGCGAGCCTCCCGAAGCGTGATTGCCTGCGCTGGAAGGCCAGGAGGCGCGAATCACGCGATCAATCACTGCAGCGCAGCTCGGCATCGGATCGATGCGAGCGACCCTGTGCTAACGCCAGAGCTGGAACGCCACCAGCGCCCCGATCATCGTCGCCGCCCCCGCCAACTGCAACGGCGTGACGAGTTCGCCCAGCACGACGATGCTGAGCAGGGTGGAGACGACGGGCTCCAGGTTCATCACCAGTGCGGTCCGGAACGCGCCGATCCGGGTCGCGGAAGCGAACAGCGCCAGGATGGAGACGGTGCTGAACAGCGTAACGCCGCCGAAGGACCACCAGCCGAGGACGGAGCCGGGCATGTCCCAGGTGCCCGTCGCGGCGGCGATCGCCAGCAGCGCAGCGGAGGATACGAACAGCGAGTACCAGCTGGTCAGCCGCGAGTCGGCCTCCATCAGCCGCGCGCGGGTGACGAGCAGGGTCACGACGCGGCACAAGGCCCCGCCGACGGCGCAGGCCAGCCCCAGCGGCGCCAGGTGCATGGGCGCGGCGCCGATCATCAGCGCCAGCCCGCCGAACGCGACCAACGCGGCCGCCAATCCCACCGGACCGAGCGGCTCGATGCCCAGCGCCGCCCCGACCAGCCCGGTCAGCAGCGGATAGATGAAATAGGTCAGGATCGCGATCGGCACCGGAACAAGCTGGATCGCCTTCAGGACGCCCCAGACATTGGCGGCGAACAGCAGGCCGAGGCCACAGGCGATCCAGCGTTGCCGGGCGGTGTACGGCACGGCCGGCGGCACCGCCCGCAGCCAGCCGAGCACGATGCCGATGCCGACCACCCCCCTCACCGCGCTGATCGTCAGCGGCGCCGCGCCGGAGGCGAACACGATCTTGCCCAGCACGTCCGAGCAGCCATACGACGCGGCGGCCAGCACCG
>JAGWSV010000199.1 GCA_028869315.1 Rhodospirillales bacterium
CTGGCTGCCTTCAGCACGGCATCCTTGGTCGGCTCCAGCAGGCAATCGAGCCGGCGCAGCACGGTGAACGGCAGGATCACCTTGCCATAGTCGGCCGCCTTGTAGTCGCCGCGCAGCAGCTCCGCGACCGACCAGATGAAGGAGACGATATCCGAATGCCCGTTCAAACCCGCTTCCCCTCGTTTTTCATCTCCATGGCGCCGTGCCGTCACCGGGCCATGGAAGCTGCCAGCTTCCGGTCGAGCGTGACCAGCTCGCCGCCCAGCGCGCGGGCGAGCCACAGATAGCTCGCGTCATAGGCGGTCAAACCCGTTGCCTCGGCGAGGTCAAGCGCGGCGGAGCGATCGACCGCGACCGTCTCTACCGCCAGCCGGTCGGCCAGGCGGAAAGCGGCGCGTAGGCTGTCCCGTTGCGCGGGATGGCGCCGCATCTTGGTGAGGCAGACATTGGCGAGTTCGAAGCCGAGCAGGGCGGGGGCGGTCAGACGGGCACCCTCCAGGCTTGCGGCGACCGCCTCGGCCTCCGGCTCGCCGAACAGCACGGCGGCGAGCGCCGAAGCGTCCACGACCTTAACGCCGGTCACGGTCCGCCCGGATGATGGCGGCCGAGTCGGCCGGCGTGCGAAGGCCGAGGCGACGTATTTCGGCCAGCAGCTCGGCGGGACTCAACGCGCGGTCGGGACGCACCGCCTCCTCGATGATGGCGAGCAGCTCGCCTTGCAGGGACCGGTGATGCCGCTCCGCCCGCTGCCGCAGGCGCTGGACCACCTCGTCCGGAGCGTTCTTGATCGACAGGTTGATGGGCATAGGTTCCGAACCTGCTCCAATTCAGAACCCGGATAGCACAGGGTGGAACCGAGTGCACCTGGGCTGTTTTCAGCTCCCGGCGGCGGCAGCGCGCGGCTCGTGGCGCGCAGCGGCAGGAGTTCTCGCGCGCTTTCGCGTGCAGGATCAGAGTGCTACGGCGAACGCGTAGTGCTCATCATCGTCGACCCCGGCACGCCATTTCCGCGCACATCGAGGGCAGAAACGGAGACCGATCGCGGCACAAGTCCGGCCGCAGGCGAACGGCCCGTGACCACCGTTGGCGCAGACATCGGCGCCTGGCTTGGTCTCACGATCGGCGGAACCGTGCGCGCCGTAGAGGCCTCGGGACGCACAACGACGGTCACGAAGAGGCCGGCGCTGATGGCGCCGTTCGGGCCCGGGACCGGCGGCTCCGGAGCAGACTTCGTGCTCAATCCCATCGTCGCGACTGCCGCCCGCAACGCACCCGACATGCCGCCGATCCGCGGCGCGAGTGCGGCGAGGTAGCGCTGTGTCTCGGCTGGCAGCGCGCGGCCGGTGCGCAGGAACGCATCGAACCGCGCCGGCCCGGCGTTGTGGGCAGCGAGGAACCAGGGCACGCCGTAGCGGTCCAGCAGCTCGCTCAGATACGCCGCGCCGGCGAGGATGTTGTCGCGCGGCGCATACGGATTGGCCCCCAGCCCGTAGCGGGCACGCAGCGCGGCGTAGGTCTCCGGCATCACCTGCATTAGGCCCATCGTGAACCCCTCCATGAGCCAAGCCGCCACCACGCCGCTGACAGGTGAACCGGTGCCTGCGTGCTTGCTACGGTCAAGGCAAAGGCGTATTAGGGCGCGCCCGCCGCACAGGACTTGACCTGCGCTGCGCGCGCCGCCGGCGCGGAAACCGGCCGGGATGGCAGGATGGCCGTTCCTGGGCCGAACAACAGGATGGCGGAGAGGATGCGCGGTGCGGTCATCGTGTCAACCCGAAATACCGCCCGTCGAGCGAGGTTGGCACGCTGGAGATCCGCTCGAAAATCTCGCCGTTATGGAGCCTGCCGCAGCCGCTCAATGCGGCATCGATCGCAGTCCTGGGGCCCGGAGGAGATCGACCCGCACCGCCTTGCGGGCGCCGCGCAGCGGAGACCGGCGTGGCGAGACTTTCTTGTCCGAGATTCCTGGCGAGAAATCGGAATAAAATCCCCCTAATCGCCGGCTCTCCGGCCCCGCGCTGCGGTCGTTGGCACTTGCGACGCGTCCGGCCTTTCGGTCGTCTGGCATGCGCGCCGGGTTGGTCCGGGGATCGCGGTGTGGCGGCGCGCGAAACAAGGCGATCCCCGTCTTCTCCTTGAAGACGAGTATTTCGGTCACGCGGTTCCCCGCACCGGAATCCCTGCCGGATCCAAGACGCGGCCCGGCCGGACGGCTCCGCCGCCGTTCGTTGCGGTCCATTGGAGATTTCCGGCGTAACGCCAGGCCATGCGCCCCTCCTCATCGAGGGCGAAGAGGTGCAGCCAGCCGTTGTCGAACAGGGCGCGCAGCTTGGGGTGGCGCCCCAGGACATCCGTCATCGCGTTGCGGGGCGCCTCGATGCAGACCGAAAGGCGCAACGGCTCGTGCGCGTAAGACTGGCCGTTATGGACGGACTGCCAGGGAAGGCCGGCCCTGAGCAGCCCCCCGTTACCCTCGACGACCCCGACGCCGCCGGTGACATTATGCAGCAGCTTGTTGCCGGCGCCGAACACGTCCGGAGCCACGGTCGATCCGTAGTACTGCAGGCTGATCCAACTCGCCACGACGACGGGCGCGGTCAGGATCAACTCGAGAACGCCGAAGTTCTGGTCCTGCTGCCAGCTGTAGTCGTGCAGGAAGGCGCGTCCTTCCAGGCTTTTGCCGGCCGTGCGGGTGCGAGGCGCGGCGATGAACGCCATGCATCCGGCGAGCGCCCATTCGGGCCGTGTCTCGGCCCAGTCGCGGCTCCGTTTGAAAATCGAACCTTCCTGTTTTGCCCGCGGCAACCGCGCCGCACGCTCGCCCCGGGCGATCTTGCCGGCCGCCGCGAGCCACCGCCTGGCCTGGCGGATGGCCTCCTGGTGGGCGGCGGAGGGGTGATCCTCGTCGTACAGGGTGACCTCGTCCGTGGTGGTGTCGTGCACCGCCGCCACAAAGAGCGTGTCCGCCGGGATATCGATGCCATGCGGCGCCAGACCCGAGCGCAACTGCGGGTCGTTCAGGAGCGCCGCCAGCAGGCGAGCGTTCACCTCCCCCGAATAGCCGCCACAGGCGCCACAGTGCAGCGCGCTGGCGTGGGGATTGTTGACGACATTGGCGCCGTGACCCACCAGCAGGACCAACCGCGAGAAGTCCTTGGTCAGCGACATCGCCCGCAACACCGCTTCGGCAGCCCTGATGCGGGTCGCGAGATCGAGCGCGGGGTCGAGACGGGGCGCAGGATCCCGCGGTGCCGATGCGCCGTGAAGCCGCAGCGCGTCGCGCACGAGCGTGCCGGCATGGATCAGGCCAGCCGCCTCGACGAAGGCGAAAGAGGAGACAGCGGCGAGCTTGAACCGGCCCCAGGCGCGTTTCGCCCGCGCCGTCACCCTTGCGGACTGATCGGCCGCCGCAGCGTCCGGCCCGCCGGAGCGGGACCTGAGCGCGGGGCTGAGCAACACCGGAAGCCGCACTTCCTCGACGTCGGATGCGAACCGGCGATGCGCCGCGGCCAGGCCGAAGAAGCCGGCCACGCCGAGCGTCCGGATGCGCGGCTCCACGCTCTCGAGGGCGCGGCGGAACACTTCCGAGCGAACGTCGATGCAGAAGGCAGCCTGCAGCACGGGGCGATCGTGGGGCGCCTGGGAAGGTGCCGCCGCGAGCCTCATCGCCAGGGCTCTTTGCGCCGAACGCTCGGCCGCCTCCTGCAGGATGGCGTCGATCACGAGGTCGGGTGTGGCGACGACCGGCGCGGCATGTGCGGCGCGCACACCTGCCCATCTGTCCGCGAACCGCGCGCCGTAGCGCAGGAAGAGGGCCTCCTCCCAGATGAGCCGGATCGCAAGGAGGTCGGTGATCGTCTGGTCCGGCGCGCCGGCGCGCTCCGCTTGCCAGAGTTGGTAGCGCGCATACTGCGCCCAGCCCCCCAGCGTCATGAGCAACTGATGGAAATAGGTCTCCGCGCCCGCCGCACCGAGGTCGAGCCGGTCGGCGGCGCGGGCAATCGCGGCGACGGCGCTCTCAGGGGCCTGCGCGACGTGGAGCGCGAATCCGCCGAGCCCCGCGATCTCCGGCGTCAGATCGTGCATGGCCACGGCCCGCCAGGCCGCATAGGCGCACTTGCCGCGTGGCGCAGCCCAGAGCGCCTGGCCCGCATCGAAGTAGGCGCCCGCCCATGCGCCGAAGCGCTCGGCGACCAGGCCCGGCCAGTCGAAGTCGGAGACCTCGGCGGCGAGATCGGCGATCGTTGGCAGGGCGCGCGGCATGGGAGCATCAACGGCGGCAGCCGCCTTCAGGGCGGCCAGATCGGCTGGCCTCAACTCGGGCGGGGCGTTCGCCCAGGCTTCCAGCAGGTCCTCGTCGGAGATCGCGCCCGCAGAGATTTTCTCCCGATACCAGCGCCGCGGCATGGTGACGGCCACACCCGCGACCCGCGCAAGACGCGCACCCGTCCTGGCGAGGCTCTCGCCCGCCTGCCCCAGAAAGGGATTGACCGCGACACTCGATGCCAGCGGCCAGGCGGGCGGAATCGCCCGGGCCGCGCGATCGGCCGCGGTCTCGAGGAATATCGGATCGGCTTCCGCCGCCGGACAGGAATGAGACATCCGCATGTATCCTTGAGTGCTTGGCACGAATCAGGAGGCGGCGCGGGCCGACCGACGCGCGAAGATCCGGTCGAACACGGCGTTGGCGTAGAGGCCGTTCGAGAGATGCACGCGCAGCCCCACGGCGGCCGGGTGATCGGCCCACAGGGGGAGCATCGCCTGCACGACGGCGACCAGGCCGAAGCTGAGCACCGCGAGGACGATGAGCGCCCATTCCAGCGGCCCGGGCGAGGGTGTGGGCGGCAGCACGCCCGCGGTCAGCGACGTTGCCGCCGTCTGGAAGGCGAAATAGCCGACCGAGGTCGCCAGAGCATAAACGGCCGTGCGCCGGGTGAGCGCGCGCGGCGCCGCGTCGGCAAACCCTTGGGCCAGCATATAGGCCACGCCAAAGATCAGGATCGCGCCGAGCGCGATGGCCTGGGGCGATTTGTGCGTCAGGCCAAAGCCAAGCCCCAC
>JAGWSV010000200.1 GCA_028869315.1 Rhodospirillales bacterium
CGCGCAGCAGGTCGTGAAGCTCGTCTTCGAGCCGGCAGGGATCGGCGGCCAGCGGCGCGGACTGCCCTGGCCCGGCGATGTCGGCGAGCGACCACCAGCGCCGCACCCGGCCCGCCAACCCGGCGATATCGATCCCGTCCAGCTCCTCGGCCCGGATCGAGAGCATCGCGCCCGGCGGCAGCTTGACGACCTCCCGCCACACGCAGAGCGAGTCGGGAACCCAGCCCTGCCGCATCACCATGGCAATCGCGCGCGGATCGATGCTCGGCCGGAACCCCGGAACCGCGTGAAACGCCTTGAGCTCGGAGGCGAACACGAGGGCGCCATCGATCAGCGCGACATGCAGCGGCTTCTTGCCCAGGCGGTCGCGGACCAGGTGCAACCTACGGTCGGCGCGATCCCACAAGCCGAAGGCGAACATCCCGGCGAAGCGATCGAGTGCCGATGCGACGCCCTGTTTCGCGAACGCGGCGAGCATCACCTCCGAATCGCTGTTGCCGCGAAACCGCTGCCCCGCCGCTTCCAGCTCCGCGCGCAGGTCGCGGAAGTTGTAGATTTCGCCGTTGAAGGTCATCACCATGCGGCCGCTGTCGGACACCATCGGCTGGTGGCCGGACGCGGACAGGTCGACGATCGCCAGTCTGCGATGGGCAAGCGCGATCCCGGCCTGCGGGTCGGCCCAGACGCCCCCGCTGTCGGGTCCGCGATGCAGCATCGTCTGTGCCATGGCGTCCGCCGCCGTCAGCCGCCCCGGGTCCGCCGCGCGCGGCGCCATCAGGATGCCTGCTATCCCGCACATCGCTCGGCTCCCGCGCGGCGCGGCTGGTACGGTTGGCCAAGGCGGCCGCCCGCATGGGGGCGCTGGCCGCCTTCGCCCGCCACCAGACAGAATGCGATCCCGAACCAGAAGATCGGCTCGCGCACGATCAGGTTCGTCATGGCAAAAAGCATCAGGCCGACCAGCAGCGCCGTGAGACCCGCCATCTGCGCGGTCCATGTGCGCAGCAGCGCGCGGACCGTCAGCCACAGCAGGCTGACATCGGCGATCACCCCGCCCTGGGTGAACAGGTCAAGCAGCGTGTTGTGCGCCTCGAAATCGGGGGTGCCGTTCACCGGCGGATGCCCCGCCCCCTTGTCCAGCGTCGGCTCGGTCTCGCGTGCCGCGACCAGGGCCGGCGGAATGGGCAGATGGGGCCCGGGGCCGAGCCCCAGCATGCCCGCCGACAACCCGCGATCGATCGCCTCGCGCCAGAGTTCGAGGCGCAGATCGGCTTCCTCCTTGGCTTCCTTCCCGCCATTCTTCATCAGGTTCTTGGTGAGAAAGCCGGTATCGTGCGCCGACCGGGCCACCAGCGGGGCGGCGGACAGCAGCGCCGCGGGAAGCGTCAGCACAAGGATCGCGGCAAAGGCGGTCCGCAAGCTCGGCCGTGCGCCCTGCCACGCCAGCCAGAGCCGCACCTTCCCGAGCATGAACACCGGGATCGCGGCGAGCAGGGCGAAGGTGAACGTATCCGTCTTCGTGAGGCGCCCGATCCACAAGGGCACGATCATCCCGAGGATGATCGCCCAGCGATCCCGGCTTCGCGTCGCCATGTCGGCAAGTTGCAGCGCGCAAAGAACGAGAACCGCGCAGAGGAAGGCAAGCTGGTTGGGATTGGTCGACCACCCTTCGAACCGGTCCCCGAACCAAGGGTCGAACAGCGGCAAGGCAAACAGATGCAGTCCGGCGGCGAGCTGCGGAGCCAGCAATACCGAGCCCCAGAGCAGCATCGATCGTGCCACCTGGCGCAAGCGCGGCTCTGCGTCCGATCCCAGCACGCTCAGACACGCCATGGTACCGACCAACGGGTAGGCAAGGACATCATGGAGGAACAGGCCGGTGTCGTGCCGATCGTGAATCACCAGCGCGGTCAGCGTGCCGAGCGATTCGGCAACGGTGAACCAGCCCCAGAAAATCATCATCCGCCGCAGGCCCGGCGTTATCGGCACCGCGCGCCCGCGGCGCTGCTGGAGCAGCGTGCCGAGGATCCAAACAACCAGCAGCAGCTCGCCTGGCCCGATCGGCAATCCCGGGGCGCGGAACTTGGTTGCGGTCGTCAACAGCAGCCCAAGCGCGAGTACCGTCTCCCGCGTCATGCCCGCCCCCCGGGCGCGCAAACCGGCGCATCCGTTGCCCCGTCACCCGCGCCGCCGCACAGAACCTCCCGATACAGCCGGCAGTAGCGGGCCACCGTCAGGTCCAGTCCGAACTCCGCCACCACCCGTTCGCGCGCACGGATACCCATCTCCGCCGCGGCCTCGCGGTTTCCCAGCAGGTCCAGGATGCGCGCGGCGAGCAGGCGCGGGCTGCGCGGCGGCACCAGGTATCCGGCCCATCCATCGCGGATCACGTCATTGCAGCCGGGCATCCGGGTGGCGACGATCGGCAGGCCCGCCAGGGCAGCCTCCAGCAGCGCCCGTGGAACGCCCTCCCGGTATTCGGTCGGGAACGCGAAGGCATCGGCCATCCCGAGCAACGCGGGCACATCCGAACGCGGCCCCAACGCGGTCACGTACCCCGCATGGCGGTCGAGCTCTGCCTGGCTGACCGCCAACGAGCCTTCGCTCTCCCGCGGTCCGACCAGAACGAACCGCACGTCGGGACGCAGTTGATGCACGAACTCGGCCGCCAGCAGGAGCGTCGGGATGCCCTTCTGGCGGGTCAGTCGGGTGACGGTGAGCACGACCGGCGCGCTCCCGAGCCCGAGCGCGGCCCGCAAGGCGGAGGCCGCCGGCGCCGACGCCATCGCCGCATCGAATCCGGCAAGGTCGACGCCCGAACCGGGGATCAGCCGCGCCATGCGTCCGCCCAACATCCGGTGCCGCTCGAAGAACGTCATGTCGTCTTGATTCTGGAACACCGTCGCCGCGGCGCAGCGCGCGGCGAGGCGATGCAGGGTACGCTGCACCGGCCGCAACCCCAGCGCGAGCGGCCCGCCCGCGGAGTAGACCCATCCCAACCCGTTCACGGTCCGCACCACCTTCGCCGTCGCGACGCCGCGCGACGCCAACGGCGCCAGCAGGTTCGGCTTGGTATCGAAGCTCTGCACGAGGTCGGGGCGTTCCGCCCGCAGGATCTCCCGCAGATCCAGGATCGCGGCGCGGTCGGACAACGGACCGATGAACCGGCCGAACCGGAATTTCCGATACGCCACGCCGGCGTCCTGAAAGCGGTCCGGATTGGCGCTCGCCACGGCCGTCACACGGAATCCCTGCTGTCCGAGGGCGCGCAGGAAGGGGATGCGCAAGTGGTGATCCTCGCCACCGACGCACACCAGATGCGGCAGCCTTCCCCCTGCGGGCCTGAGATGCGGGGATCGGTCGGACAACGGTCTCTCCATCCTCGGCACCGCGCCGACCGATGTCGGCTCGGAAGCGGGAACGTTTCCCGCGCTTGCCCGGATTAACGCATCGTCCCGGCCCCCTTGCCCATCTGGTCGAAGGATCAGGGTGGGTCTAGTTCATGCGGTTTAGTCGCATCCCTTCCGCCTGGCCGGACCTCGCCACGGGCAGCAGGGCGGCGGCCCTCGGCGACCATCAAGCCGGTCCGGTCCGCCGCTCGGCGGGGGCAGGTCGACCGCGCGAAGCCGGATCCCGGCAGATGTAGCAGCCGACATGAACCTTTGGTCCTACGTCGCTTTGCCGGTTTGAACCGGATGACGCGTCCCGACATGCTAACGGAACGCCGCGGCAGGACCTGGCCGCGGCCAAGGCTTCATTCCGCAGCATCAAGGCATAGGGGAGCGCAGGCGATGAAAGCAGTCATTCAGGCGGGTGGCAAAGGGACCCGGCTGCGGCCCTACACGAACGTCCTGCCGAAGCCGCTGATGCCGGTCGGATCGAAGCCGGTGCTGGAACTTCTCCTGGCGTGGCTGCGCCGCAACGGCACCGAGGAAGTCTTCATCACCACCGGATATCTGGGCCATCTCATCCAGAGCTTCTGCGGCGACGGCCGCCAGTGGGACCTGCGGATTTCCTACACGCAGGAGAACGAACCGCTGGGAACGATCGGACCGCTCACGCTGCTTCGCGACCAGCTCGACGAGCCGTTCCTGGTGCTGAATGGCGACGTTCTCACCGATCTCAATCTGAAAGCGTTCATGGCGGCGCACCGTCAGACGGAAAGCGCCGTCACCATTGCAACGGTCAGGCGCGAAGTCCGCATCGACTTCGGCGTGATCGAGGACCGCGAGCGCCGCGTCACCGAGTTCCATGAGAAGCCGAAGCTGAGCCATCTCGTCAGCATGGGGATCTACTGCATGCAGCCGGAGATGCTGCAGCATATTCCCTCGCGGGTTCCTTTCGGGTTCGACGATCTGATGCACCGGATGCTCGAGCGCGGCATCCCGGCGCACACCTTCCTGCACAACGGCCTCTGGCTGGACGTTGGACGGGTCGAGGACTTCCAGAAGGCCCAGGACATGCAGTGGGACGAGGATGCCCCCGCGTTCGCGACCACGCCAGGCCACGCCATCGCGGCCGAGTGACCGAACCCGGCCGCCAACGCGCCAGAGCGGGACAACGCGCCATGTTACTGGTTTCCGAACCGACGGTCGGCGTCGGAGAAAAGCTCGCCCTCGCCGAGGTGATCGACAGCAACTGGATCACGATGGGCGGCCGGGTAGAGGCGTTCGAGCGCGCATTCAGCGCACAGCACCAGGCCGAAGATGCGGTCGCGGTGAACTCCTGCACGGCGGGCCTGCATCTTGCCCTGCAGGCCTTGGGTATCGGCCCCGGCGACGAAGTCCTGGTGCCGTCGCTCAGCTTCGTGGCCACGGCCAACTGCGCGCTCTATTGCGGCGCAACGCCCGTGTTCGTCGACGTGGAGGCGGCGGACCTGCCGTTGATCAGCCTCAACGACGCGACGGCCAGGCTCTCGCCCCGCACGCGCGCCGTCATCGTGATGCACTACGCGGGCTACATGGCCGACGCCCAAGCCTGGCGGAGCTTCGCCGACGCGCACGGGCTGTTCCTCATCGAGGACTCGGCGCACGCGGTCGGACCCGGCCGCGGGCCGGTGTTCGGCGATGTCGCCGCGTTCAGCTTCTACGGCAACAAGAACATGACGACGGCGGAAGGCGGGATGGTCATCGCGCCCGATCCGGATCTGCTTGAAAGGGTCCGAAGGGCGCGAGGTCACGGCATGACCAGCGGCACCGCCGAACGGCTGCACAGCCGCGTACCTACCTATGACGTCACGATGCTCGGGTTCAACTATCGGATGACGGAGCTCAACGCCGCCATCGGCCTCGTGCAGCTGCGTCAGCTGGACGCGTGGAATGCCCAGCGGGAACGCCTGACCCGGGCCTATCGCCGGCACCTGAGCCGGCGCTGTCCCGACGTGTCGGTGCCGTTTCCGGTGCCGCTTGCGTCCACCTACCATATCCTTCCGGCGCTGCTGCCCGCGCACGCCGATCGGGCCGTCGTTATGGATCGTATGCGAAGCGCCGGCATCCAGACGACGTTCCATTACCCGCCGATCCACCAGCTTTCGTACTACCGGGACCGGTTTCCCGCCGTCGTCCTGCCGCACACGGAAGCTTTTGCCGCGCGGGAGCTGACCTTGCCGCTGCATCCCAGGTTGAGCGAACCACAGGTGGAAGAGATCGTGGGCTCGCTCGTCGCTGCATTGGCCGACTAGCGTCGTAACCCGAGCGCATCGTCATCGCGCGTCGGGACGCCAGACCCTTGTTTCCAGTGGCCTGCCGATCCCTGCAAGGCGCAGGGCATTCCACCGGCAGGAGACGAGCAAGCAGGAGACCTGCATGAGCCATACATCCACCTTGAGCCGATATCCCGCTCTCGCCAATCGGTGCTGCGCGGCGGCCGCGGCCCGGATGGTCGATCTCGTCGTCGCGCTCGCCGGCCTCGTCTGCCTCGGCGTCCCCATGGCCGTGATCGCCGCCGCGATCTGGGCGGAGGGCGGACGGCCGGTGATCTTCACCCAGATCCGGGTCGGGCGGGACGGCCGCCGCTTCCGTCTTTACAAGTTCCGCAAGTTCCACGCGGGATCCGTCAACGGGCCGAAGCTGACGGTGCACGGGGATCCGCGCCTGACCAAGGTCGGGCGGTTCATCGAACGGACCAAGCTCGACGAGCTGCCGCAGCTCTGGAACGTCGTCCGCGGCGACATGTCGATCGTGGGGCCCCGGCCGGAAGTGCCGGCCTTCGCCGATTGCTTCGATCACGGCTGGCGGCGGCTGCTGGACTTCCGGCCCGGCATCTTCGGTCCGGCGCAGGTGGCCTTCCGCAACGAAGGCGCGATGTTCCGCGGCGAGGACATCGAGCGCTTCTATCGCGACGTCCTGTTCCCGGCGAAGGCGCGCCTCGACCTGTCCTATTACTCCCACCGCTCGCTGACCGGCGACCTGGCGTGGATCTGCCGCGGCATTCTGGCGGTGGCGCAGCTGCCGGGGGCAGCCGAGGCTTCGGACCAGACGCGCGATATCGCAACGGATGCGGTGGCGGCGCTCGCATCGCAGCCGTCCTTGCAGCTTCGGCGCCAGGAGGCGAGCAGTGAGCTATGAGCAGAAGCGGGTCCTGGTGACCGGGGCCGACGGCTTCATCGGATCGCACCTCACCGAGGCGCTGGCGCGCACCGGCGCGGCGGTGACGGGCCTCTGTCTCTACAATTCGTTCGATTCCCACGGATGGCTGGATGAAATCCAGGACGGGCGCTTTCCGAACCTCGTCCGGGTGCGCGGCGACGTACGCGATGCGAGCTTTGTCCGCAACCTCGTCGCCGGGCACGACACCGTCTTTCATCTCGCCGCGCTCATTGCCATTCCATACTCGTATGTGGCGGCGCAGTCCTACGTGGAGACGAATGTCCTCGGCACGCTCAACGTCCTGGAGGCGGCCCGCGCCTGCGGGGTGAAAAGAATGGTGCACACCTCGACCAGCGAGGTCTACGGTTCCGCCATCACCGTCCCGATCGGCGAAGCGCATCCGTTGCAGGGCCAGTCGCCCTATTCGGCGTCCAAGATCGGCGCCGACATGATGGTGCAGGCATTCGTGCGATCGTTCGACCTGCCGGTGGCGGTGCTCCGCCCGTTCAACACCTTCGGTCCGCGCCAAAGCGAGCGCGCGGTGATCCCGACGATCATCCGCCAGATGCTGGACCCCGACTGCGGCGTGGTGAAGGTCGGCGATCTCTCGACCATTCGCGACTTCACCTTCGTCGACGACACGGTTGCGGCCTTCCTGACCCTTGGCCTGACAGACAAGGTGGCATACGGCCAGGCCTACAACGCCGGCAGCGGGAAGGCGGTCACCATCGCCGAAACCCTCGACCTGCTGGCCGGCATGATCGGATCCGGCAAACCGGTTCGGCAGGAGGACATCCGCCTCCGCCCGAGCCAGTCGGAAGTGCTCGCGCTGCTGGCCAACGCCGACAGGCTGGCCGCGGACACCGGGTGGCGCCCTCGGGTGACCCTGCGCGAAGGCCTGGAGAGAACCGTCGCCTGGTGGCGCGAGCGGTTCGCCGAAGGGCGGGTACGGCGCGCCAGCACGTTCATGGTGTGATGCGGGCCGGGAGCCCCGTCAGCGGCCGTTCCGCATCCGTCTCCCCGACCGGCGGCGCCGATTTGCCAACGATGCCCCGGGTGCGCCCGGCGGCGGACCCGTATCAGCTCGCGAACGGGTTGCGCGTGCCGCGCAGCTGCAGCCGGATCGGCACCCCGGGCAGGGCGAAATGCTCGCGCAGGCTGTTCACCAGATAGCGCTGGTAGTCCTCCGGCAGCGCCTCGGCGCGGGTGCCGAACAGCACGAAGGTCGGCGGCCGCGCCTTGGCTTGCGTGATGTAACGCAGCTTGATCCGCCCCCGCCCCATCATCGGCGGCGGGTGGCGCGCCAGGGCCTGCTCGAACCAGCGGTTCAGCTCGGAGGTCGGCACCCGCTGGTTCCACACCGCATGCGCCTGCCGCACCGCGGGCAGCAGCCGATCCAGGCCCGCCCCGGTCAGCGCCGACAAGGTCACCACCGGCAGGCCCTTCATCTGGGCCAACGACGCCTCCAGCCGCTCCGACGCGGCGCGGCGGGCCGCCGTCCGGTCGGTGACGGCATCCCATTTCGTCAGCGCCAGCACAGCGGCCCGGCCTTCGCGCGCAATCAGCTGCGCGATCTGCAGGTCCTGGTCGTGCAGCCCCTCGGTGCCGTCCACGGCCAGCACCACCACCTCTGCCATCTTGAGCGCGCCGATCGCCGCCCCGACCGACATTTTTTCGAGCGGCGCCTCGATCCGCGCGCGCCGGCGCAGCCCGGCGGTATCGACCAGTTCGATCGGCCCGCCCGCGTCGGCCAGCATCACCGCCACCGCATCGCGGGTCAGGCCGGGCTCCGGCCCGGTGACCATCCGTTCCTCGCCGACCAGCCGGTTGAGCAGGGTCGACTTGCCGGCATTCGGCCGGCCGACGATCGCAAGCTTCAGCGGATGCGCGCCCGCCTCCGCTGCTTCCTCCGGGTCCGGCAAGGCGGGCAGGCGATCGGCGATCTCCGCCATGAGATCGGCGACCCCTTCCCCGTGTTCGGCCGAAACGGGAACCGGATCGCCCAGCCCCAGCTCATAGGCCTCCAGCGTGGCGGCGCTGGCGGAGCGTCCCTCCGCCTTGTTCGCCACCAGCAGGACCGGCCGTCCCTGCCGGTGCAGCCAGTGCGCGAAATGCCGGTCGGCAGGCGTCACGCCGGCCCGCGCATCGATCACGAACACCACGAGGTCCGCCCGCCCGACCCCCATGACGGCCGAGGCGGCCATGCGTCCGGACAGGGTTTCCGCCGGCGCCTCCTCCAGCCCCGCCGTGTCCACCAGGCGCACCTGGCGGCCGCGCAGCAGCGCCTCCGCCTCTTTGCGGTCGCGCGTCACCCCGGGCGTGTCCGCGACCAGCGCCACCCGCCGCCCGGCCAGGCGATTGAACAAGGTGCTCTTGCCGACATTCGGCCGGCCCGCGATGACGACCAGGGGCAGCCGGCCGGCGGTCATCGCCGGCACCGGTCTCGCCGCCGGTCAGCAACGACACCCAGGCGGCGCGACGCGGCAGGGCCGACGCCGGGGACGATATCCCTGCCCGTCAACGGCCGGCCTCGATGCCCCGCAGCGCACGCCATCGTCATCACCCGGATCACCGCAACGCGACCAGCCGACCATCTTCGGACAGGAGCAGAAGGGTGCCGCCGGCCAGGATCGGCTGCACCGGCGCGGCCGGGCCGGGAAGTTTCTGGCGGCCGAGGATGGCGCCGGTATAGGGGCTGACCGACAGCGCTTCCCCGCTGCTGCCGGTGACGATCAGGCGGTCGGTCGCGAGCAGCGGGCCAAACCAGGTGAGCGGGTTTTCGCGGTTCTTCGCGTTCTCCCAGCGCGGCAGCTGGGTGGCCCAGGCGACCGTGCCGTCTTCGATGCGGACGGCCGTGATGATCTGGTCCAGGGTGACCAGGAACGCCCAGTCGCCGGCGACCCAGGGAGAGTCCTCGCCGGCGATCGAGAGACTCCAGAGCCGGCGGCCGGACGGCAGGTCGATGGCGACCGCGAGGCCGCCCATGCCGATCGCGACCACCCGACCGTTGGCGATGGACGGCAGCCCGCGAATGGAGGCGATGCCGGCCAGGGTGCCGCCGAGGGCCGGGGCATACAGCGTATCGGTCCACACCACGTTGCCGGTGTCGGCGTGCAGGGTGGTGATCTCGCCGGAGGCGAAACCGCCGACGACGAGGCCATCGGCATAGGCCGGCGCCGGCTCGCCGAGCAGCGCGGTGACCGCGTTGGTCGCCTGATAGGACCAGAGCGTCTGTCCGTGCGCCGCATCGAGCGCCAGCAACTGGTCGTCGATCGTCGTCAGGAAGATCCGGCCGGCGACGATCGTCGGACCCGAACGGGCCGGCGCACCGAGTTCGGTGCGCCAATGTTCCGTCCCGCGGGCGGCATCCAGCGCGACCAGCTCGCCGAGGCCATTGGCGGCATAGAGCACGCCGCCGGCAATCCCGAGCCCGCCGCCGACATTGGTGCTGCGCACGTGCTTGCCGCGGGTCCTGGCGCGCCAGCGTTCCGCGCCGGTGGCAAGATCGAACGCCCGCACCCGGGCGTGCACGTCCATGGTGTAGACGACGCCGTTCGCCACCACCGGTGTCGCGAGCAGCTTCTGGCGGTAGCCGCCGCCGGCGCCGATCCCGGTTTCCCAGAGTTTGGCCAGGGTCGGGCGGGCCGCCAACTGGCCCATGTCATGCGCCGGGTTGCCGCCGGGCTGGGGGAAGTCGGCATTGGCGACCGGCGGCGGCAGCACGACGGGGGGCGGGTTGGCACCGACCGCAAGGGCGTTGCGCGCGGTCAGCACCGGTTCCCGCTGGCCGGGAATCGGCGGTTTGATCTTGCCGAACCAGTCGTGCCACAGGCCGCAGCCCGACAGCGCCAGCGGCAGGGTGAGCGCGGCGCGGCGGGACAGCCGGGCCCATCCCGGCGACGCCCGGGTCGGCAATGGGGTGGAAGAGACGGTCATCCGTTCAGATCCGCGAGCAGGGCGGCCGCGCGCTGACGCAGGCCCGGGGACGCATCGGGGGCTGTCATCAGAGCAGTCAGACGCTGTTTGGCTTTCGCATCGTGATGCTGGCGCAGGTCGAGCAGGGCGAGATCCTCCTCAGCAAGGGTGCGCCAGGGTCCGCCCGGCTCGGCTAGCGGGCGCAGCCGGGCCGCGAGGATCCCGGGATCGCCGGAATCGAGCTGGCGGCTGGCCCAGAGCAGGCTGGCGAGGCTGCGCAGCAGCGGGTCCGCATCGGGGTCGGCGGCGACGGCGTCCCAGAGTTTCAACGCCGCGGCGGCATGGCCGGCATCGGCCTCCAGCCCCGCCGCCCGCAACCGGGCCAGGGCGCGGTAGCCGGGCTGGGCCGTGCGGGCCAGGGACTCGAAGCCGACGAGCGCCTTGGCGTGGGCGGCGGCGGATTTCGGGCCGGTGGCCTCGGCCTGCAGCATCGCGGTCACGTAGACCTGGGCGGCCTTGCGGTCCTGCCGCGCCTGGTACCAGCGCCAGCCCTGCCAACCGCCGACGCCGGCCAGCACGAGCAGCGCGGCGGCGAGGAAGATGCCGCCATAGCGGTTCAGGATCTGACGCATGCGCTCGGCGCGCAGGTCTTCCGCGACCTCGTCGAAGATATCGGGCACGCACGCTCTCCCGCCTGTTTGCCGGCCGGTCCTGGGTTGCTGGGGCGGCGGACCATAGCGACGGCGCCGCGCCGCGGCAAACGGCGGCGGGGCAGTCCGAACGACCGGATCGCGATCGCGGCCGCCAGCGCGGCGCCAAGGTGCGCGCGCCGGCGCCGTGGTCAGAACATTTCGAGCAGCTTGGTGTTGTCCGCGAGATCTGCCGGGACGCCGCGGAAGATGATCCGTCCCGATTTCATCACCGCCACCCGATCCGAAATCGCAAACGCCTCGCGGACATTCTGTTCCACCAGCAGGATCGACATCCCGCGCTCCTGCTGAAACCGGCGGATCGGCTGCAGCAGGTCCTGGAACAGCTTGGGCGCGAGCCCGATCGACGGCTCGTCCATCAGCAGAATCGACGGCCGGAGCAGCAAGGCGCGCCCGATGGAGACCATCTGCTGCTGCCCGCCGGACAACGTACCGGCCCGGCGCGTCCAGAACATGCGGATAGCCGGTAGCGCGGCAACAACCTCGTCGATCCGGGCCGCGGCGTCCTCCTTGGTCACCTGGATCGCCGACAGGGCCAGGGTGAAGATCTCATGGACCCGAAGGCCGGGAAACACGCCCTTGCCTTCCGGCACATAGGCGACACCTGCGGCGGCCATGACGTTGGGCCTGGGCGTCAGCGGCTGCCCACGCAGCCGCAGGCGGCCCGACGCGGGCGGATGCAGACCGAAGAACAGCTTGAGGAGGGTCGATTTGCCGGCACCGTTATGGCCAGCGAGGCAGAGCACCTCGCCTTCCGGCAGAGCGAGATCTAGACCGCTCAGCACCTCGCGCCCGCCATAGCCGGCCGACACGCCGATCGCTTCCAGCGCGGCTTCGCTCATGTCCGATCGCCGAAATAAATGGCCGCCAACGCCTTGTCTTGCATGATGTCCGCCGGCTCGCCCTCGGCAAGCTTGCGGCCCTGGTCGAGAAACGCGATCCGGTCCGCGACTTCGGTAACGATGTCCAGATTATGCTCGATCAGGCAGACGGTCACACCCTCGGCCGTGGCGCTGCGCAGCAGGTCCACGAACTGCGCGCGCGAGCGGGGATCGAGCCCGGATGCCGGCTCGTCGAGCAGCCAGATCCGCGCGCCGGTGGCGATGATCCGCGCCATCGAGAGGAACTTGCGCTCGGCATAGGCAAGATCGATCGCCCGCGCCTGCGTGAGGCCGGACAAACCGGTGCGCTCCAACGCCGTCTCCACCCGCTCTCGCCGTTGCTGGCGGGCTGCGGCGCCGCCCGCCTGCCAGAACCAGGAGGTCGGCTCGGTGGCCGCCCGCACGTTATCCAGCACGCTCATATGCCCGAACAAGCGCAAATCCTGGAAGCTGCGGGCAATCCCGAGCCGCGCGATCCGGTGCGGCGACAGGCCGATGATCGGCTTGTCGTGCAGCAGAATCTGCCCCGAATCGGCGCGCAGGTTGCCGGTGACCAGGTTGAAGATCGTCGTCTTGCCGGCGCCGTTCGGGCCGACCAGCGCGGTGACGATGCCGCTCTCCAGGGCAAGGCTGAAATCGGACACCGCCGCCAGACCGCCGAAGCGCCGGTTGAGGCCGGAGAGCGAAAGCAGAGCGCTCATTGTCGGCGGGTCCGCAACGTGACCAGCCCGCCGGGACGGAAGATCATCAGGAGCGTCATCACCAGCCCGTAGATCATCTGCTGCACGACACCGATCTCGGTCGGCGGAATGCCCGGGATGAAGGACAGCGCCGCGGGCAGGAGCAGGATCAGCACGGTGCCGACGAGCGGACCGATCAAAGTGCCGGTCCCGCCGATGATCACCATCGCCATGATGAGCACCGACTGATCGAGCGTGAAGCTCTCGACATTGATAAACTGCATCTGCGCCGAATAGAGCGCGCCGCCGATGCCGGCATAGGCGCAGCCGAGCATCACCGCGAGCGTCTTCAACACCATCACGTTCTTGCCCAGCGCCTCGGCAGCCGTGTCGTTGTCGCGGATCGCCATCAGCGAGCGGCCGAAGCTGCCGCGCATCAGCACCCGGGTAAGCACCAGGACCAGGACCAGGAAGCCTAGGCACGCCGCCAGCATGGCGTTGGGATCGGTGAGCGGCAGGCCCAGCAGGCTCGCCGGCGGGATGCCGACCAGTCCGCCGAAGCCGCCGGTGATCGGCGTCGCTTCGGTGAAAACGGTCACCGCCAGCATCTGCAGGCCGAGACTGGCGATGACGAAATACTCGTCTCGCACCCGCAGCGCCGGCAGCGCAAGGCAGATCGACAGCAGCGCGGCGGCACCGGCCCCGGCGGCCGAGGCCACCAGCAGGTCGGGGGTGACGTGCAGCGCCACCTGGGCCGCCGCGTAGGCACCGACGCCGAAGAACACCGCCTGCGCGATGCTGAAAATGCCGCCGTAGCCGATCAGGATATTGAGGCTGGTCGCCAGGACCGCGAAGATCGTGGTCAGGGTCGCCAGGTTGACGAGATAAGCGATCATCGCGTGGAGGCGAGGCCGAACAGACCGCGCGGGCGCAACAGAATGAACGCGAACAGCACGATGAAACTGGCCGCCTCGCTCCATTGCGTATTGAGAAGGGTGATCGAGAGATTCTCGGCGATCCCGAGCAGGAGCCCGCCGCAGGCGGCGCCGCTGACGCTGCCGATGCCGCCGACGATGGTGGCGGCGAGGCTGATCAGCATGACGTGGGCGCCGATCGACGGCTGCAGCCCGGTGACCGCCGCGGTCAGGATCGCGCCCGGCACGCAGAGCGCCGACCCGATCGCGAAGGCCAGCACCGAAAGGCGGCTGGACGACAAGCCGTAGGAGCGCAGAAGCTCGGGGCTTTCGGACAGCGCCCGGAGGCCGATGCCCGCGCGGGTAAACCGCAGGAAGACGGCCAGGCCGAGGAACAACGCCGCCGTCACCGCAAGTGCGATCCAGAATACCGGTGCGACGTAGAGGCCCGGCAGCAACGGCCGGGCCTGCGTCAGCGGCGTGGACAAGGTGACGAAACCGCGCCCGAACGACACCTCGATAAGGCTCTGGGCGATGATCGTGACACCGAACGAGGCGACGAACACGGTGAAGAACGACGCCTCGTGACGCTGGATTGGGCGGTAGACCCAGCGCTCCATCCCGACGCCGAACGCCACCGCTACGACGACGGCCAGCAGCGCCGCCAGCGGCCAGGCGAGCCCGGCCGCATTGGACATGAGGAAGGCGTAGCCGGCGAGCGCGAACGCTGCCCCCTGGGCGACGTGGAAGATCCGCGTCGCCCCGAAAATGATCGCGAACCCAGCAGCCGTCAGGGCGTAAAGCAGGCCGGTCTGGATGCCCGCGACAACGAGCTGGGCGAACAGCATGTCAGGCGATCTTCACGACCTTGCCGCCGGCCTGGAATTGTTTGATCACGATCGGCAACGAAATGTCGCCGTTGTCGTCGAACACGCCGGTGCCACCCACGAGCGGGAAGCTGCGTTGGGCGAGCAGCTGGTTTCGCAAATTCTCCCCGTTCACGGGCTTGCCCTGCTTTTCCAGCGCCGAGGCGAGCAAGGCGAACAGGAGCACGGCGTTGTAGTAGTTCTGGTTATAGGGAACCGGATCCTTGTGATACTTCGCCTTCCAATCCTGCACGAAGCGGCGGGTCACCGGATCCGGGCTGTTCCAGTCGGCCGACTGCGCGGTGTAGATCAGTCCCTTCGACTGCGGCAGAGCGTGCACCGAAGGGATGTCGACGCTGGAGGGGGACAGCAGCTGCTGGGTGACGCCGTTGTTGCGCAACTGCTTGATGATCTCCGACTGCTGCGCGCCGTAGCTGGCGAAATACACCGCGTCCGGCTTCACCGCGCGCAGCTTGGCGGCGATCGCCGCAAACTCCTGGTCGGTCGGCGAAATCGGATAGGCGGCGACCACCTTGCCGCCGGCCTTGCTGAACGAAGATTTCAGCGAGCTAACGACGCCGATGCCGTAGGGATCGTCGACATACACCGCGGCGATCCGCTTCAGTCCCTTCGCCACCGCCCAGGGAGCGAGACGCTCGACCTCCTTGTTGGCGAGCGGGATGACGTTCCAGAAGTATGGGGTCAGCCCGGCGAGGTCCGGCCCGATGCCGCCACCGTTCACCAGGATGCTCTTGGCCCGCATCCCGATCGGCGCCGCGGCCTTGGAAACACCTGTAAAGCCTACCAGAACGTAAATCGCGCGATCGACGTTCACCAGCCGGCTCATGCCGATCGCGCCGCCCTGCGGCGTGGCCAGGCTGTCCACTGCCTTCATCACGATCGGACGCCGCAACATCTTGTCTGCCGCGACGTGGGCGAGCGCCATATCGGCACCGGCGGTGAAGATCTCACCATATTCGGCATTCGGTCCCGACATCGGAAACAGCGTGCCGAGCATGTAGGGCGAGGCTGCCGCCTGTGCCGGATCTGGATAGGTGAGTGCCGGGATGGCGGATGCCATCGTAGCGCCGATCATAAGGCCGCGACGACCGATCATGGAGTTCCCCCGCTTGCTTCGTCTACAAAAACCTTCTCGCGCTATGATGGGCGTCCGACCACAAGTCAACACGCGCGGCGGAAGGGCGGCTATGCCATTACAGCTCTGCCAGCGCCGCCTCCACCGCCGCGCCCAACCGGTCCACGATCGTGTCGATGTCCGGCACCGTGGCGATGTAGGGCGGCGCGATCACGACGTGGTCGCCCTGCCGGCCGTCGATCGTGCCCCCCATCGGATACACCGCCAGCCCACGGTCCAACGCCGCCCGCTTCACCCGTTCGTTCAGCTTCAACGCCGGATCGAACACCAGCTTTCCGGCACGATCCGCCACGAGTTCGATCGCCCAGAACAATCCGCGCCCGCGGATGTCGCCCACATGGGCGTGGTTGCCGAACCGCTCGGTCAACGCCGATTCGAGCCGCGCCCCCATGGCCCGCACGTTCGCCAGCAGGTCATCCTCGCGAATGATCCGCTGCACTTCCAGCGCGGCGGCGCAGGCGACCGGATGCGCCTGGTAGGTATGGCCGTGCAGGAACCCGCCGGAGCCGGCATTGAGCGCGTCGATGATCTTTCCGCCGATCAGGATGCCGCCGATCGGCTGGTAGCCGCCGCCGAGGCCCTTGGCGATCACCTGGATATCGGGCGCGACGCCTTCCTGTTCCCAGGCATGCAGGGTGCCGGTGCGGCCCATCCCGCACATCACCTCGTCGAGGATGAGCAGCGCGCCATGACGGTCGCAGATCGCCCGCACCCGCTCGAAATATCCGGCAACGGCGGGCACGCAGCCGGCGGTGGCGCCCACCACCGGCTCGGCCACGAAGGCCGCGACCGTTTCCGGACCAAGGCGGGCGAATTCGGCCTCCAGCTCCGCCCCGAGGCGGTCCACGTAGTCCGCGTCGCTCTCGCCTTCGTTCTTGAAACGATATGCGAAGCAGGGGGAGACGTGGCTGAAGGCGTGCGACAGGATCGGCTCGTAGACCACGCGGCGGGCCATGTTGCCGCCGGCGGCCAGCGCCCCCAGCGTATTGCCGTGGTAGCTCTGCCGGCGCGCGATGACATGCGTCCGCCGGGGCTGGCCGATCTCCACGAAATACTGCCGCGCCAGCTTCAGCGCCGCCTCGGTCCCTTCGGAACCGGAGGAGCAGAACCAGGCGTGGGTCAGCCCGCCGGGCGATCCCTCCAGGACCAACTCGGCCAGCGCCTCCGCCGGCTCGGACGTGAAGAAGCCGGTATGGGCGTAGGCGAGCGTGGCGGCCTGCCGGCCGATCGCCTCGGCCACCCGGCGGTTGCCGTGGCCGAGGCAGGCGACGGCGGCACCGCCCGACCCGTCGATGATCTCGCGCCCGTCGGCGAGACGGAGGCGCACCCCCGCCCCGCCCACCGCGACCGGCGGCATCCCGCCGGAACGATGCAGGACCCGGCTCATGCCGCGACGGCCGCCGGCACGCCGAGATGCTTCAGCCGCGGCAGCACTTCGTTGCGCAGCAGCCCGAGCGAGGTTTCCCAGGCTCCGCTCTGCTCCAGGTAGTCGAAGCCGAACACCAGCAACACGCCGAATCCTCCGGTTTCGTGGTAGAGCCGCTCGATCTTCTCGGCCACCGTCGCCGGCGCGCCGATCAGCCAGTTATGCGTCGCGCAATAGTCCACCGTGACGTCGGAATCCGGCACGTCGGGCTGATGCTTGAGGTATTCGAGGAAGCCGAAATTGGCGAGCAGCGGCAGGAAATACTCGCCCATCATCCGCCCCATCGGCCCCTGAGCCGACAGCCGCCAGGCTTCGGCGTCGGTCTCGGCCACGAACACCTCCCGCACATGCCGCCAGTCGGCGCGGCTGGGCGTGCGCCCGGTGCGGGCGGCGCCGATCTCCACCGCCTCCCAGTGGCTCGCGATGTAGCCGGCGTTCAGGTTCAGGCTGAGCGGCAGGTAGCCGCGCTCCCCGGCCAGCTTCAGCGTGTCGGAGCCCTTGGACAACCCGGCCACCCCGATCGGCGGATGCGGCTGCTGCAGTGGCTTCAGGTGCGGGTGCAGGAAGCCGAACATCCTCTCCGGCTTGGTGACGTTCCAGAACTTGCCCGCGTAATCGAAATGATCCTCCGCACTCCACATGCGCAGGATGATGTCGAGCGCCTCGCGGGTCATCTCGCGGTTGGCGCCGCTCATGCCGTCCACATGGAACATCGCCCAGTCGGACGGCAGGCCGGAGGCGGCGATACCGAAATTGAGCCGGCCGCCGGAGATGTGGTCGAGCATCGCCACCCGGTTCGCCAGCTCGGCGGGGTGGTGGTAGGGCAGCAGGAAGCCGCCGGGACCGATGCGCAGGGTCGTCGTCTCACGGAACGCCTGCGCGATCAGTAGGTCGGGCGCCGGGTGCGGCTCCCAGATCGAGGTGTGGTGCTCGCCGATCCAGGCCTCCTGGTAGCCCAGCGTATCGAGCACGCGCAGGGTGTGCAGGTCCCAGTCGTGCCCCTCTTTCAGGCCGCGCTCGGGCGGGTGCGAGGGCATGGCGAAATAGCCGAGTTCCATGGCCGTCCTCCGTGGTTGGGAGCCGTCGGGAGACGTTCGGCCCCGGAGAACAGGCTACGCCGGCAGGCCCGAGATGGGAAAGCCGCCGCCCGGCGGTCGGCACGCTATCGTGACGAAGCGCCGCGCCGGCTCCCCCAAGGAACCGGATGCGCGGCCGGGTTACGCGGGGGCGACGGAAGCGACCGGCGGCGCATCCGGCATCGCCAGCGCCGCCAGCAGGTCGTCCGGCCGCACCACCGCCGTGCCGCCCTTCGCCGCCACGATGACGGTCGCGAGCCCCGCCAGCTGCAACGTGACCGACGGATCGAGCCGGACCGCCATCGCCGCCGCCAGCATCGCCACCAGGGGGTCGGCCAGCATGCCCCCGCTCATCCTGGTGGCCGCGGTCGCAAAGCTCCAGGCCCCGCCGGCGGTCGCCAGCGCAAGCCCGGCCGGCTCCACGAGCAGCAGCGTCCCTGCTCCGGACGCCGCACGCAGCGCGGCGGCCCGGGCGACGCCCGACTCTCCCGCCGCGCTGTCGCCGCCCGGCCCCGCCGCATCGGGATCGGTGCGGCAGAGCACCAGCCCGTCGGCCCCCGCATAAGCGGCAAGGTCCTGATCGGAGATCCCCCGCGGCGGCGCGGCGATCACGGGCCGGCCGCTCTCATGCGCGGCGGCGATCAGGCGCGCGGCCATCCCGTCGGCCAGCACGCCCTTGCCGTAGTCGGACAGCACCGTCAGGCTGGTAGCCGCCATGGCGTCGCGCGCGATGCGCAGCACCCGCTCGGCCAGCCGCTCCGGGATCGGCGTGACCTGTTCGCGGTCGGCGCGCAGCAGGTGGCGGCCGTTGGAAAGATAGCGGGTCTTCACCGTCGTCGTCCGCCCGCCTTCCACCAGCAGCCACGGCTCCACGTTCGGCTGGCCGCCGACCAGGCCGGTGAGGTCCGATCCGGCCGGATCGTCGCCGACGACGGAAATGAACGCCACCGCCGCCCCCAGCGCAGTCAGGTAGCGGACCACGTTGGCCGCGCCGCCGGGCAGCGCCAGTTCGCGCTCCTCCGCCAGCACCGGAATCGACGGCGCTTCCGGGCTCATCCGGCTCACGGTGCCGTGGATGTAGCGATCCAGCATGGCGTCGCCGACGACCAGCACGCTGCCATGGGCAAGACGGGCGACGGCCTGGGCCGAATCCGGAGTGGCAGGCTCCGGCGCGTTGGGCGGACTGAGGTTCATACCCTGCGCCGTACCAACAGCGCGACCGCGGTGCAAGCTATGGTGGTGTTCCGATTTGAGAAGCACGTCGGCCCTCTAACGGCGCGTTCCCGGAAGACGGGGGCGCAGAAGCCGCGCCGCGGCGGGGGCGGAGGCCATCACGGCCTTGTTCCCGACACACTTTCCCTGTTCATTCGGCACTGTCAAAGTCTGGAGCAGGCGCATGAACCCGCACGATTTTCGCCGCATCGCGCTCGCCCATGACCTGTTGGCCAGACGCCCGCTGGCGCGGCCGTCCATCCCGCTTGCGCCGGAGGCGGCCAGGACCCCGGCGCCGGCGCCGGCCGGGCTCAGGACCGCACCGCCCGCCCTGCCGTCTGCCGCGCCCGTCCGCGCCGCACCGTCCCACGCGGCCAGGCCCGCGGCGGATGCCGCCCAAGTGATGTAGGCTGCGGTGATGTAGGCTGCCGCTTCCCGACGCAGGCGGCGCCGGGCAGGGAGGAAGCCATGGCAGACCAGCCGGCCGGCGAGGCCGATGTTTTCGAAATCATGCACACGACCCGCGCGATGCGCCGGCTGCGCCCCGACCCGGTGCCGGACGCGCTGATCCGCCGCATCCTGGAAGCCGGCGCCGCCGCGGCGAATGGCGGCAACACCCAGCGCTGGCGCTTCCTCGTCGTCAAGGACCGGGCGATCAAGCAAGCGGTGCAGGTGATCTACCAGCGTGCCTACGACCAGGTGATCGGCCCGCGCTACAGCGGATCGGCCCCGCCGCCCGGCGTCAGCGCCGAACGCTACGCGCGCCAGCACGCCGCGGTCGAATATCTCACGCAGCATTACCACGAGGCGCCGGTCTGGATCGTCGCCTGCCTGGATGAAGGCGCCGCGGCGCCGACCCGCTGGTCCGGCGCCTCCATCTACCCGGCGGTGCAGAACATGCTGCTCGCGGCGCGCGCGCTCGGCCTGGGGTCCACCCTGACCACCCGGCACCTGCTTTTCGAGGCGGAGGCGGAAGCGGCGCTGGGCCTGCCGCCCGGCGTGCATTCCTACGCCATCCTGCCGATCGGCTACCCGATGGGCCGGTTCGGCCCGGTCGGGCGCGGCAAGCTGTCGGACATCGTCTACCAGGATCGCTGGGGCGAGCCCTGGGCCGCCGCCGCCGACTGATCGGCGGCGCCCGCCGCATCCCGCCGGGCGCGGACAACCCAGCCATCCGTTCCGGTCCGGCGGCGGCGCTTGACGCCTGCCCGCCGGACCGCCCATGTCCCGCGCGCGCGCGTCGGCAGCCTGCCACGGCGCCTTGCCCGGGACAGATGGACAGAGCCGCCGATGGATGCCCAACCGACCACCGAAGCCCGCCTGCCCGGCTTCGGGATCACCTTTGCCGAACTTGCCGCGCGTGACGGGCTGATCCGGCTGGACAAGCTGTTCCTCGACCGGCTGGCGGCCGAGGACGCCGGCCTGCACCAGCGCCTGCTCGCCGCCCGCGCCGCTCCGGACTCCCTGGCCGCGAAAGAGGAAGCCGACCTCGTGGTGGCGGTGGGTCCGGCGCTCGACCAGTTCGTCGCCACGCTGTTCGGCATCGAGGCGGAGGTGGACGCGCTGGTCGCGGCCACCCGGGCGCTCGACCCGATCCACCGCTGCAAGCGGCTGTTCGTGCAGCGCCAGGCGGTGAAGAAATACGCCGACCCGTCCGGCTTCGACGGCGATGCGCTCGCCCGCGCCTTCGCCGCCCGCACCGGGGAGGCGCTGACCGAAGCCGCCTTCGCCCGCGCAGTGGACGCATGGCAGGCGGCGAACGACGCCGACGCGCTCGACCTCGCCGCGCGCTACGCGGCCTGGGCCACGCTCACCGATGCCGGTCGCGCCGCGCATCGGGGCGGCACCCTGTTCCGCGTGCCGCAGCGCATCGACCCGCAGCACCTGGTTCCGGTGGAGACGATCGCGCGCGACGGCGTCACCATGCTGCGCCTGCCGGAGCACGACTGGCGCCCCCGCGACGGCTTCGCGCTGACCGATGCCGGCATGGGGCCGCAGCAGGCGCTGGACCAGATGAACTACTGCATCTGGTGCCACGCGCAGGGAAAGGACTCCTGCTCCAAGGGCCTGACGGACCGCAAGGCGGGCGGGTTCCAGAAATCCCCCTTCGGCGTGACCTTGAGCGGCTGTCCGCTCGACGAGAAGATCAGCGAGATGCACAGCCTGCGCGCGGCAGGCGCGGTGCTGGGCGCGTTCGCCGCGATCGCGGTGGACAACCCGATGATGGCGGCGACCGGCCACCGCATCTGCAACGACTGCATGAAGGCCTGCATCTACCAGAAGCAGGAGCCGGTCGACATTCCGCAGGCCGAGACCTCGGTCCTCAAGGACGTGCTGTCGCTGCCCTGGGGCGTCGAGATCTACAGCCTGCTCACCCGCTGGAACCCGCTCGACATCCGCCGGCCGCTGCCGCGCCCGGATAGCGGGCGCAAGGTGCTGATTGTCGGCCTCGGCCCGGCCGGGTTCACCCTGGCGCACCACCTGATGAACGACGGGCACACCGTGGTGGCGATCGACGGGCTGAAGATCGAGCCGCTGGGCTTCGATCCGTGCGCGCCGGTGCGCGACGCCGAAACCCTGTTCGAGAACCTGGACGATCGGGTGATGGCCGGGTTCGGCGGCGTCGCCGAGTACGGCATCACCGTGCGCTGGAACAAGAACTACCTGAAGCTGGTGCGCCTGCTGCTGGAGCGGCGGGCGGAATTCGCCCATTTCGGCGGCGTGCGCTTCGGCGGCACCCTGTCGATCGACGACGCCTGGGACATGGGCTTCGACCACATCGCGCTCTGCATGGGGGCCGGCAAGCCGACCGTGCTCGACATCCCGAACGGGCTGGCGCGCGGCGTGCGGGCGGCGTCGGACTTCCTGATGGCGCTGCAACTGACCGGGGCGGCCAAGCTCTCCTCCATCGCCAACCTGCAGATTCGCCTGCCGGTGGTGGTGATCGGCGGCGGGCTGACCGCGATCGACACCGCAACCGAAAGCCTCGCCTACTACGTCCGGCAGGTCGAGAAATTCGCGCTGCGCTACCGGGTGCTGGCGGCCGAACGCGGCGCGCCCGCGGTGCGTGCCGGCTGGAGCGAGGAGCAGGCGGCGATCGCCGACGTGTTCCTGGCCCATGCCGCGGCCATCGCCGCCGAGCGCGACGCGGCGGCACAGGACGGCCGGCCGCCGCGCCTGGCCGCGCTGCTCGACGGCTGGGGCGGCGCCACCATCGCCTATCGCCGCCGGCTGATCGACAGCCCCTCCTACACGCTCAACCACGAGGAAGTGGCGAAGGCGCTGGAGGAAGGCGTGCGCTTCGCCGAGGGCCTGACCCCGACCGCGGTCGACACCGACGGGTTCGGCCATGCCTGCGCGATCCGCTTCCGCCGCGCCGACGGGACCGAGGCTGTCCTGCCGGCCGGCGCCATCCTGGTCGCCGCCGGCACCCAGCCGAACACCGTGCTGGCGCGGGAAGATCGGCGCATCGCCCTCGACGGCCGCTACTTCCAGGCGCTGGACGAGGACGGCGCCCCGGTGCAGCCGGTACGCGGCTTCGCCAAGCCGGACGCCGCGCAGGTGCTGATGCACCGTGCCGAGGACGGCCGCTTCATCAGCTTCTTCGGCGACCTCCACCCGAGCTTCTTCGGCAACGTGGTCAAGGCGATGGGCGGCGCCAAGCGCGGCTATCCCGTCGTCTCCCGCCGGCTGGCCGCGCGTCCGGCCACCGGCGTCTCCGGCGCCGGGCTGATCGCCCGCTGCCGCGACGACCTGACCGCCCGCGTCCACGCGGTCAACCGGCTGACGCCGACGATCGTCGAAGTGGTGGTGCGCGCTCCGGCCGCCGCTCGCGCCTTCCGCCCCGGCCAGTTCTACCGCCTGCAGAACTACGAGGTGTTGGCGCCAAGGCTGGCGGAGCCGGGCCGGCCGGCCACCGTCCTGGCGATGGAGGGCCTGGCGATGACCGGCGCCTGGACCGACCCGGAGCGCGGGCTGGTTTCGGTGATCGTGCTCGAAATGGGCGGCAGTTCGGATCTCTGCGCGCAGCTGCGCCCGGGCGAGCCGGTCGTGCTGATGGGCCCCACCGGCATGCCGACCGAGATCCATGCGAACAGCACGGTGGCACTGGTCGGCGGCGGGCTGGGCAACGCGGTGCTGTTCTCGATCGGCGCGGCGCTGCGCGCGGCCGGCACCAGAGTGCTCTATTTCGCCGGCTACAAGCAGGTGGCGGACCGCTACAAGGTCGAGGAGATCGAACGCGCCGCCGACACCATCGTCTGGTGCTGCGACGAGGCGCCCGGCTTCGCGCCCAACCCGGACCGCCCGCAGGACCGCAGCTTCGTCGGCAACATCGTCGCCGCGATGGCGGCCTATGGCGCCGGGCGGCTGGGCCCCGCGACGATCCCGCTGGATGCGGCGGCGCATCTGATCGTGATCGGCTCCGACCGGATGATGCAGGCGGTCGGCGCGGCGCGGGGCGGCGTGCTCGCCCCCTACCTGCGGCCCGGCCATACCGCCATCGGCTCCATCAACAGCCCGATGCAGTGCATGATGAAGGAAGTCTGCGCGCAGTGCCTGCAGCCGCAGATCGACCCCGTCACCGGCGCGCGCTCGGTCGTGTTCTCCTGCTTCAACCAGGACCAGGCGCTGGACCGGGTGGACTTCCCGGCCCTGCACGAGCGGCTGCTGCAGAACGGCGTGCAGGAGCGGCTGACCGCGCAATGGATCGACCGCGCGCTGCGCCGGCTGGGCGCGCGCGCCGCGGCCTAGCGCCGCCGCCCGGCCACCGGCCGCCCAGTCACGGGGCGCCGGCGTCCCCGGGGAACGGCGGGTCGCTGCCCCATGGCCGCGCCGGAGGGTCGGTCTGGCCCAGCACCCAGCCTTCCCAGCGCTGGATCCAGGGATCGTCCGGCGCCGTGTCCGGCCGCGCACCGGTCAGGACCAGCAACACCGACAGCACGCCCAGCACGCAGTCGAACCGATCCTCGCCGGCCGGATCGGCGCCGAATCCGTCGGCGATCGCCACCGCCAGCGCGCGCTCCGGCACCGCGCCCAGCCGGTCCATCGCGGCGCGCAACGGCCGCGCCAGCGCGGCACGATCGGCCTGGCGCCGCTTGCTGCCCGCCAGGCGCAGGTCGAGCTGGCGCAGCGCCTCGGCCGGATAGGTCTCGGCGAGGGCGATGGCGCCGGGGGCGAGCAGGGCGCGGAACCGCCCGGCGAAGGGCCAGAGCAGCGGCGCCGCCGCCCCGCCCGCCGCAAGCGCCGGCAGCAGCAGGTCGCGCCAGGCGGCGA
>JAGWSV010000201.1 GCA_028869315.1 Rhodospirillales bacterium
AGGAACTGACCGCCTCGGTCTCCGAAATCGCGCGCCAGGTCGGGCAGGCGACCGAGGTCACCAGCAAGGCGGTCGGCGAAGCCGACGCCGTCACCACCCAGGTCCGCGCGCTCGCCGAGGCGGCAAACAAGATCGGCGAGGTGGTCAATCTCATCAACGAGATCGCCGGTCAGACCAACCTGCTGGCGCTGAACGCGACCATCGAAGCCGCGCGCGCCGGCGATGCCGGCAAGGGGTTCGCCGTCGTCGCCTCGGAAGTGAAGGCCCTCGCGGGCCAGACCGCGCGCGCGACGGAGGAGATCGGCACCCAGATCGCCTCCATGCAGGGGGCGACCCGCGCCACCGTCGGCGCGATCGAGGCGATCCACGCCACCATCGCGGAGATCAGCAGTACGGCGACCGCGATCGCCGCAGCGACCGAGCAGCAGGGCGCCGCGACCCGAGATATCGCGCGCCACATGCAGGAAGCCGCGAGCGGGACCGAGAAGGTTTCGGCCAGCATCGCCGGCGTCACCGAGGCGGCCAAAGAGGCGGGTGCGGCCTCCGGCCACGTGCTCACCGCCTCCGGCACGCTTGCGACCGAGGCCGAGGCGCTGCATGGCGAGGTGAACCGCTTCCTCGGCGAGTTGCGCGCCGCCTAGGCGTCGCCGGCGAACAACTGCGCCGGCATGCCGACAAGGATGCCGGTCAAGACACGCCCTTGGGGCCGGATCGCCGTGCTCGGACCAGGCGAAAGTCAGGCTCGGGCGGTGAAATCGGCAGGCTCGTGTCCGGGCGCTGAAATGCTCTCGCAACTCGGGAACCGGCCGGCCGCCGGACACGACGAACGCGTGTCCCGATGCACGACCGCGTCGCTTGCGAGCGGGGACACGGCAGCGGGATGAGCGGGCGCACGCCGCCGCGTTCCGCTCTCGCGCGCGATCGCCCGATGGCGGCGGCGGAACGGCCGAAGACCCGGGCGCCTGGTATTACTCGGGCGCTCTCGATGGGCCGGCGGCGGATCGGGCCTGGCCGCGACCGGGGGCGGATCCGCCCGCCTCCGTTGTCTGCGCGGCGCCGCGGGGCGGGGCTGGCGGCTCCTCCGCGGTGGCCAGCAGCGCTTCCTCGGCCGCCAGGTGCATCTCCAGCAGCGCGTCCATGCCGTGCAGCAGGCGCACCGCCTCCCGGGTTTCCGCCACCGAGCCGGCGTGGTCCTCCATGCCTGCGACCAGGGCGCGGAACCGTTCCGCCGTGCGGGCGATCTCGGCGTGCATGCGGGTCATCGTCCCGAGCGGGTCGCGCCCCCCCAACGCCGCGGCCAGCGCCGGATAGAGCCCGGCCTCCTCGGCTTGCTGATGCGGCAGCAGCAATGCGGCGAACGTCCCGGCGATCTGCCGCAAGGGGGGAAGCATGGCCGGCAGCGGCGTGTCGGGGTCGCGGTCGAGCCGCGCGGCGACCCGCCGCATGCGTTCCAGCAGCGCGCGCAACTGTTCGTGCTCGGACCCCAGCCGCTCCACCGCCGCGCGATCGGCCAGCGCGCGGGTGCCGTCCCCGTACAGCACCCGCAGCGCATTCAGGATCACGGCGACGTCGATCGCTTCCTGCAGCAGGGCGCCCGCCACCGGCGGCAGCGCGCCCGCCGCCGCCGCCGCCATCGCCGCCCCGGACAGCGCCATGCCGGCGACGATCGACTGCACGGCGATCCGCCGTGCCCGGCGCGCGATGCCGACCGCTTCCGCCACCCGGTCGAGCCGGTCCACGGTGATGACGACGGAGGCCGCTTCGGCCGCCGCTGCCGCCCCCCGCGCGCCCATCGCCACGCCGATATCCGCCGCCGCCAGCGCCGGCGCGTCGTTGATCCCGTCGCCCACCATCACGGTGGCGCCGCCTGGCCCGGTGGCCTGGCGTCCCGCGAGCCGGGCGCGCTCCGCCGTCACCGCTGCGATCTTGTCCGCCGGCGACAGCCCGCCCAGCGCCGCATCGAGGCCGAGTGCCGCGCCGACCCGGTCCGCCGCTTCCTGGCGGTCGCCGCTGAGCATCACCAGCCGGTCGAGCCCGGCCGCGCGCAGCGCCCGGATCGCGCCCGGCGCCTCTGCCCGCACCGGGTCGGCCAGCAGCAGCACGCCGGCGATCCGCCCATCGAGCGCAACCCAGGCCGCCGCCGCCGCCGCCGCCGCCAGCCGCGCCG
>JAGWSV010000027.1 GCA_028869315.1 Rhodospirillales bacterium
GCGGACGGCGCAGCAGCAGCGACATCTGGCGATAGGCGACCGCCTGCTTGGAGAGGTCGTCGTAGAAGATCACCGCGTGCCGGGCATTGTCGCGGAAGAACTCGCCCATCGTGCAGCCGGTGTAGGGCGCCAGGAACTGCATCGGCGCCGGATCGGACGCGGTGGCGGCCACCACGATCGAATACTGCATCGCGCCGTTTTCTTCGAGCGTCTTCACGAGCTGCGCCACGGTGGAGCGCTTCTGCCCGATCGCGACGTAGATGCAATAGAGCTTCTTGCTCTCGTCGGACCCGGCGTTGATCGTTTTCTGGTTGATGATCGTATCGATGATCACCGCCGTCTTGCCGGTCTGGCGGTCGCCGATGACGAGCTCCCGCTGGCCGCGGCCGATCGGGATCAGCGCGTCGATCGCCTTCAGCCCGGTCTGCATCGGCTCGTGCACCGACTTGCGCGGGATGATGCCGGGGGCCTTCACCTCGACCCGCTGGCGGGTCACGTCGGCGAGCGGGCCCTTGCCGTCGATCGGGTTGCCGAGCGCGTCGACCACGCGGCCGAGCAGCGCGTCGCCCACCGGAACCTCCACGATCGCGCCGGTGCGGGCGACGGTGTCGCCTTCGCGGATCTGCCGGTCGTCGCCGAAGATCACCACGCCGACATTGTCGGTTTCCAGGTTCAGCGCCATGCCGCGCAGGCCGGCGCCGGGGAACTCGACCATTTCGCCGGCCATCACGTTCTGCAGGCCGAACACGCGGGCGATGCCGTCGCCGACGCTCAGCACCTGCCCGGTCTCGGCGATATTCGCTTCCGTATCGAACGCGGCGATCTGCTTCTTCAGAATCTCCGAGATCTCGGCGGGGCGGATCTCCATATCAGGCGGCTCCCTTCATGGCGTACTGCAGGCGCTGCAGCCGGGATTTGAGACTGGTGTCATAGAGCCTTGCGCCGACGCGCACGACCAGGCCGCCGAGCAGGTCCGGTTGCACCTGCTCGACGATGTTGACGTTGCCGTAGCCCGCCTCGATCAGCCGGGCGCGCAGGCGCTGGCGCTGCACGTCGCTGAGCGGATGGGCGGAGGCGACATGGGCGGTGACGACGCCGCGCTTCTCCGCGACCAGCGCGGCGAAGGCGGCGATGATGGCGCGCAGGCTGCGCAGCCGGCGGTTGGAGGTGACCACGCCGACGAAGTCGCGCACCGGCTTGCCGAAGCCTTCCTGCTCCAGCACCGCGAGCGCGGCGCGGCGCGCCTGCTGCACGTCGATCAGCGGCGAATCGATCAGGCGGCGGAAATCGGCGCTGGCCTCGATCAGCCGGCCCAGCTGCTCCATCTCCGCCACCACGGAGTCGAGCGCGCCGGCATCCTCGGCGAACGAATAGAGCGCGGTGGCATAGCGATCGGCGAGACCGCCGCCGGAGGCGACCGTCGTCCCGGAGGTTGTGGACGTCGTACCGCCCGAAGACGTGGAAGCTGAGGCCACGAGTGCTGAATTCCCGAAACGGATGGAGACGCGCGGACCGCGCCGGAAGAACTGCGCCAGACGAACCCGACCGGTCCCGTCCGTCCGTCGAGCATCCGACGTCGGTCCGAACCGGCGGCGGGCGTCTAGCATGGGGGTTTGACCCTTGCAACATGCCGGCCCGCCCCGGATCGGCACGCCCCGGACCGGCACGCCCCGGACCGGCACGCCCCGGCGCCGCCCGTCCGGCGCGGCGCCGCGCCGCGCCGTGATCCTCCCGGCTAACTTGCGGCGGTGAAGGCGTTGAAGGCGATCAGCGTGTAGGTATCGCGCACCCCCGGCAGCGCCTGGACCCGCTCGGTGACGAACCGCCCGGTGTCCTGCCCCGGGTCCAGGTAGAACTTGCCGAGCAGGTCGTATTGTCCGGAGGTCGAGTAGAGCTCCGACAACTCGGCGATCTCGTCCGCCGCCATCTGCGCCACCTGGTAGGCGCGGCCCATTTCGCACTTGATCATCACGAAAATCGCTCGCATGAACCCCCTCCTGCGGTGCCGCCGGCAGGATAGAGGGGCCGTCCCCATCTGTCTCGGGTGGCGCCTGACCGGCGCGGCGCCCGCCGTGCCGCTTGTCCGGGGGGACTCCGAATGGATCTGTCGCAAGCCCGCAAGGGCCGCATCGGCTCGCGCATGGGCGGGAAGGTTCTCGCCGACGCGCTGGTGGCCCAGGGAATCGACCATATTTTCGCCGTCCCCGGCGAGAGCTACCTCGACGTGCTCGACGGGCTCTACGACAACCGCCAGAAGGTGAAGCTGGTCACCTGCCGATTCGAAGCCGGCGCGGTGCACATGGCGGAAGCCTACGGCAAGCTGACCGGCCGCCCCGCCGCCGCCTTCGTCACCCGCGGCCCGGGCGCCTGCCACGGCGCCATCGGCGTCCACGTGGCGATGCAGGACAGCACGCCGCTGCTGCTGTTCGTGGGCCAGATCCCGCTCGCCGACACCGGCCGCGACGCGTTCCAGGAAGTCGACTACCGGCGGATGTTCGCCCCGCTCGCGAAATGGGTGACGCAGATCGACCAGGCGGCGCGCATCCCCGAAGTGGTGGCGCATGCGGTGGACGTGGCGACCTCCGGCCGCCCCGGCCCGGTGGTGATCGCGCTGTCGGAGGAAATGCAGCGCGACCTCGTCGAGGTGGCCGACGTGCCGCGCGCCCCGGTCTCGGTGGCGATGCCGGACCCGGCGGCGCTGGCGCGACTCGCGGCGCTGCTCGGCCAGGCCCGCCGGCCGCTGGTCGTGCTCGGCGGGTCCGGCTGGTCGCCTGCCGGGCGGCGCGCGATCGCCGACTACGCCGCCGCGCGCAGCCTGCCGGTCGCGGTCGGGTTCCGCCGCCAGGCGCTGTACGACGGAACGCGGGAGAATTTCGTCGGCGATCTCGGTGTCGGCGCCGATCCCGCGCTGCTGGCCAAGGCGAAGGAGGCCGACCTGATCCTGGCGATCGGCTCGCGTCTCGGCGACGCCGTCACCCAGGGCTATTCCCTGTTCGCGCCGCCGGGCGACGTGCCGATCGTGCAGGTGCATCCCGACGGGGCGGAGATCGGCCGCGTCTATCGTCCGGTGCTTGGCATCGTCGCCGACCTCAACGCCTTCGCCGTCGCCGCCGCGGCCGATCCCGCCCCGCAGGCGGCGCCCGCGTGGTCCGGCTGGACCGCCGAACTGCGCCGGCTGCGCGAGCAGGGGCGCGACGTGGTGGCCTATGAAGGCCCGCTCAACCTCGCCGCGGTGATGCGCGCGCTGGAGGCGGAACTGGCGGCGGACGCCATCATCACGACCGATGCCGGCAATTTCGCCACCTGGGCGCCGCGCTTCGTCAATTTCAGCGAGGGCCAGCGCTATATCGGCCCGACCAACGGGGCGATGGGCTACGCGGTGCCCGCCGCCCTGGGCGCCAAGATCGCCTTCCCGGAACGGATGGTGGTGTCCCTGGTCGGCGACGGCGGCTTCCTGATGACCGGCCAGGAGATCGCCACCGCCTTCCATCATGGCGTGGCGCCGATCGTGCTGGTGTTCAACAACCAGATGTACGGCACGATTCGCATGCACCAGGAACGCACCTATCCCGGCCGCGTCTCCGGCACCGCGCTCACCAACCCCGACTTCGTCAGGTTCATCGAGGCGTTCGGCGGCCATGGCGAGCTCGTGTCCCGCACCGAGGACTTCGTGCCCGCCTTCCGCCGCGCGGCGGCGAGCGGGCGGCCGGCGGTGATCGAGCTGGCGGTGAACCCGGAGCAGATCACCACCCGCGCCACCATCGCCGACCTGCGCGCCGGCCGCGCGGGCCCGAAAGCGGCGGCGAAGCCGAAACGGGCGCCGGCCGCGCGGGCGCCCAGCGCGACCCGCGGCAAGCCTGCCGGCACGCGAAGCTAGGCGCCCGGCGCCAGCACGGGCCGGCGGTGCCGGGCATGGCGGGAAAAGCGGGCACCTATCGCCTGAGCCACCGTTTCCGCCTCGGCCCCGGCGGCGGCCTTGCGGCCGCGCGGGCCGCCCCGCCGGCACCGCCGGCCGATCCCGTGATGACGCAGGCATCGCCGGCCGATGCCGTGATGACGGCAGCGGCGGCGCATTATGCCGCCGGCCGCCTCGATGCCGCCGCCGAGGCCTGCGAGGCGCTTCTCGCGCGCCGGCCGGATCATTTCGATGCCCGCCACCTGCTCGGGGTGGCCCGCCACGCCACCGGCCGCCTGGACGAGGCCCGCGCCCACCTCCTGCGGGCGAGCGAGCTGGCGCCGGAGAACGCCCGCGCGCGCTATCACCTCGGCAACGCCTGTCTGGCGCTGGAGCGCTTCGCCGAAGCCGAGGCCGCGTTCCGCTGCGCCCTCGCGCGCGATCCGGACCTGCTGGAAGCGCGCAACAACCTCGGCAACGCGCTGCGCCGGCAGGGGCGGGAGATGGCGGCGCTCGACTGCTACCGCGCCGTGCTGGCGCGGCGGCCGGACTTCGCGCCGGCGCTCTACAACATGGGCCTGGCGCTGGCCGCGCTCGGGGAATTCGACGCCGCCATCGACTGCTACCGCACGGTGCTCGCCCGCCCGCCCGGCCCCGGCGAGGCCGCGCGCTATGCCGACGTGCAGGAGGCGCTGTCCACCGCCCTGGTCGAAACCGGCCGCCACGAACTGGCGGTAGAGGCCTGCCGCCGCTGGCGAGGGCTGGCGCCGGACGCCTGGCGGGCGGAGTGGAACGAGGCGTTGTCGCTGCTGGCGCTCGGCCGCTACGCCGGGGGCTGGCCGCTCTACGAGCGGCGCTGGGAGCTGCCGGAAGCGCGCGCCGCGCGCGGCGGCGACGGCCCGCCGCCGGTGCCGACCCTGGCGGGGCTGGAAGGCAAGCGGGTCCTGGTGCGCTGGGAGCAGGGCAGGGGGGACGTCATCCAGTTCGCCCGCTACCTGCCGCTGCTCGCCCGCCACGCCGCCAGCGTCACCGTGCGCGTCTATCCCGAGTTGCAGGCGCTGCTCGGGCGCATGCCGGGCGTCGCCGCCGCGATCGACGACAGCGCGCCGGAACCGGCGCATGATGTCGCCGTCGCGCTGATCAGCCTGCCCCTCGTGTTCGGCACCACGGTGGAGACGGTCCCGGCCCAGGTGCCGTACCTGGCGGCGGCGCCGGGCGCGGCGGCGCGCTGGCGGGCCCGGCTCGCGGCGGCGGCGGCAAA
>JAGWSV010000202.1 GCA_028869315.1 Rhodospirillales bacterium
CGGCAGCATCACGCCGCACACGAAGTTCAAGGCCGAGGCGTACATCCTGACCAAGGAAGAGGGTGGCCGCCACACGCCGTTCTTCACCAACTACCGCCCGCAGTTCTATTTCCGCACCACCGACGTGACCGGCGTGGTGCAGCTCCCGGAAGGGACGGAAATGGTGATGCCGGGCGACAACGTCTCGATGGATGTCGAGCTGATCGCGCCGATCGCGATGGATGAAGGGCTGCGCTTCGCGATCCGCGAAGGCGGCCGCACGGTTGGCGCCGGCGTCGTCGCCAAGATCACGGCCTGAGGACTGCCGCGGGCGTCGGCGCTCCGTTTCGCGCGGGGCGCCGACGGTCGTTTTGTCTCTACGGAAAGCGAACGATGGACAACCAGAATATCCGCATCCGCCTGAAGGCGTACGATCACCGGGTGCTGGACAACAGCACGCGGGAGATCGTGAACACGGCGAAGCGCACGGGTGCCCGCGTTCGCGGACCGATCCCGCTGCCCACGCATATCGAGCGGTTCACGGTGAACCGGTCGCCGCACGTGGACAAGAAGAGCCGTGAACAGTTCGAGATGCGGACGCATCGCCGGCTGCTGGATATCGTCGAGCCGACGCCGCAGACGGTCGATGCGCTGATGAAGCTCGACCTGGCTGCCGGCGTCGATGTCGAGATCAAGATCTGAGGCCGGGATCATGCGAACCGGATTGCTCGCCAGAAAGCTCGGGATGACGCGGATTTTCCGCGAAGACGGCACGCATGTGCCGGTCACCGTGCTGCACCTGGATGACGTGCGCGTCGTGACGGCGCGCACGGCGGAGAAGGACGGCTACACGGCGGTGCAGCTTGGCTGGGGAAAGGCCAAGGTGAAGAACGTGTCCAAGCCGAATCGCGGCCATTTCGCCAAGCAGAAGGTGGAGCCGCCGGCAAGGCTGGCCGAGTTCCGGGTGGCGGCGGACGCCATGCTGGAGCCGGGCGCCGCGTTGTCGCCGGCCCATTTCGTGCCCGGCCAGCGCGTGGACGTCGCCGCCACCAGCAAGGGCAAGGGGTTCGCCGGCGCGATGAAGCGCTGGAACTTCGCCGGCCTGGAGGCGAGCCACGGCGTTTCGATCAGCCATCGCAGCCACGGCTCCACCGGCAACCGGCAGGATCCCGGCAAGACCTTCAAGAACAAGAAGATGGCCGGCCACCTGGGGCATGAGCGGGTGACCACGCTCAACCTCGAAGTGGCGGCGGTCGACGTCGAGAAGGGCCTGCTGATGCTCAAGGGGTCCGTGCCCGGAGCGAAGAATGAGTTCGTGCTGGTGCGCGACGCGGTGAAGCGCGCGCGCCCGGCCGAGGCGCCCTATCCGGCGGCGCTGCGCGAGACGGCGGCGGCCTGAGGACAGAGACCGATGCAAGTACCGATCAGAACCCTGGATAATGCCGAGGCCGGCACCGCCGACCTGCCGGACGCGCTGTTCGCGGCGACCCCGCGGGCGGACATTCTGGCCCGCGTGGTGCACTGGCAGCTGTCGAAGCGGCGCGCCGGCACCCACAAGGTGAAGGGCATGTCGGAAGTGCAGGGCACGACCAAGAAGCCCTATCGCCAGAAGGGCACCGGCAACGCGCGCCAGGGCAGCCTGCGGGCGCCGCAGTACCGCCACGGCGGCGTGGTGCACGGGCCGGTCGTCCGCTCGCACGAGTACAGCCTGAACAAGAAGGTGCGTCGCCTCGGGCTCATCTCGGCGCTCTCGCAGAAGCAGGCCGAGGGCAAGCTGGTGGTGCTGGACGCGGCGACCGCCGCCGACGGTTCGAAGACGAAGGATCTGGCGCGCCGGGTGAAGGCGCTGGGCTGGACCTCGGCGCTGATCGTCGATGGCGTGGTCGATCCCGGCTTTCTGCGGGCAAGCCGCAACCTGCCGGAGATCGACGTTCTGCCGACGATCGGGGCCAATGTTTACGACATCCTGCGCCACGACGTGCTGGCGATCACCGCCGCCGGGCTGGCGGGCCTGACCGCGCGCCTCACCACCCGCGCGGGCGGCGCGGCGACGGCGCCGGCCGAAGGAGACGCCGCATGAGCGAGACCAGGACCAAGCGGCGGCCGCAGCTTTCGCGGGAAGCGATGTACCAGATCATCCGCCACCCGGTGATCACCGAAAAGGCGACCAGCCTCTCGGAGCACGGGCAATACGTGTTCCGGGTGCCGCTCGACGCCCGCAAGCCGGAAATCAAGGCGGCGGTCGAGGGCCTGTTCGGAGTTCAGGTGCTGGCGGTCAACACGCTGGTGCAGAAGGGCAAGACCAAGCGGTTCAAGGGCCGGGCGGGCGTGCGGTCGGACGTCAAGAAGGCGCTGGTGCGGCTTGCCGCAGGCCAGCAGATCGATTTCACCACCGGGCTGGCGTGAGAGTCGAACAATGCCGATGAAGAACTTCAACCCGGTCACGGCAAGCCTGCGCGGAACGGTGCTGATCGACCGCGCCGGGCTTTGGAAGGGCAAGCCGGTCAAGGGCCTGACCGAGGGCAAGACCGCGACCGGCGGCCGCAACAACCATGGCCGCATCACCTCCCGCTTCCGTGGCGGCGGGCACAAGCAGGCGTACCGCGCGGTGGATTTCAAGCGCCGCAAGTTCGACGTGCCGGCGACGGTGGAGCGGCTGGAATACGACCCCAACCGGACGGCGTTCATCGCCCTGCTGAAATATGCGGATGGCGAGCTTGCCTATATCCTGGCGCCGCAGCGTCTGCGCGCCGGCGACACGGTGGTGGCCGGCCAGCGGGCCGACATCAAGCCGGGGAACGCGATGCCGCTGGCGGCGATCCCGGTCGGCACCATCATCCACAATATCGAGATGAAGGTCGGCGCCGGCGGCAAGATCGCGCGCTCGGCCGGGACCTATGCGCAGTTGGTCGGCAAGGACGCGGGCTACGCGCAGATCAAGCTGATGTCCGGCGAACTCCGCCTGGTGCGGGCCGAGTGCATGGCGTCGATCGGGGCGGTCTCCAACCCGGACAACATGAACCAGAAGATCGGCAAGGCGGGCCGGTCACGCTGGCTGGGTCGGCGCCCGCACAACCGCGGCGTCGTCATGAACCCGGTCGATCACCCGCTGGGTGGCGGCGAAGGGCGGTCGTCCGGCGGCCGCAACCCGGTCACGCCCTGGGGCAAGCCGACCAAGGGCTACAAAACGCGCGGCAACAAGCGCACCGACAGTTTGATTATCCGTCGCCGCAAGGTCGGCAAGTGATGAGGGGCAAGTAGGATGGCACGCTCCGTCTGGAAAGGCCCGTTCGTCGACGGGTATCTGTTGAGCAAGGCCGATGCGTCCCGGGCGTCCGGCCGCAACGAGATCATTCGTATCTGGTCGCGGCGCTCGACGATCCTGCCGCAGTTCGTCGGGCTGACGTTCGGTGTCTACAACGGTCACAAGTTCCTGCCGGTGCAGGTGAACGAGAACATGGTGGGTCACAAGTTCGGCGAGTTCTCGCCGACCCGCACGTTCACCGGCCACTCCGGCGACAAGAAAGCGAAGCGGGGCTGAGATGAGCAAGCCCAACCATCCGCGCGGCCTGGCCGACACCGAAGCGCAGGCGATCGTGAGCAACCTGCGGGTCTCGCCGCGCAAGCTCAACCTGGTTGCGGGCCTGATCCGCAACCTGCCGGCGCAGCAGGCGGTGGCGACCCTGGCGTTCAGCAAGCGGCGCATCGCCGGTGCGGTGAAGAAGGCGCTGGAGAGCGCGATCGCCAATGCCGAGAACAACCACCATCTGGACGTCGACCGGCTGGTCGTGAGCCGCGCCGAGGTTGGCCGCGCCATCGTGATGCGCCGGTTCCACGCCCGCGGCCGCGGGCGGGCGTCGCGGGTCGAGAAGTGGTTCAGTAACCTCAAGATCGTGGTGGCGGAGCGCGCGCAGGACGAAGCGCCCGCGCGGCCGGGGCAGGAGGCCGCGTAATGGGTCACAAGGTCAATCCGATCGGGCTGCGGCTCGGCGTCAACCGCACCTGGGATTCGCGCTGGTTCGCGGGCCCCGACTATGCGCGCCTGCTGCACGAGGATCTGAAGCTGCGCGGCCACCTGCGGGAGCGGCTGCGGGGCGCCGGCGTGTCGCGGGTGGTGATCGAGCGTCCGGCGAAGAAACCGCGCGTGACCATCTATGCCGCGCGCCCCGGCGTGGTGATCGGCAAGAAGGGCCAGGATATCGAGGTTCTGAAGAAGACCCTCGGGCAGATGGCGAAGGCCGACGTCACCCTCAACATCGTCGAGATTCGCAAGCCGGAGATCGATGCCACGC
>JAGWSV010000203.1 GCA_028869315.1 Rhodospirillales bacterium
CGGTGCGCGGGAAGGTGTCGGGCTCGCCATGCGTCATGCCCATGCCGCCGCCGATCACCACGTTGTAGCCAGCGATCCGCCCGTGTTCCTCGATCGCGATCAGGCCGAGTTCGTGCGCGAACGCATCGACGTCGTTCAGCGGCGGGATGGCGATGGCGATCTTGAACTTGCGCGGCAGGTAGGTGCGGCCGAGGATCGGCTCGTCCTCCTCCTCGCCGCCGGCGACGGGCGCGCCGTCGATGAAGATCTCGTGCCAGGCACGGGATTTCGGCAGCAGATGGGCGCTGAGCGCGCGCGCCGTCGCCAGCGCCTCGGCGTGCGTGGCGTGGTACGGGTTGGGCGTGCAGATCACGTTGCGGTTGACATCGCCGCAGGCGGCGATGGTGTCCAGCATGGCGGCGTCGATGGCCTGGATCGCCGGGCGCAGGTTGCTCTTGATGATGCCGTGGAACTGGATCGTCTGCCGCGTGGTCAGGCGCAGCGTGCCGTTGGCGCGCTCGCGCGCCAGCCGGTCCATCGCCAGCCATTGCTTCGCGGTCAGCACGCCGCCCGGCACACGCAGCCGCGCCATGAAGCTGAAGGCCTTCTCCATGCGCTTCTTCGCCCGTTCCGGGCGCAGGTCGCGGTCGTCCTGCTGGTAGATGCCGTGGAACTTGGTCAGTTGCGTGTCGTCCTCGGCCAGCGCGCCGGTCACGGCGTCGGCCAGGCCTTCGGCGATGGTGCCGCGCAGGAAGCGGCTGTTCGCCTTGATGGTCTCGTTGCGGGAAAGCGTGGTCATGCCTGAGCCCTTTCGGAGTTCGGCGGGTCGGAATAGGTGGGCGCGCGATGAATGCCGCACTCGGTCTTCTGGATGCCGTGCCAGCGGCCGGCGCGCGCCGCTTCGCCGGGGCGCACGGCGCGGGTGCAGGGCGCGCAGCCGATCGATCGGTAGCCCTGGTCCAGCAGCGGGTGCGGCGGCAGGTCGTAGCGGGCGAAATAGGCGGCGACGTCGGCCTCGCTCCAATGCGCCAGCGGATTGATCTTGATCCGCCAGTCGGTGCCGAACTCCACCGCTTCCAGTGCGCTGCGCCCACCGCCCTGGAACCGCTTGCGCCCGCTGATCCAGGCGTCGAACGGTTCCAGCGCACGCGCCAGCGGCGCCACCTTGCGCAGCCCGCAGCAGCGGTTCGGATCGCTCCGCCACAGCCCCCCGGTGGGGTCGGCACCCGCCAGCGCCGCCGGATCGGCGCGCGCGGCGCGGATGTCGGACAGCCCGAACCGGCTTGCCAAGGTGTCGCGATAGGCCAGGGTCTCGGCGAACAGCTTGCCGGTGTCGAGAAAGATCACCGGCAGCCCGGGGTCGATGCCGGCGACCATGTGCAGCAGCACGGCGCTTTCGGCGCCGAAGGACGACACCAGCGCGATGCGGCCGGCGAAACGTTCGCGGATCAGGGCGCGCAGCAGCGCGCCGGTGCTCTCCGCGACGGACCCGGAAGTGGCGGAGCCGGGCGCCATCAGTACACATCCCGCTTGTAGCGGCCGTCCTGCTGCGCCGCGCGCAGCCAGGCCGCCGCGCCGTCGGCATCGCGCCCGCTGCCCGCGGCGATCACCCGCAGCAGCGTGGCGTGCACGTCGCGCGCCATCGCCTTGGCATCGCCGCAGACGTAAACCACCGCGCGGTCGTCCAGCCACCGCCACAGCTCGGCGCGGGCCTCCCACATGCGGTCCTGGACGTAGATCTTCTCCGGCTGGTCGCGTGAGAAGGCGAGGTCGAGTCGGGTGAGGGTGCCCGCGGCCAGCCATTCCTGCCATTCCAGCTGGTAAAGGAAATCATGGGTGAACTGGCGCGCGCCGAAAAACAGCCAGGCGCGTCCCCGCGCGCCTTCCGCCTCGCGCCGCTGCAGGAAGCCGCGGAACGGCGCCACCCCGGTGCCGGGCCCGATCATTACGATCGGGCGATCGGCATCGGCCGGCAGGCGGAAATGCGGATTCGGCTTCACGTGCACCGAGAGCCGGTCGCCGGTCCGGCGCCGGTCGGCGAGATCGACGGAGGCGACGCCGGCGCGGGCGCGGCCGAAGCTGTTCCAGCGCACCGCCGAAACCAGCAGGTGCGCCGCCTCGCCCACCGCTTCCGGCGCCGACGCCACCGAATAGAGCCGGGGCGGCAACGGCCGCAGCAAGCCGGTCAGTTGGGTCGCGGAGAGCTGCGCCGGCGCCGCCTGCAACAGGTCGATCACCTGCCGTCCGCGCAGGAAGTCGGCCGCGCGCGCCGGATCGGTCGCGATCGCCTGCAGCGCCGCGTCGCCGGTCTGCGCCGCGTAGGCGGCGAGCAGCGTCGGGGTCAGCGTGGTGATGTCGTAGCGTTCCGACAGCGCCGCGGCGAGCGCCGGGTCGCCGCCGAGCCCGGTCGCGGCGAGCACGTCGCCGACCAGGGCGGGATCGTTGCGCGGCGCGATGCCGATCGCGTCGCCCGGCTCGTAGCGCAGGCCGGTGCCGTCAAGCGCCAGCTCCAGGTGCCATGTTTCGACGGAGGATCGGCTGGAGTTCAGCTGCACCCGCTCGGTGATCTCGGCCTCGGCGACGAGCGGCGCCGCCGGGGCGTCGTCGGCCGCCGGCGCGCGGGCGAAGTCCACCCGGATCACCCCTGCCTCCGGTGCCTCGGCAGGGGCGAGCGCCGCCAGGATCTGCTCGGTCCAGGCCCGCGCCGGGGCCGCATAGTCGAGGTCGCATTCGACCAGGGGCGCCACCCGTTCGCCGCCCAAGGCGGCGAGCCGCGCATCGATGGCCCGGCCGGTGGCGCAGAAATTCGCGTAGGCGCGATCACCCAGGGCCAGCACGGCGAAGCGCTGGCCGTCGAAGCGCGGCGCGTCGGGGCCGAGCAGCGCGGCGTAGAATGCTTCGGCGCGTTGCGGCGGGTCGCCCTCGCCCCAGGTGGAGGCGATCGCCAGCAGCGCCGTGCCACCCGCCACCTGCGCCGGCGTGACGTCCGCCATGTCGAGCAGTTTCGGGGCGAACCCGAGCCGCTGCGCCGCCTTGCGCACGCCGGCGGCGAGGGTTTCCGAATTGCCCGATTCGGTGGCGTAGAGAATGGTCAGCGGCGTGCGCGCCGCCGGCGGTGCGGC
>JAGWSV010000204.1 GCA_028869315.1 Rhodospirillales bacterium
AAGTCCGAGTTCTTCTTGTGGATCAGCGGCATGAAGCCGTTCTTCGCAAGCTCCGCCTCGCGCCGGTCGCTGATCGCGATCTCGGTCGGGCATTTCATCGCCACGCCGCCGTCGTCGGTCGGGAAGGTGAAGGTCGGCAGCCCTTCCACCGCGCCGCCGCTCTCGATGCCGCGGATGCGCGAGCACCAGCCATAGAGCTTGAACGAGCGCGTGATGTTCGTCGCCATCGCATAGGCGGCGTTCGACCAGCAGAACTTGCTGCTGTCGGCACCTTCCACGTCTTCCTCGAAGTGGAATTCATCCACCGGTTCCGTCTTCTCCCCGTACGGAAGGCGAGAGAGGAAACGCGGCATACAGAGGCCGATATAGCGCGAATCCTCGCTCTCGCGCAGCGAGCGCCAAGCGGCGTATTCCGGGGTCTGGAAGATTTTCGTCAGGTCGCGCGGATTGGCCAGCTCGTTCCAGCTGTCCATCCCCATCACCGTCGGCGCGGCCGCGGCGATGAAGGGCGTGTGCGAGGCGGCGGCGATCTGGGCGATGTCGCTCAGCAGCTGCACGTCCTGCGGACCGTGGTCGAACTCGAAATCGCCGATCAGCACGCCATAGGGCTCGCCGCCGAACTGGCCGTATTCCTCCTCGTAGACCTGCTTGAAGGTCGGGCTCTGGTCCCAGGCGGTGCCGCGGAACTTCTTCAGTGTGCGGCCGAGGTCCTTCTTGGAGACGTTCATCACCCGGATCTTCAGGAATTCGTCCGTCTCGGTATTGTTCACCAGGTGGTGCAGGCCGCGCCACGCGGATTCCAGCTTCTGGAAATCCTCCTGATGCATGATGACGTTGATCTGCTCCGTCAGCTTGGCGTCGAGCGCGGCGATCATCGCCTCGATGCTGCGCAGCGAGTCACCGGAGATCAGCGCGGTGTTGGCCAGCGCCTGCTGCGCCAGCGTCTGCACCGCCTGCTCGACGGCCGATTTCGCGGCGTCCGATTTCGGCTTGAACTCGCGCGTGAGCAGGCTCGCGAACTCGCTCGCCTCCTGGACGGCGACGCCGGCGGCGCCCGACTGGGCCGCGGTTTCGGTCCCCGACATGGCTTACTCCTCCCCGGTCTTGCCGTCGGCCGCTTCCGGCTTCGGTGCCGCGGCCAGGGATTGCAACAGCGCCGGATCGTTCAGCACCTTGGTGATCAGATCCTCAGCCCCGCTCTTGCCGTCCATGTAGGTCAGCAGGTTGGAAAGCTGGGTCCGCGCCTCCAGCAGCTTGTTCAGCGCATCGACCTTGCGCGCCACCGCCGCCGGGGAGAAGTCGTCCATGCTCTCGAAGGTGATATCGACCGCGATATTGCCCTCTCCGGTCAGGGTGTTGGGCACCATATAGGCCACCCGCGGCTTCATCGCCTTCATCCGGTCATCGAAATTATCGACGTCGATTTCCAGGAACTTCCGGTCCGCCAGCGGCGGCAGGGGTTCCTCGGGCTTGCCTGAGAGATCGGCCATCACCCCCACGACGAACGGGAGCTGCACCTTCTTCTCCGCCCCGTACGTCTCGACATCATATTCGATTTGCACACGCGGGGCCCGGTTGCGGGCCACGAATTTCTGACTACTTGCTTTCGCCACGGCTCGCCTCGCTTCCCCGTTTCAGGTTACCTGATCGCCATCCTCGCACGCGCGAAAGGCGATACGCCAGATCATTCCTCGTGCATCCCGGTCATCATCCGCGCCTGGCCCAACCCATCGGGCGCCAGGTCACGCACAACCTCCAGAAATGGCAGCTCCGCTAACCGCCGGGCACGTCCGATCAGCAGCGGCAACGGGCTCGACGGCTCTGCCCGCTGATAATAATCGCATACAAGGTCAAGCAGCCGCAAGGCATCGGCGCGGCTGGAAACCTCCGTCAGGGCCGCAACCGTCGCCGCAGACCCGCGCCCGCCACCCGCCGGAACGCCAGCGCCGCCTGCCCCCGCAGCCGGGTCCATCACGGGCTCCATCGCCGCCTCGCCATCCGCCCCGGCGGCCTCCGCCTCCGTTGACGCCGGCGCGTACCGATCGATGCACTTGACCATCTCGCTGAGCAGCTTGCCCAGCTCTTCGAAATCCGGCCCCGAACCGACACCCGCCCGCGCATCGAATGCAGCCAGGATCGCAGCCACTTGCGACGCCGCGAGCGACGCTCCCTCCCGCAGCGCGGCAAGCCGCGCCGGATCGCTGTCCTGAAATGCCGCACGAATGGTCACCTCGGACGGCTTGTCACGCGCCTCGCTCGGGATCGCGCCAGTCGCGACGGCGACATCGCGCCACCCGTACTGACCAAGCCGGGGCGAGCGCGCCAGCGGCAGATCGCGAAGATAGCGCAGCACCCAGGCCGGGTGACCGAGCCGCAACAGCGCGTTCGCGCGCAAGGTCGGGTCGTTGTCGTCTTCTGGATCCAGCCGCGGGTGCAGAGCGTCCCACTGATCCTCGATCAAGCGCCGGGTCAGCCCCAGAATCTCGGCGTAATCCAACAGCCCGCCGAGCCGCAGCCGCGAAAGCGCGAAATGCGCAAGCACCCTCAGATCGCGCGTACGGTCGAGCAACCCACGGGCCAGACTGTCAACCTCTTTCCAGTCGGGCTCTTCGGCGGGAATGACGGTGGCGCCGTATTGCTGCTCGGGCTTGCCTTGGGCTGCCCGCTCCAGCGCACCGAAATCGTCGTCGAATTCCAGGTCGGCGCCGCACGGCTCGGCCTCGGACACCGGGAGAAGCCAGTCGGCGGTATCGATCGGCGGCATCTAGCGAGATCCCCGGCCGGAGCCGGCCGAACCCAGCCCGCAGCAGCCTGCCGCCGCACACCGCGCGCGTCCGCCTTTGCCCGAGTCCGCTTGTACCGCTTGCATTTCGGCCGCCCCTGCCCGTCCCGATCCTATCACGGCCACGGCTATTTTTTCTGCGCCGTGCCACCGCGGCGCACGCCACCCTCACGCTCGAACGGCTTCGTACGCCACGTCGCTCTGAGGATTAGCTCTCTAGCGCCCGGCCACCGGCCCGGCAAGCGCTATCGTTGCGTCGATCCCGATATCCGGCGCCGAATCGCCCCCCCCAATATTCCCGAAGAAAGCCGCCGGAACGACCCGACGAATGGCGACCGCCCACGGTCAGCCCCCCGCCCTACTGCCGCGCGAGAGCAAGCAAATGCGTCCGGTACAGCACCGATCCCCGATCGTGCAGCCGGGTCTGCCACGGCCACGACAAATCCTCGGCCAGCACCGCGAACCCGGCCACCGACTGCGGATGCGCGCCCGCCGTCAGCAAGCTGCGCAGGAACGGTTCCGCCGCGCCGGCATGGGCGGCACGCTGGGAATGCCCGCCGATCCAGGTCTCCATCGGCGTCGCCCGCGTCGACCAGTCGTAAGGACAGGCGAGCAGCACCCGCCCACCGGGGGAGACGGCGTCGGCCAGTTCGCCGAGCAGCCGCCGCGGCTCCGGCACGCAGTCCAGCAGGTTGAGCGCCACGGCACGATCCGCCGTCCCCGGCGCGAACGGCAGCGCCTGCGCGTCGCAGGCCCAGAAGTCCACCCGTTCGGCGCCGCCCGGGGCCACCGCGAATGAACGATAATCGTAAACGAGACCAATCCGCCGGCGCGGATACGCAACCTGCCCCGCAAGCGCCCCCTGTGCCAGCCGCAACAGCCCAAGCGAGACGTCGATCCCGAGCACGAGCGCGTCCGGATGGGCCGAGGCGAGGTCGAAGCTGGTCCGGCCGGCGCCGCAGCCGAGATCGAGCACTCGGCGCGCCGCGCCGCCGCCGGCCAGACCCGCGAGCCGGTCCAGGCAGCGGCGCGCGGCCCCGGGCTGCGGCAGGTCCTCCCCTGCCGCTCGCAATCGCTCCCCGGGCGACAGTCCGTCGGCATCCGCGCGCTCGGCGGGATCGAGATCGGCCCAGCCATCCCAGGCATAGGTGGAAACCGTCTGGCGCAGCACGTCGAACCAGCTGCCCGGACCGATCGCATCGCCAAGCAGACCTTCCACCAGCGGATCGAGATCACTGCGCAGCAGCAGTTCGATTGCGCGCTCGGCCAGGAATCCGCGCGGATCGGGCACGATCACGGGGATCCCGTCCACGATCGGAAATTCGAGCTGACAGTCCGGGTTGGCGCAATGCAGGATGCCGGCCCGCACGTCGCCATCGGCCTCGGCGCAGATTTCGGCCAGCCGCAACCGATGCCGGCCGGCGCCGGCGCGGGCACAGCGCGGGCAATGCGGCGCGAAGGCGGCGAAATGACTGCGGCGCAAGCGGGCTCAGCCGCCGATCAGCACGGTGGGCGCCCCGGGGCCGGTGATCGCACCGCTCGGCCCGGGAATTGGGCCGACGCAGGCCGCATGGGTGGTGGTGTCCCCCAGCCGCGCCGCCGGCAGGCCGCCGATCGTCACGGTCGCCGACCCCTTGGCGATCAGCCCGGGTCCGCCGGGCACGCAGGATGGCAGCGTGCACGGCTGCGTCTGGTCGGTGACGCGCGCCGCCGGCTGGCCGCAGATCGTCACCGTCGGGCAGCCGGGCGGAATGATCGTGAGCGGAATCGGCGGATGCGGCACCGGGGTTGGCACCGGCGCCGCCGGATGGATCGGCGCGTGGCAGTGCGGGCCATTCTGCAGGACGGTATCGCCCACGCGTGCTGCCGGTTGGCCCATCCTCCGCGTCCTCCTTCCTGCCGGCGGCCGACCCGGCTGTCCGGGTCGATCGCATTCTCACCCGAACGATAGCGGCGTTCCCCCCGGGCCGCCAGCCATTCGTGCCGCGGTCAGGCGTAGCGTTCTTCCGCCCAAGGATCCCCGCGGTTGTGATAGCCGCGCTGCTCCCAGAAACCCGGGCGGTCGACCAGGCTGAACTCTATCTGCCGCACCCACTTGGCGGACTTCCAGAAATAGAGCGAGGGGATCACCATCCGCACCGGCCCGCCATGGGTGCGGGGGATCGGTTCCCCGTTCCAGCGATACGCCAGCAGAGCATCGGGCCGTTCGAACCGGTCGCGCGGCATGTTGGTGACATAGCCGTCGTGGCCATGAAAGATGACGAAGCGCGCTTCGTCCTTCGGCGCCACCAGGTCGATCAGCGTGCGCGCCGCCACGCCGGCCCAACGGTTATCGTAGCGTGACCATTGCGTGACGCAATGGATGTCGGACACGGTCTCCACCTGCGGCAGCGCCATGACCTCGTCGAGCCGCAGTCTGGCCGGGTGCGCGACGGCGCCATCGATATCCAGGCGGAACTTCGCCGCGGTCACGTCCGGCTGGGCGCCGAGATCGAGCACCGGCCAATCCTGGACCAGGGTCTGCCCCGGCGGCAGGCGCCGGCGCGCCGGCTCGGCGGTGGGGCCCATGGGAAGCTGACCGGTGAGCAGGCGCCCGGTGCGGGCCCAGTCCTCTTTCGCGGCGATCAGCTTGTCGCGCGCGGCCGGCGGCGGGGCGGGGCGGTCGTCGTCCGCGCTCACGCGGCAGGTCCATCCAGCGCGCGGGCCATGTCCACCCGCACCCAGCCCGGCCGGGCCGGGTTCATTTGCCGGCCGGTCTCACGGTACCCATAGCGCGTGTAGAGCGCGATGTTCCGGGTCATCCGCGCGTTGGTATAGAGCCGTATCTCGGCCAGGCCCGCCGCGCGCGCCGTCTCGTCGGCAAAGCGCAGCAGGCGCAGGCCATGGCCACGGCCCTGATGCGCCGGATGCACGGCAACGCTGAAGATCAGCAGATGATCCACGCGGCGTTCCAGGACGATCAGGCCCGCGGGCGCGTCCGTTCCGCCAGCCGGCTCCTCCAGCAGCCAGACCTCGCCGCGTGCGATCCGCGGGCCATAGGCCTCGGTCACCGGGATCGGATCGGCGTCCAACACGGCGCGGTACTGCGCGTAGGCGGCCCGGGTCAGGGCGGCGACCGCGCCCTCATCGGCGGCGGCGGCGCGCCGGATCATGCGTCCCGGCCGTGCACGCGGCCGGCCACGGCGCCGGGTGCCCGTGCGCCGACCGACGCGGCGCCCGGAGAGCTGAAAAGCAGATTCATGGTCGCGGTTCCCGCAGGGACTGCCCCCACCGTTCGCGATCAACCCTGAACGATGCGACCAGGCCGCGCAACCGCGTGCCATGCGCGCCGGTCCGCACTTCGACCGCACGCCGCATCCCCACCGGCGCGGCGGCGCATCCTCGCCGCCCTGGACGGTGCGCGCATTGCAGGGCCGTCTGCCGGTGCGCTCAGGGCTGCGCGTTCACGCACATCGCGGCGACCGCCCGGCGCCTCTGCGCTTCGTCAAACATCTCGCAGGACGGGCGCGGCGGGGGCGGACGCATTCCGCGATGCCGCATCTGACGCAAATGGCGCCGCACGGCGCGTTGGCCGCGATACAGCGCGTCATTCACCGACCGGCCGCGGCAACGGCAGCCATCCAGGTCCGGAAAAACGACCTCGAAATGGTCGGCCGACCGGCGTTCAACGATCGCGATATAGCCCTGCATGGCTGCGATGCCTCCTCGCGCTGTTGGCATTTCCGACGCTCCGTTCACTTCCGGTTTTGGTACCGGTTGCTTTGCCGACGATGAGCGACGAAACGACGGGACGCTCCCGGACCGCATGATGCGGCATGGGGTCCTCTAATGCGGGAGAACGAATCTCCACCACTACATATTATATAAATGGGCCTAGCAAATCCAGTTCACAATCTTGCCCGGTATCGACATGACATGGATTCCTGCTTCACAAAGATACTTGTTCAGGTCTTGCTCGCATGAAATGCGGTTGACCTATCCTCCGTGATGGGATACACGTCGGCCAATCGGGTTTCATTGTCAACCGTTCGCGCAAACATAACGCGCGATCGGTCGACAAGCGGCTTTATCGTCGGGATCGTTCAGGCTCAGCGGCCAGGGCGCCGACCATGCCGCACGCGGGTGGGACCAGATCCACCTGTCGAAAGTCAAGGCAGGAACGAAGGAGGGAGGAGGTTGCCCATGCCCCATGGCAACGCCCCGACGCGACCGCATGTTTCGATATGCGGCTATTCCACCGGCACGGCGCAGTCCGAACGATTCCGTGGTCCGGCCCTTGCCGACGGCGCGGAGCTTTGGCGCCTTGCAGGTGCCTGCGGCACGCTCGAGGTCAATTCGCCGTACACCTACCTGATGCTCAGCGATCACTTCGCCGAGACCTGCGTGATCGCCGAACGCGACGGTGCCGCGGTTGGTTTCGTCGCGGCTTTCATCGTGCCGGGACGTCCGGACACGATTTTCGTTTGGCAAGTCGGCGTCGCGCCGCAGGGTCGCGGCCGTGGCCTCGGCAAGGCCATGCTCGCAGCCTTGCTGAAACGTCCCGGATGCGCGGGGATCCGCTATCTCGAAGCGACCGTTACTCCTTCCAATCACGCGTCGGAGGCGCTGTTCCGCGCCTTTGCACGCGATCGCGGCGCGCGATGCGCGACCGAAAGAGGCTATCCGGAGGAGGTGTTCCCCGGAGACGCCCACGAAACCGAGCGCCGATTCCGTATCGGTCCGCTCAGCGCCCCGGGCGCCCCACGCGCGCGCGCCGAGCCAGGACTCTCTCGCCAGGAGGCACACATGCACCAAACTTTCGAACGACTCGAATCGAATGTGCGCAGCTACTGCCGCGACTTCGCCGCCGTCTTCACCCGCGCCAAGGACCACCGCATCTGGGCGGAGGACGGACGCGAGTTCATCGATTTCTTCGCCGGCGCCGGCGGACTGAACTACGGCCACAACCCTGACGACATGAAGGAAAAGCTGCTGGAATACATCGGCCGCGACGGCATCACCCATGGGCTCGACATGGCGACGTCGGCCAAGGAATCCTTCCTTAAACGTTTCAACGACGTCGTGCTGGGCCCGCGCGGCATGACGTATCGCGTGCTGTTCCCGGGGCCGACCGGCACCAACGCGGTGGAAGCCGCGTTGAAACTGGCCCGCAAGGTCACCGGGCGCACCGGGATCGTCAGCTTCACCAACGGCTTCCACGGCATGACCTTGGGAGCACTGGCGCTCACCGCCAATCCGTTCAAGCGCAGCGGCGCCGGAGTGCCGCTCGGGCACGGCACGGCGATGCCGTATTGCGGCTACATGGGCGACAAGCTGGACACCCTCGCCTATCTCGACCGCATGGTGGGCGATGCCGGTTCCGGCCTCGACCTGCCGGCAGCGGTGATCGTTGAAACCCTGCAGGGAGAAGGCGGCCTCAACACCGCCAGCTTCGAATGGCTGCGCGGCGTCGCCGACATCTGCGCCCGTCACGAGATCCTGCTTATCGTCGACGACATCCAGGCCGGCTGCGGGCGCACCGGACCATTCTTCAGCTTCGAGCCCGCCGGCATCAAGCCCGATATCATCTGCCTGTCGAAATCGATCAGCGGCTACGGCCTGCCGCTGGCGATCACCCTGGTCAAGCCGGAATACGACCGGTTCGCACCCGGCGAGCACAACGGAACGTTCCGCGGCAACAATCCCGCCTTCGTCACCGCCACCGCGGCGCTCCGCCATTGGGAAACCCCGGCGCTGCAGCGCGCCACCGCCGTCAAGGCGGAAACGGTACGCCAGGCGCTGACCCGCATCGTCGCCAGCAACCCCGGCCTCCGGGGCCAGGTACGCGGCCGCGGGCTGATGCAGGGCATCGCCGTCGGCGTGCCGGGTCTTGCCAAGGACGTGTGCGCGGCGGCGTTCGACCGCGGGCTGATCATGGAAACCTCGGGGCCGGCCAGCGAGGTCGCGAAGGTGATGCCGCCCCTCACCATCGACGACGCGGCGTTGACCCGCGGCCTCGAAATTCTCGCCGACGCCGCGCAGGCAGCCGTCGCCGCGCACGCGGACACGATGCGCGAAGCCGCCGACTAGGCATCCCGCCCGGCTGCACCCGAGCGCGCACGTCAGCGCCGCACGTCCGCACCGCCGCCACCGCGGCAGGGCGTGCGGCGGCGGCCCCGGCCGCGCCCGCTTCGCGGGCCGGGACCGTGCGCAACGACCAGCTTGTTTTCGATCCGAAGGAGAGCATACGGATGATTGTCAAGACCCTCGATCAGATCCTCGGCACCGAGGACGATGTCCACGCCGAAACCTGGAACAGCCGACGCCTGCTGTTGCGGCGCGACGGCGTCGGATTCTCGATGCATGACACGATCATGAAGGCCGGGACGAAGACGTTCATGTGGTATGCGAACCACATCGAGGCGGTGTACTGCGTCGAAGGCGAGGGCGAGATCGAGGACCACGCGACCGGCAGGAAACACGCCGTCCGGCCGGGCACGCTCTACTGCCTCGACAAGCACGACAAGCACACCGTCAGCCCGCGCACCGACCTGCGCATGATCTGCGTGTTCAACCCGGCGGTGACCGGCCACGAGGTCCATGACGAGCGCGGCGTGTATCCGCTGATCACCGACGACGAGCCGGCGCCGAAGGCCGCCGCCGGATGATCCTGTTTGACCCGATTGCACAAGGGGAGACCGCATCATGGACATGATGACCGACCTTTACCCCTCCCGCGTTGCCCCGCGGCCGGAGCTGCGCGCCCGCCACGACCCCGTCGTCTACGGCACGGCGGAGACAGGCCCGCTCCCGTCCGCCTCGCTCAGCCGGTACGAGCGGAACGGCTATCTGGCGTTCGACCAGTTGCTGCCGGAAAGCGAGGTGCGCGACCTGCGCGCCGAGCTCGACCGCCTGTGGGCCTGGGCCGGGGACGCCAAGGACGAGACGATCATCCGCGAGCCCTCGAGCCAGGAAGTCCGCTCGGTGTTCGCCATCCATCGCGGTGACGGGCTGTTCGCGCGGCTCGCCGCCGATCGGCGCATCGTCGGGATGGCCGAGCAGATTCTCGGCGGACCGGTGTACATCCACCAGTCGCGGGTGAACTTCAAGAAGGGTTTCACCGGGAAGGAGTTCTACTGGCACTCCGACTTCGAAACCTGGCACGTCGAGGACGGCATGCCGCGCATGCGCGCCTTCAGCCTGTCGATCGCACTGACCGACAACCTGCCGCACAACGGTCCGCTGATGGTGATCCCCGGCTCGCATCGCCGCTACGTGGCCTGCGTCGGCACCACGCCGGAGGACCACTACAAGGCATCCCTGCGCCGCCAGGAGTACGGGGTCCCCGACGAGGAGAGCCTCGTCGGCCTGGTCGCCGAAGGCGGCCTCGCCGCCCCGACCGGCAAAGCCGGAGCGGCGGTGCTGTTCGACTGCAACACGATGCACGGGTCGAACAGCAACATCACGCCGCTGCCGCGCAGCAACATCTTCATCGTCTACAACAGCGTGGAAAACGCGCTGGTGGCCCCGTTCGGCGGCCACAAGCCGCGGCCGGAGTTCGTGGCGACCCGGAACGCGACGCCGCTCACCGCGGCCTGAGACCCGAGCCGCTCGCTATGCCGGCATCCGTGCCCGCGGCGTTCGCGCCGCGGGCACGGAGCACCTGCGGCGCACGCGGGCCGGATCAGGCTGATCGCGCGATGCGCAGCCGCGCGCTACCCGCGGGCGCGCATCAGCCGCGCCTTGTCGCGCTGCCAGTCCCGGGCGGCGACGGCAGCCCGCTTGTCCGCTTTCTTTCGCCCTTCGCCGAGGCCGAGCAGCACCTTCGCCCGGCCGCGATCGTTGAAGTGGATCTGCAACGGCACCAGGGTGATCCCGTCCCGCGAGATCGCGCCCGCCAGCTGCCGCATCTCCTTCCGCTTCAGCAGCAGCTTGCGCGGGGCCCGCGGCTCGAAGCGCGACAGCACGCCGCCCTGGTATTCCGGGATATAGGCGTTGAAGAGGTACATCTCCCCCTCGCGCTCGCCGGCCCACGCCTCCGACAGGGTGGCGCGGCCGTGGCGCAGGGATTTCACCTCGGCCCCCTTGAGCACGAGCCCGGCTTCCACCGTTCCCTTGATCGCGTAGTCGAACCGCGCCTTGCGATTCTGCGCGGCGATCCCGTGCGAGATGAGGGCCTTCTTTTTCGGTGCTGCGGCCATCGGTGCTAGACTGGCTTCGGGCCGACGGGTTCGGGCGGAAAGCGTCCCGGCCCCGTCCGGGACCTCAGTTCAGCAATCCCACCTCGGTCATCGCCGCGCGCACCCGCGCGCGCGTCGCCTCGGCGGGAGGCGCCAGCGGCAGGCGGCACGTGGCGTCGGTCCTGCCGAGCAGGCTGGCGGCGTATTTCACCGGGCCGGGGCTGGTTTCCGCGAACAGCGCGTCGTGCAGCGGCACCAGGCGGTCCTGGATCGCGATCGCCTCGTCGATCCGCCCGCCCTGCCAGGCCGCGTGCATATCGGCGCACAACCGGGGCGCCACGTTGGCGGTCACGCTGATGCAGCCATGGCCGCCGGCGGCCAGGAACGCCAGCGCGGTGTGATCCTCTCCCGAAAGCTGGCAGAAATCGGCGCCACAGGCGCGGCGCGTGTGCAGCGGCCGGGCGAGATTGGCGGTCGCGTCCTTCACGCCGACGATGTTCCTGTGCTTCGCCAGCCGCGCCATCGTCTCCACGCTCATGTCGACGACGCTGCGCGGGGGGATGTTGTAGATGATGATCGGCAGGTCCACCGCGTCGGCGATGGCCGAAAAATGCAGGTACATCCCCTCCTGCGTCGGCTTGTTGTAGTAGGGCGTCACGATCAGCGCCGCGTCCGCGCCGGCTTCCTTGGCGTGGCGGGTCAGGTCGATCGCTTCGCTGGTGCTGTTGGACCCGGTGCCGGCGATGACCGGCACCCGCCCCTTCGCCACCTCGATGGCGATCTTGACCACGCGCTTGTGTTCGTCATGGCTGAGGGTCGGGGATTCGCCCGTGGTGCCGACGGGAACCACGGCGGAGGTGCCTTCGCTGATCTGCCAGTCCACGAATTCCGCATAGGCTTTCTCGTCGATCGACCCGTCGGCGCGCATCGGCGTGATCAGGGCGACGAGCGATCCCTTGAACATCAAACTCCTCCCTCGGGGGCTGCATGGCGGCCGATCGCCGCCCGAACGCCGAAGCTAGGCGGATGGGGGATGCACCGCAAGCACGCCACTTGCTAGAAGCACCGCATGGGGCTCGGCATGCGACGATCGGATTGGCCCGGGATCGCCCGGCGCGCGGCCCGGACCCTCGTCCGCGTCGGGGTCCGGCTGGCCGGCGGCGTCGGCGTTGGCGCCGGCCTGCTCGGCGCGACGGGCGCGCCGGTGGCCGCCTGGGCCGGCAACCCGATGCCGTTCGTGCGCGCAAACCAGTGGGCGCACGCCGCCGCGGCGGTGGCGGCCTCGCCCGACCCGGTGGCGCGCAAGCTGGTGACGTTCTACCGGCTGCTCGCTCCCGGCGCCGCCACGCCCGATCAGATCGCCGCCTTCATGGCCGCCAACCAGACCTGGCCCGACCGCCGGCTGCTCGCCCGCCGCCTGCAGCAGGCACTCGTCGCCGACGACGACGACGCGAACGTGGCGGCCCTGTGCACGCAGCGATCGATCACCCTGCCGGCCGCGCTGGTGCGGTGCGCCGACGCCCTCGGCGCCACCGGCCAGCCGATGGCGGCGGCGCACGCCGCCCGGCTGGCCTGGGCCGCCGGACTCGTCGATCACGCGCTGGTGGCGACGTTCCTGCATCGCTGGTCCGCCGCGCTGACGCCGGAGGACGAATGGGCACGGTTCCACACCCTGCTGCGCGCCCATCCGGAAGCCGCCGGCGCGCAGATCCCGCGCCTGCCGCCGTCGCGGCGGCCGGTGGCGCGCGCCTGGCTCGCGCTGCGGCGCAACGCCTCGGATGGGCTCGGCCTCGCCCGGGCCCTGCCAGCGGCCGACCGGGCCTTGCCGGGCCTCGTGCTCGCCGAGGCGCAATGGCTGCGTCACGCCGGGCGCGACAGCGACGCGCTTGCCCTCTGGCGCAGGCGCGGTTTCGCCGCCGAACGCGCGACGACGCCCGGCCGGAGGGTGGCGTTCTGGCGCGAGCGCGACATCCTCGCCCGCGACCTGCTGCGCACCGGCGACGCCGCCGACGCCTTCGCCGCAGCCGACGACCGCATGCAGAGCGCGCCCGCCGCAGTGGCTGCGTCCGGCTTCCTAGCGGGTTTCATCGCTCTGACTGCGCTGCACCAGCCGGTGCAGGCCGCCACCAGCTTCCATCGGTTGACCGCCGTGTCCAAGGCCGCGATCACCGACGCCCGCGCGCATTATTGGCTGGGCCGTGCGGCGGCGGCGGCCGGGGCGGACCCGACCGGCGAATACCGCCTGGCGGCCGCCTATCCCACCACCTTCTACGGGCAGATCGCCGCGCGGACGCTCGGCGAGCCGCCGGCGGCCCGCATCGATGCCGCGCGCGATCCGCGCTTCACCCGCGAGCAGGCGCTTGCCTTCACCCGCAGCGAACTGGTGCGCGCCGCCCTGCTGCTGGCAGCTTGGAGCGAGCCGGGGCGCGCCCGCGCCTTCGTGATGCAGGTGGCCGAGCGCGCGCCCGCGGGCCCCGGCCAGGCCGCCGAACAGACCCTGGCCGCCCGGCTGGCGCTGGCGCTCGACCTGCCGGAAACTGCGGTGTTCATCGCCCGGCGCATGGGCCTGGAAGGGTGGCTGCTGCCGCAATCGGGCTGGCCGATGCCGGTGCGTCCACCGGCCGGGGCGGCAGTCAACCCGGCCATCGTGCTGGCGCTGATCCGCCAGGAGAGCAGCTTCGACCGCGGCGCGGTCAGCCCGGCCGGCGCGCGCGGGCTGATGCAGTTGCTGCCGGGCACCGCCGAGCAACTGGCGCGGCAACGCGACGACCCGATCACGGAAGTGGCGCTCACCCGCGACGCGCAACGCAACATGCAGCTGGGCACCGCCTATCTGGCGAAGCTGCTGGCCCGGTTCGGCGGCTCCCTGCCGCTGGCGGTGGCCGCCTACAACGCCGGCCCGCACCGGGTGGACCAGTGGCTGGCGGAGAACGGCATGCCGAAGCCCGGCGCACTCGGCATGATCGACTGGATCGAGCGGATTCCCTTCGGGGAAACCCGCAACTACGTGCAGCGGGTGCTGGAGAACGTGGTGATCTACCTGGCGCGGCGGGGCACCGCCGACCCGGTGCTCACCGCCCAATGGCTGCCCTCGCCCATCAAACCGGCCCAACCGACCGGAGCGGCGCGCCAGACCGAGGCGTCGGCCGCCAGATGAGCGCCCCCGCCGTCTCGCAAAGACCGCCCCCGGCCGCCCGCGCCGTGGTCCGCTGATGCCCGGTTTTGTCGCACCGACCGTGCATCGTGTTTCCGCCTGGGACGGCCCCGCTCTCCGCGTTCTGGAGTGGGCCGGGGACGACGGGACGGGCGCGCAGCCTCTGCTCTGCCTGCCGGGCATCGTGCGAACCGCGGGGGATTTCTCCGTGCTCGCCGCCGGGGTCGGCGCCGGGCGCCGGGTGGTGGCGATCGACTATGCCGGCCGTGGCGGGTCGTTCCGGCTGCCCGCCGGGGCGAGCCCGGCGCGGTACGGCCCGGAGGCCTGCCTGCGCGACGTGATGGACGTGGCGGCGGCGCTGCACCTGCACCGGGCGGTGGTGATCGGGACGAGCTTCGGCGGCCTGCTGGCGATGGGGCTGGGGGCGGCGCGGCCGGGCCTGCTCGCGGGGGTGGTGTTGAACGATATCGGGCCGGAGGTGGGTGCCGCCGGGGCCGGGTTCGTGCGCCGGTTCGTTGCCGACGACCCTGCGCTGCCCGACCTCGACGCCTGCGCCGCGTATCTGCGCGGAATTCTGCCGCCGATGTCCCTGGCCGACGACGCGGCCTGGCAGGCGATGGCGGCGCTGACCTACGCGCCCGGCGATGACGGGCGCTGGCATCCGCTGTGGGACACGCGAATCGCCGCCCTGCTGGACGCGCCGACACCGGATCTCTGGCCCTTGTTCGGCGCGCTCGCGCCGGTGCCGCTGCTGCTGGTGCACGGAACGGCGAGCGACATCCTGACCGCCGGGACCGTCGCGCGCATGCAGGCGGTGCGGCAGGAGCAGGGGACGACGATGACCCTGGTGGACGTGCCCGGCATCGGCCACGCCCCCACCCTGGCGGAGCCCGGGGTGACGGCGGCGTTGGCGGGATTCCTGGCCGGGCTGGATGCGGCGGAGCCGTTGTGAGGCAACCGGGATGAAGAGGCCGGCATGAAGCGGGTGGCATGGTGGATCGCCGCCGGCGGCGGGGTGGGGCTGGCGCGGCCGGCTCCCGGCACCTGGGCTTCGATCGTGGCGGTGCTGCTGGGGGCGGGGCTGCTGGCGCTGGGCTGGAAGCTGCTGGCGGCGGCTGCGGTGTTGGCAAGCCTGACCGGGTTCTGGGCAATCGCTGCGGCCGACATCGCCGGCGATCCGGGCTTCGTGGTGATCGACGAGGTCGCCGGCCAGTGGGTGACCCTGCTCGGCCTGGCGCACCCGTCCCCGCTCGGGGTGCTGCTGGCCTTGGCGCTGTTCCGGCTGCTCGACGTGACGAAGCCGGGTCCGATCGGCTGGGCGGACCGGCAGAGCGGGCCGGCCGGCGTGATGGCCGACGACCTGATCGCCGGCGCGATCGGCGCGGTGGCGCTGTGGGCGGTGCGCGCATACTGGCCCGGCCTGCTGGGGTAGCCGCAGCCAGGGTCCATCAAAGTTGCGCTTGGCAATCGGCACCCGATGGGGCACACAGCCGCGCATGAAACTTGATGATGCCGGCTACGCTGCCGCCTATCTCGACCGGTCCTTGGCCGCGCTCTCCGCCTTCGCGTCCGACCGCGCCGCGCAGGCGCTGATCGCGGAGATGGCGCAGGCGACGGTGGCCGCCTTGCGCGCCGGCGGCAAGCTGCTGGTGGCCGGCAACGGCGGCAGCGCCGGCGATTCCCAGCACATCGCCGGCGAGTTCGTCTCCCGCCTGATGTTCGACCACGCGCCGCTGGCGGCGATCGCGCTCACCGTCGACGGCTCGGTACTCACCGCCACCGGCAACGATTACGGCTACGAGCACGTGTTCGAGCGCCAGGTGCTCGGCCTCGGCCGGCCCGGCGACGTGTTCCTCGGCATCTCCACCTCGGGCCGCTCGCCCAACGTGCTGCGCGCGTTCGCGGCGGCGCGCGCGCGGGAGATGGTCTGCCTCGGCTTCACCGGCGCCGGCCCCGGATCGGCGGCGATGGCGGTGCCAGGCGGCCTGCTGTTCCGCGCCCCGGCAACCGAGACCGCGCTGATCCAGCAGCTTCATATCACCGCCGCACATATCTTCTGCGCGCTGGTGGAGCGGGCGATGTTCCCCGACCTCGTGCCGCCCGATCCCGTGCCGCCCCAGCCTGTACCGCCCCAGCCTGCATCTGCCCAGCGACACGCCTGAACGGACCCTGCGCGATGCCCCGCGCCCCAATCCGGCAATGCGCGATCCTGGCCGGCGGGCTCGGCACCAGGCTGGGCGCACTGACCGCGGTGACGCCGAAGCCGGTGCTGGAGGTCGGCGGCCGGCCGTTCCTCGCCTGGCTGATGCGCGAACTGACCCGCTTCGGGATCGAGGAGTTCGTGCTGCTGACCGGACACATGTCCGCCGCAGTGGAACGCGCGGTGGCGGCGGCGACCGCCAGCCTGCCGCGCGCCGTCACGATCCGCGTCTCGGCCGAACCGGCCCCGGCGGGCACCGGGGGCGCGCTCGTTCATGCCGCGCCGCTGCTCGCGCCCGAGTTCCTGCTCTGCAACGGCGACAGCCTGTTCGACTGCAATCTCGCGGACCTGCTCGCGGCCCGGGCGGCCGACGCCGATGCCACGCTCGGGCGGATGCTGCTGCGCGCGCTGCCCGACGCCTCCCGCTACGGCGTGGTGCGCCTGGAGGGCGGGCGGGTGACCGCGTTCCGCGAACGGCCGGCGCCCAGCGCGGCCGGCATCATCAACGCCGGCGTCTACGCGCTCGACCGTCGCGTGCTGGAGCGGATCGCGCCGGTCTGCTCGATGGAGCGCGACGTGCTGCCCCGACTGGCCGCCGAGGGCCTGCTGGCCGGGACGGTGGCGGAGGGCTGGTTCATCGATATCGGCATCCCTGAAGACCTCGTACGCGCGCGGGCCGAATTGCCGTCGCGGCTGCGCCGGCCGGCGCTGTTCCTCGATCGCGACGGGGTGCTGAACCGCGACCACGGCCATGTCGGCACGCGGGAGCGCTGGGAGTGGATGGCGGGCGCACGCGACGCGGTGCGGGCGGCGACCGCGCGCGGCTGGCACGTGTTCGTCGTCACCAACCAGTCCGGCGTCGCGCGCGGTTACTACGACGAAGCGGCGGTGCGCGATCTGCTCGGCTGGATGGCGGACGAAGCGCGGCTGGCCGGCGGCACGATCGACGACGCGCGCTACTGCCCGTTCCACCCGGAGGCGCCGCTGCCCGCCTATCGGCAGGCCAGCGACTGGCGCAAACCCGGGCCGGGGATGCTCCTGGACCTGATCCGGGCATGGCAGCTGGATCCGGCGCGTTGCCTGCTGGTGGGGGACCAGCCCAGCGACCTGGCTGCTGCGGCGGCGGCCGGGATGCGCGGGCACCTGTTCCCCGGCGGCGATCTGGCCGTGTTCGTGGCGCCGCTGCTGGCCGCCGCCGGCTGACCGGCGTCCGGGACGGCAGCGGCCGACCGCGGGCCTGTTGTTCCCGGTTCATGGCCGGGCCGGACGAAGGCCGGGCAGGACTGCCGCAACCGCCTTGCGGAATGTTGCACCGCACAGCCGCGGGCACGGAATTTTGTGAGGCCAGGTAATAGATGTCTATTACCACACGTCCCGATGGCGCCCGTAGACTGCGCATGCGGGAGGGCACCAATGGCCAAACTCATTCATGCCATGATCCGGGTCCACGACCTCGATCGATCGATAAGATTCTATCGCGAGGCATTCGATCTCGAGATTTCCTACCGTCTCGACTTTCCGGATTTTTCCCTGGTGTATCTGCGCAACGCCGCGAGCGATTGCGAGCTTGAGCTGACCTGGAACCGGGGCCGCACCGAACCCTATACCCATGGCGACGGCTACGGGCACGTCGCCTTCTGCGTCGAGGACGCCGCCGCCAGCCAGCGCCGCATGCGCGAACAGGGGCTGGCGCCGGCCGACCTGCGGGAATTCCACGGCGACAACAACGAACTGATCGCCCGCTATTTCTTCATCCAGGACCCCGACGGCTACAAGATCGAGGTGCTGGAACGGCACGGTCATTACGCCTAACCACCGGACTCGCGCGCCATCGGCGCTGCGGCCGCACCGCCCGAACCAAGTCGAACAAGGGAAGGAACGAACCATGCAATCGCACCCTCTGCCGGATCCGGTCCTGGCCACGCCGGAGGCGGGTCCGGCACCCGCCGCGCCGATCGCGGCCACCCGCCGCGGCGTGCTGAAAGCGACCGGCCTGCTCACCGGCACCCTGGCGCTGTCCTCGGTGCTGGCCAGCCTGGCGCCGAGTCGGTCCTGGGCGCTCGACCTGAAAGGCCTGTCCAGCCACCAGGGGGCCGTCATCCTGGCGTTCTCGCGCCATCTCTACCCGCATCCGCACCTCGAAGACGCCGTCTACGCGCTGGTGGTGAAGGAGCTCGACGGCAAGGCGGCCGCCACGCCCGCAACGAAGAAGACGCTGGCGGACGGCGTCGCCCGGCTTGACCACGTCGGCTCCGGCGACTGGCTGAAGCGCGGCGCGGCACTGCAGGAAATCGACGTCGCCGCGATGGAGGGCACGCCGTTCTTCACCCTCGTGCGCAGCACCGCGGTGGTGGCGCTCTACAACAACGACATGGCCTTCGCGCATTTCGGCTATGGCGGCAAAAAAGGCAACGACGGGTATTTGTATAAGGGCTTCAACGACCTGAAATGGCTGCCCAACCCGCCGGCAGCGGCCAGCGGACCGATCCCCAAGGGCTGAAACAGCCCTTCGGTTCGCAACAAGGCCCCAGCTTCACGAGGAGGATTCCATGTCCGATATCGGCAACAAAAAGACATTCGCGCTCGACGACGACCACGTCATGGTGGTGATCGGCTCGGGCGCCGGCGGCGGTACCCTGGCCGCGGAACTGGCGAAGAAGGGCATCGACGTCGTCGTGCTCGAGGCCGGCAAGCTGACGCCGCGCACCGAATTCCTGCCGGACGAATGGGCGTCGTTCACGCAGCTCGCCTGGCTCGACAAGCGCACCACCTCCGGCACCTGGCGGGTGGCGAAGGATTTTCCCGGGCTGCCGGCCTGGATCTGCAAGACCGTCGGCGGCACCTCGGTGCACTGGGCCGGTGCGGCGCTGCGCATCCAGCCGCACGAGTTCAAGGCCCGCACCACCTACGGCAACCTGCCGGGCGCCAACCTGCTCGACTGGCCGGTGACGCGCGAGGAGCTCGATCCCTACTACACCCGCGCCGAAGACAAGATGGGAGTCACCCGCACGCACGGCATGCCGGGCCTGCCCGGCAACAACAACTTCAAGGTGATGTACGGCGGCGCCACGAAGCTCGGCTACAAGGAATGCAGCACTGGCCACATGGCCATCAACAGCACCTTCCGTGACGGCCGCAACCACTGCTTCCAGCGGGGATTCTGCTTCCAGGGGTGCCGTTACGGGGCGAAGTGGTCGACCCTGTACACCGAAATCCCGCAGGGCCAGGCCACCGGCCACATGGAACTGCGCCCGGAATGCCACGTCTCCCGTATCGAGCACGACAAGACCGGCAAGGTCACCGCGGTGCTCTATTACGACGCCAGCGGCCATCTGCAGCGCCAGAAGGCGCGGGCGGTGTCGGTGGCCGGCAACTCGATCGAGACGCCGCGCCTGCTGCTGCTGTCGGAATCGTCGAAGTTCCCCGACGGGCTGGCCAATTCCTCCGGCCAGGTCGGCCGCAACTACCTGCGCCATACCACCGCCTCGGTCTACGCGACGTTCGACCACCAGGTGGACATGTTCAAAGGCACCACCATGGCCGGGATCATCAGCGACGAATCGCGGTTCGATCCCTCGCGCGGCTTCGTCGGCGGGTTCCACATGGAAACCATCTCGCTCGGCCTCGCGTTCTACTCGTCCTTCCTCAACCCCGGCGCCTGGGGCAAGGAGTTCGCTGAGGCCATGGACGGCTACAGCCGCACGGCCGGGATGTGGATCGTGGGCGAGGACATGCCGCAGGAGAGCAACCGTATCACGCTCAACCACGACGTGAAGGACCAGTTCGGCCTCCCGGTCGCGAACGTCCATTTCGACGACCATCCGAACGACACGGCGATGCGGGACTACGGCTTCGAACGCGGCGAGGCGGTCTACCGGGCCGTCGGGGCGCGCAAGACCTATCGCGTGCCGCCCTATCCCTCGACCCACAACCTCGGCACCTGCCGGATGAGCGAAAAACCGTCGGACGGCGTCTGCAACAGCTACGGACAAGCCCATGACGTCCCGAACCTGTTCATCTCCGACGGCAGCCAGTTCACCACCGGCGCGGCGGAGAATCCGACCCTGACGATCGTCACCCTGGCGCTGCGCCAGGCCGACCATATCGCGGCGCAGATGCACAAGGGCGCCATCTGAGCGCCGGCGCGAAGGCGCGGGGCGGCCGGAGCGGAGAGCCCCGGCCGCACCACCGGGCCGGCGGCGGAGGCTGACCCGCCGGCGCCGAAGGTGTTAGGCTCTCTCCGCGATCCGGGGAAACGACAGTACAGGAGCTGTTTCCATGTGCGGCATCTACATCAACACCGACCCGATCCTGTATGAATCCCGGACCCGGTCGTTGCGCATCCACGGCGTGATCACCTCGATCCGGATGGAAAACGCCTTCTGGAACGTGCTTCAGGAAATCGCCGAGCGCGAGGGCAAGACCACGAACCAGCTCATCGCCACCTTGCATGAGGAACTGACCGAGCAGCGCGGCGAAGCCGGCAACTTCGCCTCGTTCCTGCGCGTCTGTTGCCTCCGCTACCAGGCGATGAACGGGGCGATGAACGAGGCGACGCCCGAACACCGCGCCGTTGCGGCGAAAGCCCTGGTTCCGGCGCCGCAGCTCGCGGCGCTGAAGGTGGTGCAGTAGCCGCCGACGGGTTGCCCGATCCGGCGCCGCATGCAACGGCTTCTCCCGACCGCATCGGAAGGAGACGCCGCATGACCCCGCCCGGCCCCCAGCTACGCAATCCCGCCCGTGAGGCGCTCGATGCCGGGCGCCTCTCGCTCGGCTTCACCGTCCGCATGGTCCGCAGCGTCGAAATCGCGCCGGCGATGGCGACCGCCGGATACGACTGGCTGTTCCTCGACTGCGAGCACGGCACGCTCGGCCTCGACGCCGCCGCGCAGATCTCGGTGGCCGCGCTGTCCTGCGGCATCGCGCCCATCGTGCGGGTGCCGAACGGAGAATACTCCATGGCGACCCGCGTGCTCGACAACGGCGCGCTCGGCATCGTCGTGCCGCATGTCGACACCGCCGACGAGGCGCGCGAGGTGGTGGAGAAACTGAAATACCCGCCGGTGGGCCACCGCTCGATGGGCGGCATCGGCCCGCATTACGGGCTGCGGTCGCTCGCGGTGGGGGACGCGGCGGTGGCGCTGAACGCCGCCAACCTGACGGTGGTGATGCTGGAAACGCCGCGCGCGATCGAGAACGCCGACGCCATCGCCGCGGTGCCGGGGGTCGACGTGCTGCTGATCGGCTCGAACGACCTCTGCGCCGAAATGGGCATCCCGGGCCAGTTCACCCACGCGCGGCTGGAAGACGCCTACCGCCGCACCGTCGCCGCCTGCCGCGCCCACGGCAAGCACCCCGGCATGGGCGGTATCTACAATGAGGAGATCATGGCCCGGTACGTGGATATCGGCGCCCGCTTCATCCTGTCCGGCCAGGACGGGTCCTTCATGATGGCCGGCGCCGCCTCGCGCGCCGGCGCCCTGCGCCGGATGCTCCCCGCCTGATCGCGCTGTTCACCGATTTCGGCCCGGCAGGCCCGTATACCGGCCAGATGCGGGCGGCGCTGCACCGCCTGGCGCCGTTCGTGCCGGCCATCGACCTGCTGGCCGACGCGCCTGCGGGCGACCCCCGCGGCGCGGCCTACCTGCTGGCCGCCTACGCCGCCGGATTTCCCCCCGGCACCGTGTTCCTGTGCGTGATCGACCCGGGGGTGGGCAGCGATCGTGCCGCGGTGGTGGCGGAGGCGGACGGGCGCTGGTTCGTGGGGCCGGAGAACGGGCTGTTCGCGCTGGTGCTGCGCCGGGCCGCCATCGCGCGGGCCTGGACCATCGCCTGGCGCCCGCCGGTGCTGTCGGCCAGTTTCCACGGCCGCGACCTGTTCGCGCCGGTGGCCGCCCGGCTGGCGCTGGGCGCCGCGCCGCCAGGACCGGAACGGCCCGCCACCGGCCTCGATCGGCCGGACTGGCCCGACGACCTCGGCCGCGTCGTCTATGTCGATCACTACGGCAATGCAATAACTGGACTCCGCGCCGCCAGCGTGCCGGCGGATGCACGCCTGCGCGTGAACGGACGCACGATCGCCCGCGCCCGCACCTTCTCCGCGGTGGCCGCCGGCACGGTTTTCTGGTACGAAAACGCCAACGGCCTGGCGGAAATCGCGGTGAACGCGGGGCGGGCGGACCGGATGCTGAACCTCGCGCCAGGGGCGGAGATCGGGATCGAGGCGGCTTCTGTCATGGAAGCTTCATCGAATTGCAATACAGGCGTCGCCCCGCCGCTCTAGAAGCCCCGGGCATCGGACGCGTCCGGCGCCGGTGGCGCGACGAAAGAGCGTGCGCGGCGGTCGCTGGCAAGGAGTTGGGATGCAGGTGGAGAGCGGAGTCGATCGGCCCATGGCGGCCCCTGCGCCGGTGGCGCGCGCGCCGGACGAGGCCGGCGCCGACCGGGCCACCCGGATCAGCATCCGCGACCTGGCATTTTTCTACGGCGAGACCCAGGCCCTCAAGGGCATCTCGCTCGATCTGCCGGACCGGCAGGTCACCGGCATGATCGGCCCCTCCGGCTGCGGCAAATCGACCCTGCTGCGGGTGCTGAACCGGATGTACGACCTCTACCCGGGCCAGCGGGCCACCGGGCAGGTCCTGCTGGACGGGCAGAACATCATCGGCCCCGACATCGACGTGATCGCGCTGCGCGCGCGCATCGGCATGGTGTTCCAGAAGCCGACGCCGTTCCCGATGTCGGTGCACGAGAACATCGCGTTCGGCGTGCGGCTGCACGAGAAACTGTCGAAGGCCCAGATGGACGAGCGGGTGGAGCAGGCGCTCACCCGGGCGGCGCTGTGGGATGAGGTGAAGGACCGGCTCGGCAGCTCCGCGCTCGGCCTGTCCGGCGGCCAGCAGCAGCGGCTGGTGATCGCCCGGACCATCGCGATCCACCCCGAGGTGATCCTGTTCGACGAACCCACCAGCGCGCTCGATCCGATCAGCACCATGAAGATCGAGGAACTGATCGACGAGCTGAAGGCCGACTTCACCATTGCGCTGGTGACGCACAACATGCAGCAGGCCGCGCGCATCGCCGACCGGGTGGCGTTCTTCTACCTGGGCGAGCTCGTGGAAGTGTCGTCCGCCGCGCAGATGTTCACCGCGCCGCGGGAGAAGCGAACCCAGGACTACATCACCGGCCGGTTCGGCTGAGGGCGGGAGAGCTGCATGGCCCAGGATCCCCAGCATGTCCTTCGCACCTTCGATCAGGAACTGGCGCGGCTGCGCGACCTGATCAGCGAAATGGGCGGCATCGTCGAAGACCAGGTGGCCACCGCCGCGCACGCCCTGCTCGACCGCGACACCGCCGCCGCGGCGCGGGTGATCGAGGAAGACAAGCGGGTCGATGCGCTGGAACACGAGGTCGAGCAGCTCGTCATCCGCACCCTGGCGCTGCGCCAGCCGATGGCGGGGGACCTGCGGCAGGTGGTGTCGGCGCTGAAGATCACCGGCGACCTGGAACGCATCGGCGATTATGCCGCCAACGTCGCCAAGCGCTCGGTGGTGCTGACCCAGTTCTCGCTGCCCTACAGCCTCGCCGGGCTCGGCCACATGGCGCGGCTGGTGCAGGAGAACCTCAAGACCATCATCGACGCCGTGGGCGAAGGCGACGCCGAGAAGGCGTCCCAGGTCTGGCGCTCCGACCTCGCGATCGACGACATCTATAACGGGCTGTTCCGCGAGCTGATCACCTACATGATGGAAGACCCGCGCAACATCACGCCGTGCACGCACCTGCTGTTCATCGCCAAGAACCTGGAGCGGATCGGCGATCACGCCACCAACATCGCCGAAACCCTCCACTACGAGGTGACCGGGAGCGCCCTCACCGAGACGCGCCCCAAGGGCGACACCTCGGCCTACGCCGTCGTACGCCCGGGCGCGTAGAGCCCGGGCGAGCCAAGGACAACCAACCCGATGCTGGACATGATCGCAGGTGCGACCCGCCCGCTGGTGCTGGTGGTGGAGGACGAAGCGGCGCTCGCCACCATGCTGCGCTACAACCTGGAAAAGCAGGGCTTCCGGGTGGAGGAGGCGGCGGACGGACAGGAGGCGTTGACCCGCATCGCCGAATCCCAGCCCGATCTCGTGCTGCTCGACTGGATGCTCCCGGCGCTGTCGGGGCTGGAGGTCTGCCGCCAGATCCGCCGCCGCCCGGCCACCCGCGACCTGCCGGTGATCATGGTAACCGCCCGCACCGAAGATCAGGACGCAGTGCGCGGGCTGAACACCGGCGCCGACGACTACATCACCAAGCCGTTCAACACCGAGGCGCTGGTGGCGCGCATGCGCGCCCTGCTCCGCCGCGCCGGCGCGGTGCCGGCCAAGAGCACGCTGAGCTTCCACGACATCACGATGGATCTCAGCACCCACCGGGTGGTGCGCGGCGGCCGCGCCCTGCACCTGGGCCCGACCGAGTTCCGCCTGCTCGAATTCTTCCTGCAGCATCCGCGCCGGGTGTTCTCGCGCGAGGAACTGCTGGACGCGGTCTGGGGCAAGGACATCCATGTCGAGCCGCGCACGGTGGATGTTCACATCCGCCGGCTGCGCAAGGCGATCAACGGGGAGGTCGAGCTCGACCTGGTCCGCACCGTGCGCGCCGCGGGCTACGCCCTCGACACCGAAGCGGTCTGACGGGACGCGGACTGGCCCGGCGGGCGGCGCGCCCGGCCTCACCACCGCAGCCACCCCGGCGCGAGCGCCCCGGGCGCCAGCACGCCGGCGGCCCAGACCAGCGCCGAGGCGACGTTGGCGAGCTGAAAGCGGAGCGGCGGCATCGCGCAGATGCCGGCGACGAGCGGAACCGCCGCCCGCAACGGGCCGAGGAACCGGCCGAAGAACACGCCGAGCACACCCCATCGCTGGAAGAACGCGTGCCCGCGCGGCAGCAGCCGTGGAGAACGCGACAGCGGCCAGATCGTGCCGATCGCGTCCTTGTAGTGGTAGCCGAGCCAGTAGGAGAGCCAGTCGCCCAGGATCGCTCCCAGCGCGGCGCCGGCCCAGCTCGGCCAGAAGCCGAGGCCGGCGGCGCCGATCAGCCCTCCGGCCCCGATCAGGATGACGGTCGCCGGCAGCAGCAGGGAGACGAAGGCCAGCGACTCGCCGAAGGCGAGCGCGAACACCACCACCGGCGCCCACCCCTGATGGACCTTGATGAACGCCAGAACCATATCGGTGTCGAAAATGATAGCGAACCTCCCGGCCCGGGACCGGGCCACGGATCGTCGGCCGCGACCGTTCGGCCAGGGGTATGGAGACGGATATGGGGACGGCGCGGCCATGCTATCAATCGGCAAGGCGTCGATGCCTCCCCCCGCGACGCGCGCGCGGCCTCCCCCAGCCCCCACGACCGGACGCACCCGCCGCGCGCCATGGGCCGTAGCGGGCGGCGGCGTGGCCACCGGATGCCGATACAAGCTGCCATGGGGGCGGTTGGGCGATGATTTATGTTGTTATATCGCAACAATATGGACGCGCGTCGCCCCGCCCCGCTCAGTCCCGAATTCCGGCGCGGGCCGCGTGCACCAGCCCGGCAAAGCCGAGCCACACCAGCCGCAGGTTCCGCCGCCCCGGGGGCTGGATGCAGGCAAGCGCGAACACATCCCCCTCCGACATCCCACCCT
>JAGWSV010000028.1 GCA_028869315.1 Rhodospirillales bacterium
GCCGGCCGCCCCCGCGCCGGCGCAACCCGCGGCGCCCGCCGCCGCCGTGGCCGTCAGCCCGCCGCACCCGGTCGCCGGCATGGCGCAGGACCGCCCGCCGATCTACCCGGCGCTGGCGCGGTCGCGCGGCCAGCAGGGCCGAGTGCTGCTGCGGGTCGCGGTCAGTGCCGCGGGAGCGCCGTCATCGGTCGCGGTCGTGTCCAGCAGCGGGCATCCGCTGCTCGACCGCGCGGCGCTGGATGCGGTGCGGCACTGGCGCTTCGTTCCAGCCGAGCGAGACGGCCACCCGGTCGCGGCGGTGGCCGACGTCCCGATCGTGTTCCGGCTGAGCTCCTGATCCGGCTTCGCCACGACGCCAACGCCGCGTTCACGGGTTCCGCCGCCGCGCCCTGCGGCCCTCAGAACGTGAGGCGCAGCCCGCCGAACGCCGCGATCGGGGCGGCGATGCTGTAGCTGCGCGGATTGCTCGCGCCCGGCGCCTGCACGATCGGCACCGAGGCGGTCGGCGAGAACGCGCCGTACGTGTAGTAGGTCTGGTCGAGCGCGTTCTCCAGCAGGGCGAACACCTGCAGGCGCGGGGTCACCTGGTAGCTGGTGTTCAGGTCGAGCCGGAAATAGCCGGGCAACCGCTTGGTCAGGTTCGCCTCGTCGCCGAACAGGTATTGCCCGGTGGCGGCGACGCCCACCGCCCCCACCGTCCAGCGCGGCGTCAGTTCGTACTGCGCGCCGAACTTCACCAGGTTCGTCGGCACCCCGGGGAGATGATCGCCGGGCCGCACCAGGATGTTGCCGTTCGCATCGGCGGCCGGGTTGTTCGGGCTCGATTCGACGAAGCCGCTCTGGAAGGTCGCGTCGATATAGGAATAGCTGAGGAAGGCGCGCCAGCGCGGCGTGGTCAGGTGCAGGCCGAAATCGAAACCCTGCCGTCGCGTGTCGCCGATATTCTGGAAGAAGCCGGCGCCCAGCGCCGTGCTTTGCGCGAACGCGATGTCGTCGCTGAGATCGCTGCGGTAGGCGCCCAGATTCCATGTCAGCCGCGCCCGCTCGAACGGAACCACGACGCCGCGCAGGCCGAACTCGAAGTTGCGCGCCACCACCTGCTTGAGGTTCGGATCGCCGGTGAAGAAACTCGCCAGCGAACACGGGGCCGCCGGATCGGAGCAGGTGAGCTCCGCCGGCGTCGGCGCCCGGTTGGCTTCCGAATAGCCGCCATAGACGGTGACCGCCGGGCTGAACCTGTAGGCGAAACCGACGGCCGGGTTGAAACGGTTATAGACGTGAACGCCCGTCAGCGACGTGCCGATCTCGTCCTTGATGCCGATCTGCGCCGAGTTGAACCGCCCCGATGCGGTCACCGACAATGCGGGCGTAACGTTCAGCGTGTCGGTGAAGAAAAGCCCATAATAGCCGTTGGTCACGGCGGCGCGCACCGGCGCGATCGACCCGTCGGCGAGGTTGATCAGCAGCTGCGGGGGAATGAAGTTCCGGGTCAGCAGGTCGAGCCCGCCGGCATAGGTGGCGGCGGAGAAGATGGTCTGCGATCCGTCGAAGCTGGCGCCGACCACCAGCTGGTTGGCGCGCCCGAGCACCGCGGATTGGTTGGTTACCTGCAACGATACGCCATAGCCGTTGGTGTTGGTCCGTTGCACCACGAGCGAGCCGTAGGCGCCGTTGGGACCGAGGAACGCCGGGATCGGAGTGCCGTTCGCGTCGATCGCGACCGCCCCGGAGGATTCGCACTGATACGGGCTGGCGGGGCCGCAGGAAGCCAGTGCGCTGCCGTTGCCGTTAGCGAGCCGCTGCACGAGGTTCTCGTAGTAGACGACGCCTTGCAGCGACGTCGTATCGGTCACCTGGTCGGTGCCGGACAGGATCACCCGGCCATAATCGTTGTCGATCACGTTCGGGCCGGTGAGCTGCGCCGCCGCATCCGCCGCCAGCAGTTGCACCGGCGTGGTGCCCGGCCCGTTGAGCGTCGTCTGCGCCAGGTCGATGTTGAGATGCACCTCCGCCGTGGTGCCGCGCCAGCCGACATCGCCATAGAACTGCTTCAGCCCGGAGGACTGGGCGTCGCGCCAGCCGTTCTCGTGCAGCCCGGCGGCGGCGGCATAGACGGCGGTGCTGCCGCTCCGCTTGCCGTATTCCACCGCGCCGGAGACGCGCCCGAACGAGCCGCCGGAGACGTCGAGCTCGCCGCCGTGATAGGTGAACCCGTTCTTCATCCGCACCGCCAGCGCGCCGCCGAGCGCGTTGAGGCCGAACACCGGGTTGGCGCCTTGCAGGTCCATCCGGTCGATGGCGATGTCGGGGATCAGGTCCCAGTTCACGGTGTCGCCGAACGGATCGTTGAACCGCGTCCCGTTCACATAGACGGCGAGTCCCTGTTCGGTGCCCTGTATCGGCGAGGCGACGAAGCCGTGATAGGACACCTGCGGCTGAAAGGGACTGCCGGCGGCGTTGTCAAGCTGCACGCCCTGCGCCTGGTTCTGCAGGGTCTGCAGCGCGCTGGCCGGCCCCTGGATACGCAGGTCGTTGCCGGTGAACACCTGGTTCTGCGCCGGCGCCTGGTCGCGGTTGATGCCGGTGCCGAGCAGCGGGGTGGGGGCCAGCACCACCACCGGCGGCAGCAAGGTCGTTTCGTCACTGGGGGGCGCGGCCGGTTGGACGGGCGCCTGGGCAAGCGCGGGCACCGGTGCGCAAAGGGCCAGCGCGACCGCCGCACGCCTTGCGAGCCCCGCGGGTTTCGACGGAACTCGTTCCATGCCGATGCCTCCTCGCGAGTCGTTTCTTTTTGGGCCGGTCGGCCGCGGGTTCAGACGTCGAAGAACACGGTCTCCCCGGCGCCTTGCAGGCGGATGTCGAACCGCCAGGCCGAAGGCCCGTCGGCGCTGGCGATCAGGGTGGCGCGGCGCGCCGGGTCCTCCACCGACGACAGCACCGGGTCGGTCTCGTTGCCCGCTTCGCCGGCGAAATAGACCCGGGTGGCGAGCCCGCGCATCAGCCCGCGGCCCAGCACCCAGAGCGCGAAATGCGGTGCCTGGATCGTGTTGCCGCGCCCGGGTACCGGGCCGGGCTTGAGGGTGGTGAAATGGTAGCGGCCGTCCGCGTCGGTGCGGCTGCGTCCGAACGCGGGGAACCGGTCGGTGGCGGCCGGGTCCGCCTGCCACAACTCGATGCAGACATCGGCGAACGGCGCGCCGTCGCCGTCGGTCACGGTGCCACCGAGGCTCAGGCGCTCGCCTTCGGCGCCGAAGCGGGTGAGGTCGGCCCAGGACGGATCCTCGATCAGGTGCCAGTAGGGACCGATGGTCTGGCTGGCGGTCGCGATCGGCATGGCGCTCAGGTCCCCATCGGCGTGGCGGCGCGGCCGCGCAACACGACATCGAAACGGTAGCCCAGCGCGTAGTCCGGTTCGGTGAGATCGAGATCGAACCCGGCGACCAGGCGCGTGCGGGCCGCTTCGTCCGGCACGCCGTTGTAGATCGGGTCGAACGCCAGCAGCGGATCGCCGGGGAAATACATCTGGGTGATCAGCCTGGTGGCGAAGGCGGGGCCGAAGAAGGAGAAATGGATGTGGTTCGGCCGCCAGGCGTTCTTGTGGTTGGGCCAGGGATAGGCACCGGGCAGCACGGACAGGAAGCGGTAGCGGCCCGCCGCGTCGGTGAACACCCGCCCGGCGCCGGTGAAGTTGGGGTCGAGCGGCGCGTCGTGCTGGTCCGCCGGGTGGTGGTAGCGCCCGGCGGCGTTGGCCTGCCAGATCTCCACCATGGTGTGCGGCACCGGCCGCCCGTCCTCGTCGGTGATGGTGCCGGCGACGACGATGCGCTGCCCGGCCGCCGGCTTGCCGTTCACCCGCGAGAGATCCTCGTGCGCCGGGAACTGCGCGGCGGAGAAGCGCGGCCCGGTGGTCTCGGTGACCGTCGGGTCGAGCCGGTGCAATTGCTGCAGCGGGTGGCGTTTGCGGGTTCCGAGATACGCCGGCACGTCGTACGGAGGCTGGGTTCCGGGGGTGTGGGCGCGGAACGGGATGGGATCGGCCATGGTGCGGGCCTTCAGTTGGGATGCGAGCATGCAGGATGACGCCCGGGCGGGCGTTCTGCAATCGATGGAAGTCCTGCGCCGCGCGCGCCGCGGCGGGCAGCGGGCAGAGGAGCCGGCCTTGCGGCCGTCTCGCCCGTGCCTGCCCGGCGGCTCCCGGCCCGTGCCTCCGGCCGTCCGGCGCGGATCGCCAACCGGTCCGCCGCGGCGGGCGTCAGGGTCCTGCGGCATCCGCCCGCAGCCGGTAGAGCGTCACCTCCCTGGTCTCCCGATCCTCCAGCTCCAGGGTCGTCGGCACCGTGTAGCGGGCGAACGGCGCGAGCCCGGTCCGCGGCAGGTACGCGCGGCCGGGATCAGCGACGATGACCGTCGCCTCCCGCGCCAGGGCGCGCAGCCAGGGCAGGATATGCCCGGTCATCGGCGCTTCGTAGCAGACATCGCCGCACAGGATCACGTCCCACCGGCAGGGGGCTCCCACCACGTCGGCCGCCACCGTGACGGCCCCTCGGTTCGCCGCCGCGTTCACCGCGATCGCCGCGCGGGCGAGCGTGTCGATTTCCGAGGCCTCCACCGACGCGGCGCCGGCGCGGGCGCAGGCGATCGCAGCGATCCCGCAGCCGGCGGCGAAATCGAGCACGCGGCGGCCCGCCACCAGCGCCGCATGGTCGAGCACGTGCCGCGCCAGCGCCTGCCCGCCGGGCCAGGCGAAGGCCCAGAACGGCGGATCGACGTTGCGGGCGGCAAGCCAGTCTTCGGTGGCCTGCCACAACGGCGTGAGTTCGCTTGCCAGGAACAGCCGCAATTCGGGCACCAGCGGCGCCCGGGTCGGCGCGGTGTGGGCGCGGATGAACGCCGCCGGGTCGTTCACGCCACCCCGATCAGCAGCGCCAGCGCGACGGCGAGGCCGGTTTCCCGGTTCAGCCGGAACAGCCGCAGGCAGCCGGCCGGGTCGTCGATGTCGAGCGCGACCACCTGATAGGCCAGCAGCGCCGCCGGCAGCGCCAGCGCCGGATAGAAGCCCCTGTCCACCCCGTGCAGCCAGCCGGCCAGGGCCACCAGCGCCAGCGCCCCGGCGTAGCAGGCCGCCAGGAACGGCCGGGTGCGGCTGCCGAACAGCCGCGCGGTGGACTTGACCCCGGCCAGCGCGTCGTCCTCGCGGTCCTGGTGCGCATAGATCGTATCGAAGCCGAGATCCCACAGGATCGCCGCGGCATAGAGCGCGGCCCAGGCGAGGTCGATCCGATCCGCCGCGGCGGCGTAGCCGAGCGGCGCGCCGAACCCGAACGTGATCCCCATCACCAGCTGCGGCCACCAGGTCACGCGCTTGGCCAGCGGATAGAGCGCCACCAGCAGCAGCGAGCCGGCCCCCAGGGCCTTGGCGAGCGGGTCGAGTTGCAGCAGCACCAGGAGGCCGAGCACGAGCAGCAGCCCCAGGAATGTCATCGCCTGCCAGGCGCGCAGCGCGCCGGAGGCCAGCGGGCGCGCCGCGGTGCGGGCCACCTTGCGGTCGATGTCGCGGTCCCACAGGTCGTTCACCACGCAGCCCGCCGCGCGCATCACCACGCTGCCCACGGCGAACAGCAGGATCAGCCAGGTCGTCTGCCCCACCCCGGCGCCGCCGAGCAGGATGCCCCAGAGACCGGGAAGGAACAGCAGCCAGACGCCGATCGGCCGGTCGAGCCGGGCGAGCAAGGCGTAGGAGCGCAACGGCCCCGGCAGGCGGGCGATCCAGCCTTCGGCGCGGATATCGGTATGAGCGGCCATACGGGGTAATCTGCCTGCCGCCATGTCCGGGTCAATCCGCCTCTTCACACCGACCGCCCTTGCCGCCGGCGCCACGGTGGACGCCACGCCGGCCCAGGCGCACTACCTGGGCACGGTGATGCGCCGCGCGCCGGGCGATCCGGTGCGGCTGTTCAACGGCCGCGACGGCGAATGGCAGGCGCTGATCGTGGACCTGCGCCGCGGCACCCTGCGGCTGCGGGTCGAGGCGCCGGTCCGGCCGCAAGCGCCCGAGCCGGACATCTGGCTCGCCTTCGCCCTGCTCAAGCGCGATGCGACCGACCTGCTGGTGCGCCAGGCGACCGAGCTTGGCGCTGCCGCGTTCTGGCCGGTGCTGACGGCGCGCACCAACGCGGCGCGCGTCAATCCGGAGCGGCTGGCGGCGATCGCCGCCGAGGCGGCGGAACAATCGGAGCGGCTGACGGTTCCCGGCATGCATCCGCCGCGCCCGCTGGCGGCGCTGCTGCAGGGGTGGCCGGCGGGGCGGCCGTTGTTCGCGGCGCTGGAACGGAGCGGCGCTCCGCCGCCCGCGGCAGCCGAGGGTCCGTCCGGCCTGCTGGTCGGTCCGGAGGGAGGCTTCACGGAGGCGGAGCTTGACCTCCTGCGGTCCCGACCCTTTGTAACGCCGGTCGGGCTCGGTCCGCGCATCCTGCGGGCGGAAACCGCCTGCGTTGCGGGGCTGGCGCTGTTGCAGGCGTCCCGGCCCGATTGAATACTGCCTTCCAAAGCCGGCGCCCCGCCTCGGGTGCCTCCCAACCGCGCGGAGCGACATGTCCAATCCCGGAGACGCCGACGTCACGCCGATCACCTCGGTGCGGCAACTGGCCGAATACATCGCGGCGGGGTGCAAGCCGCCGGACGCGTGGCGCATCGGCACGGAACACGAGAAGTTCGGCTTTCGCCATGCCGATCTGGCGCCCCCGCCGTACTGGCCCGATCCGGGCACCACGGCCGGTATCCGTCCGCTGCTGGACGCGATGGCGGCGCGGGACGGCACGCCGATTCTCGATCACGACAATCCGATCGGCCTGAAGCTGGACGGCGGGGCGATCTCGCTCGAACCGGCCGGGCAGCTCGAGCTGTCGGGCGCGCCGTTGCAGACCTTGCACGAAACCGCGGCGGAGATGGCGGATCATTTTGCCGCCGTGCGGGCTGCCGGGCAGGGGCTGGGGATGGGCTTCGCCCCGCTCGGGTTTCATCCCACGGCGACCCGTGCGGCGATGCCGTGGATGCCAAAGGGCCGCTACGCGATCATGCGGCGCTACATGCCGCTGGTGGGTACGCTCGGGCTCGACATGATGACCCGCACCTGCACGGTGCAGGTGAACCTGGACTATGCGTCCGAATCGGACATGCGCGACAAGCTGCGCGTGGGGCTGCTGCTGCAGCCGCTCGCCACCGCCCTGTTCGCCAATTCCCCCTTCACCGAGGGCCGGCCCAACGGGTTCCTGTCGTACCGCGCCCAGGTCTGGACCGACACCGACAACGCGCGTGCCGGCATTCCGCCGGTGATGCTGGAGCCGGGTTTCGGGTTCGAGCGCTACGCCGCCTGGATGATCGACGACGTGCCGATGTATTTCGTCTATCGCGACGGACGCTACATCGACGTGGCCGGCGCGTCGTTCCGTGCCTTCATGGAGGGGCGCATCCCGGCCCTGGCCGGGGAGGTGGCGACGGTCGGGGATTTCGCCGACCACCTGACGACGGTGTTCACCGACGTGCGGCTGAAGCGCTTCCTGGAGATGCGCGGCGCCGACGCCGGCACGCCCGAAATGATGCTGGCGCAATCGGCCCTTTGGGTGGGGCTGCTCTACGATCCGGCGGCGCTGGCGGCGGCCGTCGCGCTGCTGCGCGACATGCGCTGGGAGGAGGCGGTGGCGCTGCGGAGCGCGGTGCCGCGGCTGGGGCTCGCGGCGCCCTGGCACGGCGGCACCTTGCGCGACCTCGCGCGCGACGTGCTGGCGATCGCGGTCCAGGGGCTGCGCGCGCGTGCCCGGCGCGACCGGTCCGGGCGCGACGAATCCGCCATGCTCGCTCCGCTCGAAGCAATCGTGGCCGGCGCACCCTGCCAGGCCGAGCACTGGCTCGCCCGCTATCAGGAAAATTGGGATGGTGAGGTCGGCCGGATCTTCGCCGAGGCGGCAGTTTGAGAATTTGTGAACAACCGCTCGAAAACCGTTCGATTCAGAATAATTGCCTTATTTTCAATGGCTTTTATCGTGCCACTTGATCTGTTTTCCCACTCGTCATGACGGGGTGATGCCAGGGTCGCGTGCAAAACACCTTGCCAACACAACCGTTCGGCTCACAATGACGTGATGGAACTGGACGTTCAGCCGTTTCACCCGGCGGGCTCGCCACCGACAGGGGATGGGGCGCCGGAGCCCGGGGTGGTGATCCGCCTTCGCCTGATCGGGCAGATGGAGGCCTGGACCCTCAGCAGCGAGAACGTGCTGCCGATCGGCAGGAAAACCCGGGCACTTTTGGCCGTGGTCGCGCTTTCGGCGCCGCGGGCGGCGTTGCGCGGGCGGCTGGCGGAACTGCTCTGGAGCCGCCGGCCGGAAGAGCAGGCGCGGGCGTCGCTGCGCCAGGAGATCCACCGCCTGCACGATGCGCTGGCGCCCGCGGGTGCCGACATCCTGACCGTGACCCGCGACAACATCGCCTTGCGTCCCGGCGCCGCCTGGGTCGACGTCGATCGGATCATGCGCGCCTCGGTGGAGCGGCCGACCGCGTTGTCCCTGCTGGACGGGGACCTGCTGGAAGACCTCGACGGGCTCGATCCCAGCTTCGACAGCTGGCTGGCGGTCGAACGCGAGCGGCTGCGCGATCGCGGCCGGGTGCTCGCCGAGGCGTTGCTGCGTGGCATGACCGAGCCGGAGGAGGCGATCCCCGCGGCCCAGCAATTGCTGCGGATCGACCGCGCCCATGAGGGGGCGTGGCGGGCGCTGATGAAGGCGCATGCCGCGCGTGGGGAGCGCGGGATGGCGATCCAGGCATACGACCGCTGCCGCGCGGTGCTCGCCGACCTGCTGGACGCCGCGCCCTCGACCGAAACGCAGAAGCTGCTCAGCGAAATTCGCGGCCCGGCCGGCTCGCGCCTGCCGCTGCGCCCGCCCGCTCCGCCGCCCGCGGACGACGAGATGGAGGTCCCGCCGGAGCTTGAGGATGAGCGGAATCCCGGCCCGCCGCGCGGCGGCGCGCGCATCGGCGTGCTCCCCTTCGCCCTGATAGGCACCGAGCCCGAAGACGCGCAACTCGCCCCCGGCCTCGCCGAGGAGATCACGGCGGCGCTCTCGCGATTCCGCTGGATGTTCGTCGCGTCTTCCAACTCGCTGGCCCGCTTCGCCGACGAGAACCGCGACGAGGTGGCCGTCCGCCGGCTGTTCGGTCTCGACTTCCTGCTCGACGGCTCGATCCAGCGCGTGCGCGCGCGGCTGCGGATCACGGTGCGCCTGCTCGACCTGCGGCACGCCAACCAGGTGGTCTGGACACGCCGCTTCGACCGCCAGCCCAACGACCTGCTGACCTTGCAGGACGACATCGCCGGCGAGGTGGTGGCGCAGGTCGACCCCGAGATCCTGCTGATCGAGTCCCGCCGGGTCGCCCGGCGCGCGAACTCGGACGCGTCCGCCTATCATCTGATGCTGCGGGCGCTCTCGCTGCTCAACCGCCTGGAGCGCGAGGGCATGGTGCAGGCCAGCGACCTGCTGCGCCAGGCCATCGCGCGCGATCCCGACTACGCCGCCGCCCACGCCATGCATGCGTATTGCCTGACCTTCATGATCAGCCAGCGCTGGGTCGACGATCCGGCGGCGGCCCGCGCGGAGACCGAGCGGCTGGCCGACCGCGCGGTCCTGCTCGATCCGTTCGACGCCAGGGCGCTGACCATCTGCGGCCATGTGCGCGCGTTCCTGCACCGGCGCCTGGAGGAGGCGGTGGTGCTGCACGAGCGCGCGCTGGCGCTCAACCCGAACCTGGCGATGGCCTGGTCGCTGTCGGCCGTCACCCACGCCTATCTCGGCAACGTCATGGAGGCGGAGCGGCGCAACCTGCGCTACAAGAAGCTGTCGCCGTTCGATCCCTTTGCCTTCTTTTTCGACGCCTTCTTCGTGCTCATCCAGCTGATGAAGCGCGACTACGGCGCGGCGGCGATGCTCGGGCGTTCGGTGGTGGGGATGAACCGCGCGTTTTCGGCCGCCTACAAGCCCTATCTCGCCGCGCTCGGCTATCTCGACCGGCCGCAGGAGACGGAGGCGGTCCGCCGGCGCCTGCTTGCGATCGAGCCGGATTTCACCATCCGGCGTTTCCTCGCCACCACGCCGATGCGACGGCATGCCGATCGGGACAATTACGCCGAAGGCCTGCGCCGCGCCGGCCTGCCGGAGGGCGACGCGGACGGGCCGGAGCGAAGCGACATGGACAGGCCGGAGCGAAGCGACATGGACAGGCCGGAGCGAAGCGACATGGATGGGCCGGAGCGAAGCGACACGGACGCCGCGCTCCGCCTGTAGTCACCCCGCCGCCGCCCGTATTACAGCCCGACCAGCCCGCGGGCGAACTCCGTCGCATCGAACGGGCGCAGATCGCCCGCCCGCTCTCCCACGCCCACCGCGTGCACCGGCAGGCCGAACGTCTCCGCCAGCGCCACGACGATACCGCCGCGGGCGCTGCCATCCAGCTTGGTGACGATGAGGCCGGTGACCGCGACCATCTCCTTGAACACCTTCACCTGCTGAACGGCATTCTGGCCGGTGGTGGCATCGAGAACGAGCAGCACGGAGTGCGGCGCCGTCGGGTCGCGCTTGCGCATCACCCGGACGACCTTGGTCAGCTCCTCCATCAGCACGGATTTGTTGTGCAGCCGCCCGGCGGTGTCGATCAGCAGCACGTCGGCGCCCTCGGCGCGGGCGCGGGCCAGCGCGTCGAAGGCGAGGCCGGCGGCATCCGCGTCGGGCGGGCCGGCGATCACCTGGCAGCCCGTGCGTTCGCCCCAGACCTGCAGCTGTTCCACCGCCGCGGCACGGAACGTGTCGCCGGCGACCAGCATCGGCCGCCTGCCTTCCTCCCGCCAGAGCTGGGCGAGCTTGCCGATCGTCGTCGTCTTGCCGGTGCCGTTCACGCCGACGACGAGCACGACATGCGGTGCGTGGGTGGGGTCGAGCTCCAGCGGGCGGGCCACCGGCCGCAGGATCGCCGCCACCTCCTCCGCCAGCGCGTCCTTGATCTCCTGGTCGGTGACTTCCTTGCCGAAACGGGAGCGGCGGAACGCCGCGATCACCCGTGCCGCCGCCTCGGTGCCGAGATCGGCGGCGATCAGCAGCTCCTCCAGCTCCTCCAGTGCCGCGTCGTCCAGGCGGCGCCTGGTGAACACCGCGGAGATGCCGCCGCCCAGCTTCTGCGTGCTGCGCGACAGGCCTTCCTTCAGCCGGTTGAAAAAGCCACCTAATGCCATCCGTGCGGTCCCGTCCGTAAGGCATCGTCGGCAAATAAGTGCGTCAGCACGCCGACAAAGATGCCGATCAAAGCAAAACCTTAGGGCCCGTTCGACACCTATCGAATCGATCAGCGATGTCGAACGGGCACTAAGCCGCGTCGGCGACCAGCCCGCCGGCGTCGGTCGCGATCACCCGCGCTGCCACCACCCGCCCGGGGTCGCTTGCCGCCGCCAGCCGCACCGGGGCGAAATGCTCCGAGCGGCCGGTGCCGTCGCGTTCGGTCAGCACGCTGATCCGGCGCCCGTGCTGGGCGGCGAAGAAGGCCGCCGCCGCGTCCTGTCCCGCCTCCCGCAGCCGCGCCGCCCGTTCGCGCCGCAGCGCCACCGGAACCGCGGGCATGCGCGCGGCGGGGGTGCCGGGACGCTCGCTGTAGGGAAACACGTGCAGATAGGGCAGGGCGGCGTCGCGCAGGAAGGCGAGGGTTTCGCCGAACAGCGCCTCGGTCTCGGTCGGGAAGCCGGCGATCAGGTCGGCGCCGATGGCGATGCCGGGCCGCAGGGCCCGTGCCCGGGCGATCACCGCCCGCGCGTCGGCCGCCAGGTGGCGCCGCTTCATCCGCTTCAGCACCAGGTCGCTGGCCGACTGCAGCGACAGGTGCAGATGCGGCATCATCCGCGGCTCCTCGGCCAGCAGCGTCCACAGCGCCTCGTCGATGGCGGCGGGATCGAGCGAGGAGAACCGCAGCCGCGGCAGCTCCGGCACGCGCGCCAGCAGCCGCTGCGCGAGCCGGCCGAGCGGCGGGCGGCCGGGCAGGTCCTGCCCGTAGCTCGCGATGTCCACCCCGGTCAGCACGAGTTCCCGGTAGCCGGCCGCGACCAGGCTTTGCGCCTGGGCGATGACCGCGTCTTCCGGCACGCTGCGGCTGGGGCCGCGGCCGAACGGGATCACGCAGAACGTGCAGCGGTGGTCGCAGCCCTGCTGGACCTGCACGAAGGCGCGCGAGCGCCCCGCGAATTCGGCCACCGGCGGGGCCGGCGCGGCGGGCGCGGTCATCACGTCGGACACCGCATCGCCGGCATCGGCGGTCCAGTGCTCGGGACGCAGCTTGTCGGCGTTGCCCAGCACCCGGCTTACCCCCGGCAGCGCGCGCCAGGCCGCCGGGTCGCGCTGCGCCGCGCAGCCGGTGACGACGATCTTCACCCCCGGCCGCTGCCGGGCGGCGCGGCGGATCGCCTGCCGGGCCTGGCGCTCCGCCTCGGCGGTGACCGCGCAGGTGTTCACGATCAGGGTGTCGGACAGGCCGGCGGCCAGGCCCCGCATCACCTCGGTCTCGTAGGTGTTCAGGCGGCAGCCGAAGGTCAGCAGTTCGGCGCTCATGACGGATACCGGGCCAGCTCGACCTCGCCGGTGAAGGCGGTCTCGGCGGGGCCGGTCATCAGGACGTGCCCGTCCGACTCCCGCCAGGCGATGTGCAGCCGGCCGCCGTCGAGCAGGACCGCCGCTTCCCGGGAAACGAGCCCGCGGCGGTGCGCGTTCACCAGCGCGGCGCAGGCGCCCGACCCGCAGGCGAGGGTCAGGCCCGCCCCGCGCTCCCACACCCGCAGGCGCAGCGCGTCCTGCGCGAGCACCTGGGCGAAGCCGATATTGGCGCGGTCCGGAAACAGCGGATCATGTTCGAGCACCGGCCCCAGCTCGGCCACCGGGATCGCCGCGAGATCCGCCACGAAGAACGTCGCGTGCGGGTTGCCCATGCTGGCCGCCGCCGGATCGGCCACCGGCCCGGCCGACAGGTCGAGATGCAGCGTGTCCATCGCGCGAGCGAGCGGGATGTCGGCCCAGCCCAGCCGCGCCGGCCCCATGTCCACCCGCACCTGCCCGTCCGTCAGCACCTCCGCCGCCAGGTCGCCGGCGACCGTGCGGATCACGAAGCCGCGCCGCCCCGTCTCGGCCGCGAGCAGCGTCGCGACGCAGCGGGTCGCGTTGCCGCAGGCGCCGGCTTCCGACCCGTCCGGGTTGCGGATGCGTATCCGCAGGTCGGCCCCCGGCTCGGCGGGGTGCAGGGAGATGAGCTGGTCGCAGCCGATGCCGCGCCGCCGGTCGGCCAGCGCCGCCGCCCGGACGGGCGACAGGCCGAGCGGTTCCGCGCGCTCGTCCAGCACGACGAAGTCGTTCCCGCAGCCATGCATCTTGGCGAAGCCCACACGCATGCGCGCTTATATTTGCCGCGCCCGACCGGAGGGAAGCCCCGCCGCACGGTGGCTGCCCCGCGGCCCGGGCCGGCGCGCCGTCATGCGGCGCGCGGCTTCGCCTCGCCCCGGCTTTCCGCCAGGTGGTCGAAACTGCGGACGTAGGAGCCGAGGCCCATGGTCTGCGACCGCAATTCGATGATGAGGCCGTGCAGTTCGGCGGCCGGAACCAGCGCCTCGACGTCGTCCCAGCCAGGCCAGCCGGGCTTTTCGGCATAGCCCAGGATCTGCCCGCGCCGCCCGCTCAGCAGGCGCTGGGCGCGGGCGGTGAACTCGTTCGGCACGCTCACGCTCACCCGGTCGATCGGTTCCAGCAGCACCGGGTCGGCCGCCGCCAGCCCTTCCTTCATCGCGATCTGCGTCGCGGTGCGGAAAGCCATGTCCGAGCTGTCGACGGAGTGGAACTGCCCGTCCGTCAGGGTGACGGAGATGTCCACCACGGGGTAGCCGAACGGACCCTTCTTCGCCGCGTCTTCGGCCGCCTCGCCGACCGCGGGGATGAAGTTGCGCGGCACTGCGCCGCCGACGACCTTGTCGATGAACGCGAAGCCGGCGCCACGCTCCCGCGGGGCGATGTCGATCTTCACGTCGGCGAACTGGCCGTGCCCGCCGGTCTGGCGCTTCAGCCGCCCGTGCTGGTGCACCGCGCTGCGGATGGTTTCCTTGTAGGCGACGTCGGGGCGGCGGGAGGCGACCTTGAGCCCGTAATTCCGGGCCAGCCGCTCCAAGGTGGTGTTCAGATGGATCTCGCCCTGGCCGTGCAGCACCGTCTCCCCCGTTTCGGCGTCGTGTTCCAGTCCCAGGCTGGCGTCTTCCTCCAGCAGCTTGGCGAGCGCGCCGGACAGCTTCACATCGTCCTTGCGGTCGGTGGTGGTGATCGCCAGCGCGTAGACCGGCGGCGGCGGGGCCGGGAAGGGCAGGGCTTCGGCGGTGCCGTTGGGGGTGACCGCGTCGCCGGTCGCGACCGGATCGAGCCGGGCGAGCGCGACGACCTGGCCCGCTTCGGCCTCCGCCGTCTTGCTCATCTCGGCGCCGGGCATCTGGTAGATGCCGCCGAGGCGGGTGCCGCCCGCGGGGCCGCTCAGGGTGGCGCCGTCCTTGATCGCGCCGCGCCAGATCCGGGCGTAGGACAGCTTGCCGGTATGGCCGGCATGGACGGTCTTGAAGACCTGCGCCAGCGGCGGCCCGTCCGCGTCGATCCCCTTCCGTGCGGCCGTTTCGGTCACGTCGGGCGTGTCGTGGCGCAGCGCCTTCCAGAGCCGGCGGACGCCGCCGGCCTGCTCGCTCGCGCCGAGCAGCACTTCGGTCACCGCGCCGGCGGCAAGATCCTTGTGCAGGTCGGCGTAGAGTTCGCCGGAGCTGGGGGGGATGTCTTCCAGCACCTTTTCGAGCAGGGCATCGTCGCGGTCGGCCAGGGTCTCCACCAGTTTCGACTTCGCTTCCTGTTCCGCGTCCTGCATCGCCGAGGGGATCTGGATCAGTTCCGACGGCTGGCCCTTGCGGTAGCGATAGGCCCGCTCGCTGACGACATCGACATAGCCGGTGACGGCGCCGCCTTCGCTGATCGGCACCTGGCGCAGCACCAGCGGGCAGGCGGCATAGGCCTGCAGGGCGGCGAGCGTGTCGCGCACGCTGCCTTCCGAGGTGTCGATCTTGTTGATGAACACGAGATGCGGGATGCGGTTGTCGGCCAGGGTCTTCATCAACGGGGAGGTGGCGAGCGCCTTGGCCGGCTGCGGCTCGCACACCAGCACCGCGAGGTCGGCCATCGCCAGCGCGGCGGCCGCTTCATGGGCGAATTCGATCGAGCCGGGGCAGTCGATCACCGCCCAGGCGTCGCCGAGATAGGTGCAGTGGCCGACGCGGAGTTCGGTGGTCGCGGGCCGGTTGCGCGGATCGGCCGGTCGCTTCACCGGCGAACCGGCCGCCTCCATCAGCGCCTCGAACAGCGTCGACTTGCCGCTGCCGGACGGGCCGACCAGGGCCACCGTGCGCGGACTTCTGCCGGTTGGGGTTCCAGACATGGCAGCGCCTCCCTCATTGGGCTGCGGGCGCGCGTGGGCTCGGGCGCCCTTGACCCCGCGATCCTACGCCCGGGCGGCGGTCGATGTCACAGGGGGCGGCGGGCGGTCGCCCGCTTCACATCCGCCGGCGTCGTCAAATGCGTGCCCCGGTCGCGCGCGGTTGCTTGCGACCGCGGCGGCGGCGGGCCTCGCGAGGCTCCGTTCGGGCTGCGCGCGGGGGTTTTCCGCCGCGACGATCCGAGGCAGGGTGTCGGCGTGCGCGACGTGTTTGCAGGTGTGTCAGGACTTGCCGGGCGCGCGGGGTTCCGGGCGTCCCGTGCCGGCGCCCGGCCTGCGGCGCGGGCCATCCGTGCCCGCGCCGCGGCGGCGGCAGGAGGGAGCCTCGTGGCTGACGGAAGCACCCGGCGCGGGACCGCGCCCGATCCGGCCCGGCGGGCCATCCCGGCCCCGGCGGCGCGGGCATGAGCGGCAATCGCGCCGGGCGGGGGTCCTGACATGCCGTCCCCGGTCGTCGTGATCGGCGGCGGCATCGTCGGCTCGTGCATCGCCTGTTTCCTCGCCGGCCATCGCGACGTGGTGGTCCTGGAGCGAGACCCGACCTACCGTTTCGCGTCGACCACGCTTTCGGCGGCATCCTACCGCACCCAGTTCTCGCTGCCGGTCAATGTCAGGATGTCGCTGTTCGGCGCGTCGTTCCTCGAAGCCATGGCCGAGCGCATCGGGCTCGTGCGCCGCGCCTATCTGGTGCTCGCCGGACCGGACGGCGCGGCCGCGCTCGCGGGCAATCACGCGATGCAGGTCGCGGAAGGGGCCGAGGTCGCGTTGTTCGGGCCGTCGGCGATCGCCGAACGGTTTCCCTGGCTGAACCCGGACGGGCTTGCCTGCGCCACGCTGGGGCTCGCCCACGAGGGCTGGTTCGACGCCTATCTGCTGCTGCGGGCGGTGCGGGAAGCCGCGATCTCCCGCGGCGCGCGCTATGTTGCCGACGCGGCGGTGGGGCTGGAACGCGCCGGCGGCGCGATCGCCGCGGTGCAGGCGGCCAAAGCCGGCCGGATCGCCGCCGGCGAGGTGGTGATCGCGGCCGGCCGCGACGCCGGCCGCGTCGCCGCGCTGGCCGACGTCGTCCTGCCGGTCGTCGGGCGCAAGCGCACGGTCTTCGTGCTGCGGGCGCCGCTCGCGGGCACCGGCCTGCCGCTGGTGTTCGATACCTCGGGCGCCTGGCTGCGTCCCGAAGGCGAGGGGTTCATCGGCGGCATCGCCCCCCGGCCGGAGGCCGATCCCGATCCGGGCGACGATTTCGATCCGGACCTGGATCTGCTGGAGACGACCCTCTGGCCGGCGCTTGCCCATCGCATCCCGGCGCTGGAGCGGTTGCGCATGACCCGCGCCTGGGCCGGGCATTACGACATGTGCCTGCTCGACCACAACGCGGTCATCGGGCGCCACCCGGAGATCGCGAACCTCGTGTTCGCCGCCGGGTTTTCCGGCCACGGCGTGCAGCACGCGCCGGCGGCCGGGCGCGGTGTGGCCGAGCTCATCCGGTTCGGCGCCTACCGGACGCTCGATCTGTCGCCGCTTGGCTACGAGCGGGTGCGCGACAACCGGCCGATGCCGGAAGACGAGGTGTACTGACGGCCGTGCCCTGAAGACGGGGAGATCCGCCGTCCGTGCGGCCGAAGCCGCAACGGTCCGCCGCCGGGGGTTCGACCCGTCGCGGCGCGGCGCGAACGGAAGGTCCTGGCGCGCGTGCCTCGCTCGCCGCAAAGGGCCGGCCGCCGCGTCCGCGTGAGCGGGTCGCCGGCCGGTCCTGCCCGCGCCGGCGGCGCCATCCCCGGCCGGCCGTATCCCGGGCACGGGCGCTTGATGGCAGGCGCGCGGCGCGACGCTTGACCCTTGCGAGCGTTTCCGCCAAGCAGTCGCGCCCTCGGCGCGCTGCCCGGGGCGGCGGCCGGCCCCTCCGTGCCATCCCCACCCACTGCCGCGACAAGAGGAGCACTCCATGCGCGACTCGGGCGATTACCTGTTCACATCCGAATCGGTCTCGGAAGGGCACCCGGACAAGGTCGCCGACCGGTTGAGCGACACGGTGCTGGACGCGTATCTGGCCGCCGATCCCTACGCCCGCGTCGCCTGCGAGACGATGGTGACCACCAACCGCGTCGTGCTGGCCGGCGAAACCCGCGGCCCGGATACGGTGACCTCCGAATATCTCGCGCATCTCTGCCGCCTCGCGATCCGCGACATCGGCTACGATCAGGAAGGCTTCAGCTGGCGGCACGCCCAGATCGCGTGTCACCTGCACACCCAGTCGGCAGACATCGCCCTGGGCGTCGATGCCGGCGGCAACAAGGACGAAGGCGCCGGCGACCAGGGGCTGATGTTCGGCTACGCCTGCCGGGAAACCGAGGCGCTGATGCCGGCGCCGCTCTATTACGCGCACCTGATCCTGCGCCGGATGAGCGAGATGCGCCGCGCCCACGACCCGAAGTTCGCGGGGCTGCTGCCGGACGCCAAGAGCCAGGTGACGCTGCGCTATGTCGACGGCCGGCCGGTCGGCGCCACTTCGGTCGTGGTCTCCACCCAGCATGAGGAGAGCCTCGACCAGAGCGAGATCAAGCGCCTGCTGTGGTCGCTCGTGGAGGACACCCTGCCGCGCGGCTGGATGCCGGCCGAGCGCGAGTTCTACGTGAACCCCACCGGCAAGTTCGTCATCGGCGGGCCGGACGGCGATTGCGGCCTGACGGGACGCAAGATCATCGTCGACACGTATGGCGGCGCCGCCCCGCATGGCGGCGGCGCGTTCAGCGGCAAGGATCCGACCAAGGTCGACCGCTCGGCCGCCTATGCCTGCCGCTACCTGGCCAAGAACGTGGTCGCCGCCGGTCTTGCCGATCGCTGCACCTTGCAGATCGCCTATGCGATCGGCGTGTCGCGGCCGCTGTCGGTCTATGTCGACCTGCACGGCACCGGCCGGGACGTGGACGAGCCGCGGCTGGAAACGGCGCTGCGCGAGGTCATGAACCTCACCCCGCGCGGCATCCGCGAGCACCTGCAGCTCAACCGGCCGATCTATGCCCCGACCTCCGCGTATGGGCATTTCGGCCGCGACCCCGATCCGGACCTGGGCACCTTCACGTGGGAAAAGACGGATCTGGTGCCGGCGCTGAGGGCGGCGCTCGGGCGCTGAAGCCCCCGGCGGAGCGGCTCTATGGCCGCGTGCGCGGCCATGCGCTCCGTCCCCGCCAGCGCCTGCTGCTGGATGTCGCGCTGCCGCGGCTTGCGTTCCCGCCGGAGGCCGCGGGCGATCCCGCCCGCGCCTTCACGCCGGCGCCGCGCCGGCTGTGGCTGGAAGTGGGTTTCGGCGGCGGGGAGCATGCGGCGGCGCAGGCCGCTTCTCATCCCGAGGCCGGGCTGATCGCCTGCGAGGTGTTCGAGAACGGCATCTGCTCGCTGCTGTCGCGGCTGGTTCCCGAGCCGGACGATCCGGCGACCGCGGCCTTGCCGGCCAATCTTCGGCTCTGGACCGAGGACGCACGGCAGCTTTTGCGGGCGTTGCCGGATGCCTGCCTCGACCGGCTGTTCCTGCTGTTCCCCGACCCGTGGCCGAAAGCGCGGCACGCGCGGCGGCGCTTCGTGCATCCCGCGGCGCTGGAAGAGCTCGCGCGGGTGCTGCGTCCCGGCGCCGACTGGCGGGTGGCGAGCGACGACCCGACCTACCAGGCGTGGGTCGGCACGGTCATGGCGGATCAGACCTGGTTCGACGCCCCGCCGCCGGCCGAGGAACGTCCCGCCGGCTGGCCCCCCACCCGCTACGAGGCGAAGGCGCTGCGCGCCGGGCGCCAGCCACTCTACTGGCGGTTCACCCGCCGCTGACCGGCACCGGGCGGTCGGAACCGCTGGCGCCCAGATGCCATCGATGCCATCATCGCTGGCATCGATGGCGGGGGGTTCCCATGTCCACCTCCCTCAGCGTACGCAACCGCGACCCTGACACCGTCCAGCGCCTGAAGCGCCGCGCCGCCGCCCACGGCCGCTCGGCCGAGGCCGAGGTACGGGAGATTCTGCGTGCCAGCCTGGCCGGGGAGGCCGAGCCCGGCTTCGCCGACCTCGCGGCCGAGCTGCGTTCCATGACCGCCGGGCGCCGCCACACCCCGGCCGAGGAGCTCCTGCGAGAGGCGCGGGACGCGCGCTGACGGCGGCCGCGCCCGGCTGTCGCCATGGCCGCTAATGTCGTCGACGCCCGCGTGGCGATCAAATGGGTGATCGCCGAGCCCGGCACCGACCAGGTGCTGCGGCTGCTGCGCCACGAGCTTTGTGCCCCCGATCTGCTGGTGGCCGACTGCGCGAACATCCTATGGCGCAAAACGCGGCTCGGCGAGCTGTCCGCGCGCGAGGCCTCGCTCGCCGCGCGGCTCCTGGAGCGGGCGGAGATCGAGCTGATCCCGATGCGCCGCCTGCTCGACCGCGCCGCGGCGCTGGCGATCGCGTTCGGGCATCCTGCCCATGACGCGATGTATCTGGCGGTGGCGGAGTCCTTCGGGCGTCCCTTCGTGACCGCCGACGCCCGGCTGGCGCGAAAGCTGGAAGGCCGGGCGCCGGCCGTGCTCCTGCTCGGTGATTTCGCCGGTTGAGCGCGCACCGGCCGCGCCTCCGTTCAGCCACGCGCCGGGCGCTGCGTCGGGGCGCCGAATGCTGGGTCGCGAGCGACGATCCGACC
>JAGWSV010000205.1 GCA_028869315.1 Rhodospirillales bacterium
GGCGCCTTGCCGCCGCGCAGAATGACGTGGGTGTCCTTGTTGCCACGTGTCTGGACGATGGCCACCTGACCGCTCTTGTGCACCGAAAGAAACGAATGCGGCCGGCGTGCCGCCTGGATGGCGTCGATGGCGATGCGCAGGAAATCGACGTAGTTGAGGCCGTTGAGCCAGTCGGCATTGTTGGCCATCATCGCCTTGCCGTCGCCGAAGTCGAGGTACTTGTCGAACACCGCGCGGATGCCGGCGAGATTCTTGGCGATGTCCTCGTCGCCGAGCAGCCGCCGGCTCTCGTCCTTGCCGGACGGATCGCCGATGCGCGTGGTGCCGCCGCCCAGCAGCACGAGCGGCCGGTGGCCGTGCTTCTGCAGCAGCCGCAGGATCATGATCTGCACCAGGCTGCCGACATGCAGCGAGTCCGCCGTGCAGTCGAAGCCGATATAGGCGGTCATCGGCCCTTCGCGCAGCGCCGCATCCAGCGCCGCGGTATCGGTGCACTGGAAGACGAACCCGCGTTCGGTGGCTTCGGCGAGGAAATCGGCATACGGCATCGCGGCGTGTCCCGTTCTGGCGCGCGTGGGGCTAGCATGAAGCGGGCGGCGCGAAAACGCCCGCGGCAGACGGTGTGACCGGGCGCGCCGCGTGAGCGCGCGCGGCGGGAACAGGCGGGAGGCGGGGCCGAGGCCGGGGATGATGCCGGGAATGATGCGCACGATCGGACTGATGAGCGGAACCTCGCTCGACGGCGTCGACGCGGCCTGGGTCGAGACGGACGGTCTGACCGTCGCCCGCCTCGGCCCGAGCCTCACCTTGCCGTACCCCGCGGCCCTGCGGTCGGCGCTGCGTGGCCTGCTCGACCGTGCGCCGGGCCTGGCGCCCGACGATCCCGGCCTGGCCGCCGCGGTCGCCGCGCTGACCGAGCACCACGCGCGGGCGGTGCTGGCGCTCGGCGGCACCGCCGAGCTGATCGGGTTCCACGGCCAGACCCTGCTGCACCGGCCGGAGGCGCGCCGCACCTGGCAGGTCGGCGATGCGGCGTTGCTGGCGCGGCTGACCGGGGTTCCGGTGGCGCATGATTTCCGCAGCGCCGACGTGGCCGCCGGCGGGCAGGGGGCGCCGCTGGCCCCGGTGTACCATGCCGCCCTGGCCGAGCGCCTGGAGCGCCCGTTGGCGGTGCTCAACCTCGGCGGGGTGGCGAACGTGACCTGGATTGGCGCCGACGGGCGCCTGGTGGCCTGCGACACCGGGCCCGGCAACGGCCCGCTGGACGACTGGGCGGCCCGGCACACCGGCGCGGCCTGCGATCGCGACGGCGCCCTGGCGCGGGCCGGGCGGCCCGACGCGGCGGTGCTGCGCCGCCTGCTCGCCCATTCCTACCTGCTCCGGCCGGCACCGAAATAATTGGATCGGCTCGATTTTTCGTCGGCCCTGGCGGAGAGCGGCCTGGCCGCGCTGGCGCCGGCGGACGGTGCGGCGACCCTGGTGGCGTTCACCGCCGGGGCGGTGGCCGCCACCGCGCTGCCGGCACCGCCGCGGCGCTGGCTGGTCTGCGGCGGCGGGCGGCACAATCCGGCGATGATGGACGCGTTGCGCGCCGCCCTGCCGGCCCCGGTCGACCCGGTGGAGGCGGTCGGCTGGGACGGCGACGCGCTGGAGGCGCAGTGCTTCGGATTCCTCGCCGCCCGGGTGACGGCGGGTCTGCCGCTCAGTTTTCCGGGCACCACCGGGGTGGCGCATCCGCTGGCCGGGGGACGGCTGGTGCGGCCCTGATCGCCAGCCGGAGCATGCGGCGCGCGCCGCCCCGCTTCAGAACCAGCCGCGCGGGGTGCCGGAGCGCCGGCGCGGCCCCGGCCCGGCGCGCGAGCCGAGCGTGAGCGACGCGCCGCCGCAGATCAGCCCGATCGAGGCGGGAATCAGCCAGACCGGCCGCAGCAGCAGCGGCAGCGCCACGTCCTGCCACATCCAGTCGGACAGATGCGCGCGGATGCCGCCTTGCAGCGTGCGCGGCAATTGGTGGTTGAGCAGGAACAGCGCCTGGCCGAGCGACAGCTCCGGCGGCACGAGCATCGCAAGCGCGACCGCGCCAACCAGCAGGAGGGCCGCCAGAACGGCCAGGGTGCGGCTCAAGATCACCGAAACAACATGTCTCCTTTCATGCCGGCATACAAGGAGGCGACGAACGGACCGTAGCCGTTGTAGATCTGGGTCGGTACCCGTTCCCCGGTGCCGATCAGGCGCTCGGTGGCCTGGCTCCAGCGCGGATGCGGCACCGCGGGGTTCACGTTGGCCCAGAACCCATACTCGCTCGGCGCGATCTGTGCCCAGAAGGTGTTCGGCCGCGTCTCGGTAAACGCCACCTTCACGAAGGCCTTACCCGATTTGAACCCGTATTTCCACGGCAGTGTGATCCGGATCGGCGCCCCGCTCTGCTTCGGGAGCGGCTTGCCGAACAGGCCGACGGTGACGAAGGCGAGGTCGTTCATCGCCTCGGCCATCGTGACCCCTTCCACGTAGGGGAAGGGGAACAGCGGGCCGTCGAGCCCGGGCATCGCTTTCGGCTCCTCCACGGTCGTGAACACGACGTATTTGGCCGCGCCGAGCGGGTCCGCGAGCTTCACGAGATCGGCCATCGGAAAGCCGGTCCAGGGCACCGTCATCGCCCAGGCCTCGACGCAGCGGTGGCGGTAGATGCGTTCCTGCAGCCGGACCTGGCGGAGCAGGTCGTCGAAGGCGATGGTGCGCGGCTTCGACACCAGCCCCTCGATCCGGATCGACCAGGGGCTGGTCGTCATCTTCTGGGCGGCGCGCCAGAGGTCCTTGTCCTGGCTGAACTCGTAATAGTTGTTGTAGGTCTCGGCGACGTGCTCCGCCGTCAGGGCGCGTCCGGCGGGATATTTTTTGTCGGGCGGCAGGTTCATCGCCGGCAGCGCGGCGGCCGCCTGCGCCGCGCGGATGCCGAGCGCGCCGCCGCCCGGCCGGCCCCCGCC
>JAGWSV010000206.1 GCA_028869315.1 Rhodospirillales bacterium
CCGCCTTTGCCGCCCGAGATGATAGCGCCGGCGTGCCCCATGCGGCGGCCGGGCGGCGAGGCCGCGCCGGCGATGAAGCCGACCATCGGCTTCTTGCGCTTGCTGGAGCGGATGAAGGCGGCGGCCTCCTCCTCGGCGGCGCCGCCGATCTCGCCGATCATGACGATCTGCTTCGTTTCCGGGTCGGCCAGGAACATCTCCATCACCTCGATGAAGTCGGTCCCCTTCACCGGGTCGCCGCCGATCCCCACGCAGGAGCTTTGCCCGAGCCCGGCGGCGGTGGTCTGCGCCACCGCCTCGTAGGTCAGCGTGCCCGAGCGGGAGACGATGCCCACCGAGCCGCGCTTGTGGATGTGCCCCGGCATGATGCCGATCTTGCAGGCGTCGGGGGTGATCACGCCTGGGCAATTGGGCCCGATCAGACGCGACTTCGAGCCGGTCAATGCCCGCTTCACGCGGACCATGTCGAGCACCGGAATGCCCTCGGTGATGCAGATCACCAGCGGCACCTCGGCATCGATCGCTTCAAGGATGGCGTCGGCCGCATGCGGCGGCGGCACGTAGATCACGGAGGCATCGGCGCCCGCCCGGGCGCGCGCCTCGTGCACCGTATCGAACACCGGCAGGCCGAGATGGGTGCTGCCGCCTTTGCCCGGAGTGACCCCTCCGGTCATCTTCGTTCCGTAGGCGATCGCCTGTTCGGAATGGAACGTGCCCTGGGCGCCGGTGAAGCCCTGGCAGATCACTTTCGTATTGGTATCGACAAGAATTGCCATGTCACGCGGCCTCTTTCACGGCGCGCACCACTTTCTCCGCGGCATCGGCCAGGTTGTCGGCAGAGATGATCGGCAGGCCCGACTTCGCCAGGATCGCCTTGCCCTGATCGACGTTGGTGCCTTCCAGCCGCACCACCAGCGGCACCGAAAGCTTCACCTCCCGCGCCGCAGAGACAACGCCCTCGGCGATCACGTCGCAGCGCATGATGCCGCCGAAGATGTTGACCAGGATCCCTTCCACATGCGGATCGGACAGGATGATCTTGAACGCTGCGGTCACCCGCTCCGTTGTGGCGCCGCCGCCGACATCTAGGAAGTTGGCCGGCGCGGCGCCGTAGAGCTTGATGATGTCCATCGTCGCCATCGCCAGCCCGGCGCCGTTCACCATGCAGCCGATCGTGCCGTCCAGAGCCACGTAGTTCAGGCTGTGCTTGGCGGCTTCCAGCTCCTTCGGGTCTTCCTCCGCCTCGTCGCGCAGCTTCTCGACGTCGGGATGACGGAACAAGGCATTGTCGTCGAACGCGATCTTGGCATCCAGCGCCACCACCTCGCCGGCGCCGGTCACCACCAGCGGGTTGATCTCGACGATCGCGCAGTCGAGCGCGGTGAAGGCCGCGTACATCGCCGCCACGAAGCGGGTGAACGCACCAACCTGTTTCGCCGTCAGCCCCAGCCCGAAGCCGAGCCGGCGGGCCTGGAACGGGGAGAACCCGGCGGCCGGATCGACCGCCACCCGCAGGATCTTCTCCGGCGCGTGGGCCGCCACGTCCTCGATCTCCATCCCGCCCTCGGTCGAGGCCATGATGGTGATCCGCCCGGTGGCGCGGTCGACCAGCAGCGACAGGTAAAGCTCGCGGGCGATGTCGCAGCCGGCTTCGACGTAGACCCGGTGCACCTTGCGCCCGGCCGGGCCGGTCTGCTTGGTGACCAGCACATGGCCCAGCATCGCCTCGGCCGCCGCGCGGGCGTCCTCGGCCGACCGGGCGAGCCGCACGCCGCCCTTGGCAGCGGGATCGTCGGCGAAATGCCCGGCGCCGCGGCCGCCGGCATGGATCTGCGCCTTCACGACATAGACGGGCCCCGGCAGCTTGCCGGCCGCCGCCGCGGCCTCCTCGGGGGTCCAGGCAACATGCCCGTCCAGCACTGCGACGCCGTAGCGGCGCAGCAGGTCCTTGGCCTGGTACTCATGGATGTTCATGGCGTCGATCCCGTCCGGTTGCCGCGGTTCAGCCGATCAGCTTCTTCGACGCCTCGATCAGTTCCTTCACCGTGGCGCAGGATTTGTCGAACGCCGCCTTCTCCTCGGGGTCGAGGGCGATCTCCACCACCCGCTCCACCCCGCCGGCGCCGATCACCACCGGCACGCCGACATAGAGCCCGTCGATGCCATACTCGCCGTTCAGATAGGCCGCGCAGGGCAGCACCCGCTTCTTGTCCTTGAGATAGCTCTCGGCCATCGCGATCGCCGACGTCGCCGGTGCGTAGAACGCGCTGCCCCGCTCCAGCAGCTTCACGATCTCGCCGCCGCCATTCGCGGTCCGCTTCACGATCGCGTCGATCTTCTCCTGCGTGGTCCAGCCCATCTTGACCAGATCCGGCACCGGAATCCCGGCGACGGTGGAATAGCGGGTGAGCGGAACCATCGAATCGCCGTGGCCGCCGAGCACGAACGCGGTCACGTCCTCCACCGAAACGCCGAACTCATGCGCCAGGAACAAACGGAAACGGGAACTGTCGAGCACCCCCGCCATGCCCACGACCCGGTTCGCCGGCAGGCCCGACTTCTCCTTCATCACCCACACCATCGCATCGAGCGGGTTGGTGATGACGATGACGAATGCATTTGGGCAGTGGGCCTTGATGCCTTCCGCCACCGACGCGATCACCCCGGCGTTCTTGCCGATCAGGTCGTCGCGTGACATCCCGGGGGTGCGCGGGAAGCCAGCGGTAACGATCACGACGTCGGCGCCGGCGATGGCGGCATAGTCCGAGCCGCCGGACATGGTCGCATCGAAACCCTCGACCGGGCCCGACTGCATCAGGTCGAGGGCCTTGCCGGCGGCAACGCCGCCGAAGACGTCGAACAATACGACGTCGCCGAGCTCCTTGAGCCCCACCAGATGAGCGAGGGTACCGCCGATGTTGCCGGCACCGATCAAGGCGATTTTGTTACGAGCCATGAAATCCTCATGTGGCGCTGATGACAGGGCGTTCACGTAGGCCGCCCCGGCCGCCATGGCCGGCGGGCGGGACAGCTGCGTTTGTGCGGGTGCTAACGCATCGGGGCCGAGCGGACAAGCACGCCGCCCGGGCGCACCCAAGCGGGCCAGGTGGTCCGGTCCTATTCCCCGGCCAGTTCGCGCCGCCGCTGTTCCAGTTCCTCGCTGTAGCGACGCAGCGCGTAATACTCGGTCAGCAGGCCGATCACGTGGCGGGTGTCGGCGCCGTCGACCACCGCCAGCGCATCCGCCTCGGCGTTTTCGAATGCCGCGACGGCGTCCTTCACGCTCATGTCGGCCAGCAGCATCACCTCCTGATGGTGCAACAGCTCGCCCACCGGGCGCGTTTCGTCCGCTTCGGCGTGCGCTTCCGCGACCAGCACGATCCCGGCGTAGCGTCCCTCGGCGTCGAGCGCGACGACCCGTTGCGTCGCGCCCAGCGGAAACTCGTGGCGGAACGCGGCGAGCGGCAGGTCGGCGGCGACGGTACGGGTGCCGTGGCGCATCATTCGGCCGACCGTCAGGTTGCGCATCCAGCCGACATCGACGGCGCTGCGAATGCCCTCGCCGCGCAGGTGAAATCGCCAGGTCGCAAAGGAATAGCCGAACGTCCGCCGCACGGTCACGGCTGAAACCACGCAGGCGCCCAGCACGGCCATGGTCAGCGGCAGACTGCCGGTGGATTCGAGCGCCAGGAACCCCATGGTCAGCGGGCCGCCGATGATCGCCACCGCCAGGGCGCTCATGCCCACCACCGAGATGATCACGACCGGTACGGGATGTCCGGCGCTCAGCAGCGCGAGCACCCCGCCCGCGAACTTGCCCACCAGCGCGCCCAGGAACAGCGACGCAAAGAACAGGCCGCCGCGGAACCCCGAACCGATCGAGATCGCCGAAGCGCACGCCTTCAGCACCACGAGCACGCCGACCCACCACAGCGGGTAGGCGGCCTTGATCATCATGCCGATGGCGCCGTGGCCGGAGGACAGCACGGCGGGCGTTCCGAGCGCCATCACCCCCA
>JAGWSV010000207.1 GCA_028869315.1 Rhodospirillales bacterium
GTGCGGCACTTCGCGCTCAACCTGGTGCGAGCGGGGAAGGATAAGCGGTCGGTCAAGCTGCGGCGGAAAGTGGCGGGCTGGGACACGGGATACCTGGACGGTATCCTCGCCGAAAAAATCAGGTGAACTTGGATTCGAGGCCCTGCGATCCCTCCCCGCTTGCTTGACAACCCTCTCCCCCGCTTCATCATTCCGTCGCACGGGCGCGCATCCGCCGGCCTGCCGCGCCGGACCGTCCCGAGGGGGAGACGACGCCGATGTCCGCGCTCGACCGCTGCTACAACGTCAATGATCTGCGGGAAGCGGCGAAACGCCGCCTGCCTCGCGGCGTGTTCGAGTTCGTCGATCGCGCCACCGAGGACGAACTCGCGCTGCGCAACAACCGCGCCGCGTTCGAGCGCATCAAGCTGCGCCATCGGGCCCTGGTCGACGTTTCCGGCCGCAGCACCAAGACCACCCTATTCGGCAAGGAGATCAGCCTGCCGATGGCGATCGCACCCACCGGTGCCGCTGGGCTGTGCTGGCATGAGGGAGAGTTGGAACTGGCGAAGGCCGCCGCGGCTGCCAAGATCCCGTTCACCCTCGCCACCGGGGCGATGACCTCGATGGAGAAGATCGCGACGGAGGCCAATTTCCGCTTGTGGTTCCAGCTCTATGTCTGGAAGCAGCGGGAGCTGTCCTACCAGCTGATCGAGCGGGCGAAGAACAACGGGTTCGAGGCGTTGATCGTGACCACCGACACGATTGTGCCGCCCAATCGCGAATACAACACGAAGAACGGCTTCCTGCTGCCGTTCCACCCGACGGTGCGGTTCACGCTGGACATCATGCGCCACCCGACCTGGTTCGCCACCGTGCTGATGAAATACTTCACCACCATCGGCATGCCGCGCAACGAGAACTACCCCGACCCGTACCGCCGTCCGATCGGCACCGATCCCGGCACGCGGGAGGTGATGCGCCAGGATTCACTGAGCTGGGACGATATCAAGATCTTCAGGGACAAATGGCCGGGCATCCTGATGCTGAAAGGCATCAACCGGCCGGACGACGCGCTGAAGGCGGTGAGCTACGGCGTGGACGGGATCATCGTCTCCAACCACGGCGGGCGGAACATGGACAGCGCCGCCGCCACCATCGACATGCTGCCCGAGATTGCCGAAGCCGTGGGCGACAAGGCGACGGTCATCCTCGATTCCGGCGTGCGCCGCGGCTCCGACATCGCGAAGGCGCTGGCGCTCGGGGCGAAATGCGTGCTGACGGGACGCGCCACGCTGTACGGCACCGCAGTCGGCGGCCAGGCCGGTGCTGCGCAGGCGGTCACCTTCATCCGCAACGAGCTCGACAAGACGATGGCCTATACGGGTTGCCGCACACCGGAGGAGATCACCGACGACATCTTCTTCGGCCTGCGGGACGGCAACCGCCTGCGCGCGGCCGCGGACTAAGGGTGCGTTCGACACCTACCGAATCGATTGGCGGTGTCGAACGGGCCCTAAGGTTTTGTTTTGATCGGCATCCTTGTCGGCGTGCTGACGCACTTGTTTGCCGACGATGCCTGACTGGCGCAGAGGCCCGTTTCCGCGCGTCGCCTTACCCGGCGGAAACCGCAGCGGCCGGCGCGCGGAGCCGCTCAATCGCTTCCGCCACCAGCGGGTCGAGCTGCGCCTCGCCGCGATCCACCGCGTCCAGGATGCCCACGCGCATGCGCCTGTCCCAGAACTTCCGCAAATGATCCTCGATCCCCGCCACCGCCTTGTCGTGCCCTTGGTGAGCGAAGAATTTGCCGATCTGGTTTGCCATGTGAGAAAGCCGGTCAGGCGACATGCTGCGTGGTCTCCGCGGGCAGCGCGATCCGCTGCGTGTGGGTAAAAATCTCGAACCCGTCGCCGCGGGCCACGCCGATCAGGGTCAATCCCGCCGCCTCCGCGACGCGCACCGCGAGCGCGGTCGGCGCCGACACCGCGACCACCACGGGTGCGCCAATCGCTGCCGCCTTCTGCACCAGTTCGACGGACAGCCGGCTCGACAGCAGGACGATCCCGCCCGCCGCCGTACGGCCCGCGTGAGCCAGTGCGCCGGCGAGCTTGTCGATCGCGTTATGCCGGCCCACGTCCTCGCGCAAGGCGACCAGACCTTCGGACGGCGTCCAGAAGCCAGCGGCGTGCATCGCGTGGGTCGCAGCGTTCATGCGCTGCGCCGGCGCCAGCGCGGCAATCGCCGCGGCGATCTCGGCTGCATCGAAGCCCGCGCCCGCCAGCACCGGCGGCGGAACCCGCACGGCTTCGGCCAGGCTTTCGATGCCGCACAGGCCGCACCCGCCGGGTCCGGCGAAGCGGCGCCGGCGCGCGTCGGCCACCACAGCCCGCTCGGGCCCCAGCCACATCCGCAGCTCCACGCCGTCCGCTGCCGGAACCACGCTCAGTTCCTCGATCTCCCGCAGATTGCCGACGATCCCTTCGGTCAGGCTGAAGCCAACGGCGAAATCCTCGAGATCGGCCGGCGTCGCCAGCATCACCGCGAGCGTCGTGCGATTGTAGCTCAACGCGACGGGCGCCTCCTCGGCCAGCATGCGCGGCCCGCCCGTCACGCCGCTGGCACGCCAGGCGTGGCGGGAAACCGGTCGCATGGGTGCGGAGGGCGCCATCACGTCACTTCGCCGGAACGGGCTCGATCCGCCGGCTCCGCTCGGTGAAGGCGCGATAGGTTTCCTGCCAATCGGACGCCCCGTTGGCCGGCGAGACCTGCACCGCCGTCACCTTGTATTCTGGACAGTTGGTCGCCCAGTCGGAATAATCCGTGGTCACGACGTTGGCCTGCGTCTCCGGATGGTGGAACGTCGTGTAGACGACGCCGGGCGCCACCCGATCGGTGATCCGTGCCGCCAGAGTGGTGGCACCGGAGCGGGAGGCGAGCCGCACCAGGTCGGCATCGCGGATCCCGCGCTCCTCCGCGTCGTGCGGATGGATCTCCAACACGTCCTGCTCGTGCCAGGCGACATTGGCGGTGCGCCGAGTCTGCGCACCGACATTGTATTGGCTGAGGATGCGGCCCGTGGTCAGCAGCAGCGGGAAGCGCGGACCGACTTTTTCGTCCGTCGGCACGTATTCAGTGACGACGAACAGCCCCTTGCCGCGGACGAAGCCCGCTTCGTGCATGGTCGGCGTGCCCTCCGGCGCGGCGGCGTTGCACGGCCACTGCACCGAACCCAGCGCATCGAGCTTGGCGAAGCTCACGCCGGCGAAAGTGGGCGTGGTACGTGCGATCTCGTCCATGATCTCGGACGGATGCCGATACGACCAGGGCCGGCCGCCGGATGGCCCCATCGCGTTGGCGATCAGCTGGGTGATCTCCCAGTCGGCGTAGCCGTTGCGCGGCGCCATCACCCGGCGCACGCGGCCAAGCCGACGCTCGGCGTTGGTGAAGGTGCCGTCCTTCTCCAGAAACGAGCTGCCGGGCAGGAACACGTGCGCGAAGCTCGCGGTCTCGTTCAAGAACAGGTCTTGCACGACGACCAGTTCCATCGCCTCGAGGCCGGCGGTGATGTGTTTGGTATCTGGGTCGGACTGCACGATGTCCTCGCCCTGGATGTAGATGCCACGGAAAGTGCCGTCGAGCGCGGCGTCGATCATGTTGGGGATACGAAGCCCGGGCTCGGGATCGAGGCTCACGCCCCATTCGCGTTCGTAGATGGACCGCACCTCGGGCTTGGAGACGTGGCGGTATCCGGGCAGCTCGTGCGGGAAGCTGCCCATGTCGCAGGAGCCCTGCACGTTGTTCTGGCCGCGCAGCGGGTTCACCCCGGTCCCTGGCCGGCCGACATTGCCGGTCGCCATCGCCAGGTTGGCGAGCGCCATCACCGCGGTGCTGCCTTGGCTGTGCTCGGTGACGCCGAGGCCGTAATAGATCGCCGCGTTGCCGCCGGTCGCATAAAGCCGCGCGGCTGCCCGCACGTCAGCCGCCGGCACGCCGGTCAGCGCTTCCACCGCTTCGGGGCTGTTGCGCGGCTCCGCGACGAACGCGGCCCAGTCGGCGAACGCGTCGGTGTCGCAGCGGGAACGCACGTATTCCTGGTTCACCAGCCCTTCGGTGACGATCACATGCGCCAGCGCATCCAGCATCGCGACATTGGTGCCCGGCCGCAGCGGCAGATGGTGCTGCGCCTGCACGTGCGGGGTGCGCACAAGGTCGATTCGCCGCGGATCGATCACGATCAGCTGAGCGCCAGCGCGAAGCCGGCGCTTGAGGTGGGAGGCAAAGACAGGATGCCCGTCGGTGGGGTTGGCGCCGGTGACCAGCACCACGTCCGCGTGCTTGACCGAATCGAAGTCATTGGTGCCGGCGGAGGTGCCGAACGTCGTGCTCAACCCGTACCCGGTCGGCGAGTGGCAGACCCGGGCGCAGGTGTCGGTATTGTTGTTGCCGAACACGCTGCGCGCCAGCTTCTGCACCAGGAAGGTTTCCTCGTTGGTGCAGCGGGAAGATGTGATCACCCCGATCGAATCGCGCCCGTACGCGCCCTGCAGCCGGCGGAACTCGATGGCAACGTGGGAAATCGCCTCCTCCCAGCTCACTTCGCGCCAGGGGTCGGTGATGCGGGCGCGGACCATGGGCTTGAGGATGCGGTCCTGGTGTTGCGTATAGCCCCAGGCGAACCGTCCCTTCACGCAGGAATGGCCATGATTGGCCTTGCCGGACTTGGCCGGGACCATGCGCACGGCCGTCTCACCCTGCATCTCGGCGCGGAAGGTGCAGCCGACGCCGCAATAGGCGCAGGTGGTTTCCACCGCGCGTTCCGGCTGGCCCAGTTCCACCACCGATTTCTCGATCAGGGAGCCGGTCGGGCAGGCCTGCACGCAGGCGCCGCAGGAGACGCATTCGGAGGCCAGGAACGGTTCGTCCATCCCGGCAACGATCTTGGAAGCGAAACCGCGGCCCTCCACCGTCAGCGCGAAGGTGCCCTGCGTCTCCTCGCATGCGCGCACGCAGCGCGAGCAGACGATGCAGCGCGCCGGATCAAACTGAAAATACGGGTTGGAGGCATCGATCTTCGTGTCCAGATGGTTGGCGCCCCCGTTGTTTCCGGCCGGGTGCCCGTAGCGAACGGTCCGCACGCCGACCAAGCCGGCCATCTCGTGCATTTCGCAGTTGCCGGCGGCCGGTGCGGTCAGGGTCTCCACCGGGTGGTCGGACAGGTAAAGCTCCATCACCCCGCGGCGAAGCCGACGCAGCCGGTCGGTGCTGGTAGAAACCTTCATTCCGGGCGCGACGGGGGTGGTGCAGGACGCCGGGGTTCCGCCGCGTCCCTCGATCTCGACGAGGCAGAGCCGGCAGGAGCCGAATGCGGTCAGGCTGTCTGTGGCACAGAGCTTGGGAACCTTGATCCCCGCCTCCATCGCGGCGCGCATTACGGAGGTGCCTTCCGGCACCGTCACCGCCTGCCCGTCGATCGTCAGCGTCACCCGTGTCGAACTGGTACTTTCCGGCGTGCCGTAATCGGTCTCGGCGAGCAGGGTCATCGCGTCCTCCTCACGCCGCCGCCAATGCGGGGCGGTGGAAATCCTCGGGGAAATGGGTGAGCGCGCTCATCACCGGATACGGGATGAATCCGCCCAGCGCGCAGAGGGAGCCGAACTTCATCGTCTCGCAAAGGTCGCGCAGCAATTCCAGGTTGGCATCGACGTCGCGGCCCGCAAGGATGCGGTCCACCACCTCCATCCCGCGCACCGAGCCGATCCGGCAGGGCGTGCACTTGCCGCAGGATTCAACGGCGCAGAACTCCATCGCGAAGCGCGCTTGGCGAGCCATGTCCACGCTGTCGTCGAACACCACCACGCCGCCATGGCCGATCAGCCCGTCGCGCGCGGCAAAGGCCTCGTAGTCGAAGATGGTGTCGAACAGGGCGGGCGGGAAATAGGCGCCGAGCGGACCACCAACCTGCACCGCGCGGACCGGCCGCCCCGTAGCCGTACCACCGCCCAGATCCTCGACGATCTCGCCCAGGCTCAGACCGAATCCGGCCTCAAAGAGCCCGCCGTGGCGGATGTTGCCGGCCAATTGGATCGGCATGGTGCCGCGCGACCGGCCGTAGCCGACGCCCTGATACGCCGGCGCTCCTTCGGCCAGGATGAACGGCACCGAGGCCAGGGTGATGACGTTGTTGATGACGGTGGGCGCGCCGAACAGCCCCTTGATGGCCGGTAGCGGCGGCTTGGCGCGCACCTGCCCGCGCCTGCCTTCCAGGCTGTCAAGAAGGGAGGTTTCCTCGCCGCAGATATAGGCGCCGCCGCCGACCCGCTGCGTGATATCGAACGTTACGCCCGAGCCGAGCACGTCCGCCCCGAGCAGGCCGCCGGCGCGGGCAGCCGTCAGCGCACGCTCGAACGCGGCGATCGCGTGGGGATATTCCGACCTCGTGTAGACGAAGCCGTTCGTCGCTCCAACTGCGAGGCCGGCGATCGCCATCCCCTCGATCAACGCGAACGGATCGCCTTCCATCAGCATGCGGTCGGCGAAGGTGCCGGAATCGCCCTCGTCGGCATTGGCGACGATGAACTTGCGCGGCGCCGTCGCGTCGGCGGCGGTCTTCCACTTGATCCCGGTCGGGAACCCGGCGCCACCGCGCCCGCGCAGGCCGGAGGCGGTGACCTCGGCGACCGTCGCCGCTGGGCCGATCTCCAATGCGCGGGCGAGGCCCTTGAGACCGCCTGCGGCGCGGTAATCATCCAGCGACCCGGGATCGACGACGCCGCAGCGGGCGAAGGTAAAGCGCGTCTGTCCGGCAAGAAAGGCGATGTCCTCCGGCCGTCCGAGCCGCAGCGGATGCGCGCCGCCGGCGAGCAGTCCGGCGGCGATCAGGCCAGACACGTCAGCCGCCCGAACCGGGCCATAGGCGATCCGGCCGGCCGGGGTCTCCACCTCCACCATTGGCTCCAGCCAGAACATGCCGCGCGAGCCGGTGCGCACGACCTGAGCCCCGGTGCCCGCGAGGCCGGCCGCGACCGCATCAGCCCCAAGGGCGAGAGAAGCGGCGTCGCGCGGGACGAACACGCGGGTCATCGCGCGCCCTCCAACGCCGTATCGAGCGTCGCATTCAACGCGGCCGGATCGAGCCGACCGAGCGGCGCGCCATCCAACATCCCGGATGGCGCCACCGCGCAGAGGCCGAGGCAGAACACCGGTTCCAAGGTCACCGCGCCGTCCGCCGTCGTCTCGTGCCAGCCGATACCCAGGCGGTCGCGGGCCGCGTCGTGGAGGCAGTCGGCCCCCATCGCCTGGCACGCCTCTGCGCGGCACAGGCGCAGGACGTGCCGGCCGGGCGGGTCGCGGCGGAAATCGTGATAGAAGCTGGCGACGCCGTGCACTTCCGCGCGGGTCAGGTTCAGCGCCTCGGCAATCAGCGGAATCGCCGGCTCGGGCACGTGGCCGAACGCCTCCATGAGCGCGTGCAGGATGGGCAACGCGGCGCCCTCGTGGTGGCGGTACTGTTCTATGATGGAAGCGGCCCGATCCGCGTTCCAAGGCGGGTACTCGGGCATGCGACCCCTCCGCTGGCTTTCATCCCTGTACGACGACAATTCGGTCGTTCTGCAGGAAATGCAAGCGCCGCGGCGCCTCAGACGGGGTTACCGGCGCATAAAACCACGGTAATCCCGTTCACGCCGATCCCGTTCAGGCGCGGTATCGGACTCCATCTTCGCGAAACCGGCGCCACCGCGGCGCTACAGCCGCCGCAGCATCACGATGCGGTTGGTGTTGGTGCCGCTGCGGTTGTTCGCCACCCCCCAGCACTGGGCCGTCTTGGTGAAGGCCTGGCGGTTCACCAGTACCGCCAACCGAGCGAACGGCAGCCCCTCTGCCGCCTGCCAGACCAGGCGCTCCAGCAGCACCCGCCCGCGGCGCACCTCGCCCACCTCGAAGGCGACGTGCCCGCCGGGACGCAGCAGGCGCGCCTGCTCTTCCAGCACCGCGCGGACCATGCCGGTCCAGGCGGATTCTCCGCGGAGCATCGCGATCGGCACCGCGACGGGATCGATGCCGGCGAACCAGCAGCGCAGCCAGTTGTCCTCGGCGTACTGCACGACGTCGAGGAAGGGCGGCGAGGTCACCACCAGCGCCACCGATCCGGCCGCGATCGCCGGCGTGGCGGCAGCCGGGCCGACGCACAGTTTCGCCCGTGGATGCGGCGGCGGCACGCCCTGGGCCAGCAGCCGGACAGATTTGCGGAGGATAACCGCCGCCACATCGCGCGGCGGCGGCTCCACCCCGGCCTTCGCGTTCAACCGCCGCTGCGCGGCGATCGAGACCGCCTGATTCGGCGGCATCGTGCGGACCGAGAAGAATCCCGGCGAATGGCCGGACAGACGGTTCAGCGCCACCATGCGGATCCAGTCGTCAACCGGGTCGGGCGCCGGATCGTGCAGCTTGCAGCGCGCCTGCAGCCAGGCGCGTAGCGCCATCAGCCGGGCCAGGGTGTCCGGATGGTAGAAGGCCAGCAGGTCCTCGGGGCCGGGAGCGCCCCGATGCCACGGGATCTCGTCCAGCCGGTCGGCAATGGCGGCGATCGGCGGCGGCGCCAGGCGCGGCCGGGTCAGCAGCACCGACAGCGGATTGACGTCGTTGCCGAGCGGGCGCCGTCCCATCAGCGCCGCCTGCAAGGGCGTCGTGCCGCGGCCCATGAACGGATCGTGCACCGCCTCGCCCGGCACGGTCAGCCGGGCGATGAAGAATTCCGGCAGTTGTGGCTTGAAGCAAGCCCGGTAGCTGATCTCGTGCAGGGCGTGGCCCTGGCGCTGGCCGGCGGTCCAGAAGGCGTTGACGAGATAGGGAATGCCGTCCTCGTCCAACGCCTCCGTCGGCGTCCCGCTGCCGGCGAAGGCGCATACGGCGTCGAGGAACGCCATCGGCGGCGCATCGGCGGCCGCGCCCCCGACCTCCGCCGGCCCGATCTCCGGCGACACCGGCGTGAACAGCATTGCGACTCCACTTCCGCCCGCGTCCTGAATAGCGCGAAGACAACAACGGCGGGAGAGTCAGGCGGCGATGAAGCGGGCGATCAGCCGGTTCTCCTCGGCCGCGCGGTCCATATTCGGCAGCGAGACCATCCGGAACCTTGGGGGGAAAGCAAAGATGCTCATCTATGCTGGCCCCAGGCATCTGGCCTTCCGGGCGCGGTTCCCGGCCGGTGCGGCAATCGCCAGGATTGCGGTCCCGAACGTCCCGCGGCCAGCCGATCCAGGCGCCCACGAACCCCGCCCCCGCCGCGCGACCTCATGCACGGCGGCTGGATACAATGGCCGATGAAAAGCCTTTTGATCGTGTTCCACACTGCAACCGGCGGCACGCGCCAGATGGCCTCCGCCGCCGCGCATGGCGCGGCGGCGGAGGCGCGGGTCCGCACGCGCCTGCTTTTCGCCCATGAAGCGGGGCCGGCCGATGTCCTCGCCGCCGACGGATACATCTTTGCCACGCCGGAGAACCTGGCCGTCATGGCCGGCATGATGAAGGATTTTTTCGACCGCACCTATTACCCGGTGCTGGACCGTATCAATGGCCGCCCCTATGCAGCCTTGATCTGCGCCGGCAGCGACGGGCGGAACGCAGCGCGCCAGGTCGCGCGCATCGCCACCGGCTGGCGGCTACGCCCGATCGCCACGCCGCTGATCGTCTGCACCCGCGCGCAGACGCCGGAGGCGATCCTGGCCCCCAAGGCGATTGGGCCCGAGGACCTCGCCCGTTGCACCGAACTCGGGGCGGCGCTTGCCGTCGGGATGGCGATGGGCATTTTCTGATCGTACGGGAATCGGACCCGCTGGCGGATCAGTAGCCGGCCGCGCGGTCCACGACTTCCTGCATCGGGCGCCCCTCCAAGAACCGGCCCAGATTCTCCACGAACAGCCGCGCCACGATCGCATCGCGCCGCGGATGCATGCCGCCGATATGCGGCAGCACCAGAATGCCCGCGGTGGTCCAGAACGGATGCGTCGGGGGCAACGGTTCCTGGCGGAACACGTCCAGCACCGCGCCGGCGATTCGCCTTTCCTTGACCGCGGCGATCAGATCGGCGTCGACGACCAGCGCGCCGCGGCCGAAATTGAGCAGCCAAGCCGAGGGCTTCATCGCCGCAAGCCGCTGCGCGTCGATGAAGTTCTCCGTCGCCGGCGTCGCCGGCAGCAGCGCCAGCACGAAATCCGCCTGCGCCAGCACCTCGTCGGTTCGTTCTGGTGGCACGACTTCGGCGAGCCCCGGCAGCGGCGCCGCGCTGCGGCTGGTCCCGGTCACCCGCATGCCGATCGCGGTTGCCAGCCGCGCCACCTCCCGGCCGATCGCCCCGAGTCCCAGGATCGTCAGGGTCTGCCCGTTCAGCGGCGTGGCAACCCGGCGCTGCCAGTGGCTGCGCTTCTGGTCCTCGGCGATCGCGCAAAAAGGCTTCGTCAGATGAAACAGCGCGCCGAGGATGTTCTCCGGCATCGCCTCGCGATGGGTACCGCGCGCGCAGGTCAGGGTGAGCCCCGCCGGCAGGTCGGGCAGCGCAAGCCAGCCTTCCACCCCCGCGGTCAGCGCCTGCACCCAGCGCAGTTTTTCCATCCGCGGCAGCACCCCCGGCCGCACGCCCCAGGCGAGCATCGCCTCGGCGGCGGTCAACTGGGCGTCCGACGGGGTTGCGGTGCGCCCCACCACCTCCACCGCCACCCGGCCGGCCAGGCCAGCCGCAGCGATCGCATCGACATAGGGGGCCGGCGTATCGGTCCACAGCAGTACGCGGGTCGGGTCTGGCATGGCGGCATCCTTATCTCGTGCGCCGAGCGTAGAGACGCCGGCGCGCAAGCGCCACCTCGCCCGGCACGTTCCGGCGGCACCGGAACCCCGGCCGCCCGGCCTCTTGCCGTTGCGTGCGGCCGGTCCTAACCAGCGCCGAGACACCGGATGGAAGGACCGATCATGGCGGACGACGCATCGATCATCGCGGCATTTCGGCACGTGTCCTCGGCGACCGTGACCACCCTGCTGCTGAAGAAGGGTCTGCGCAACGTGTGGATGCGCGGGCCGAAGCCGCTGCGTCCGGACCAGCCCCGGCTCATTGGCCGCGCCTTCACGATGCGCTTCGTGCCAGCGCGCGAGGACCTCGCTACCCCGGAATCCTGGTCCTCCCCCCGCTCCACCCGCGCTGCGATCGAGGCGATGCCCGACGGCGCAATCGCCGTCGTCGACGCCATGGGCGTGACCGACGCGGGTATCTTCGGCGACATCCTGTGCGGCCGCATGGCCAAGCGCGGCCTGACGGCTCTGGTGACCGATGGCGTGGTACGCGACTTGGCCGGCGTGCTCAGCACCGGTCTGCCGGTCTGGTGCGCCGGCGCCGCCGCGCCGCCCTCGGTCGCCGGCCTGACCTTCGTGAACTGGGACGAGCCGATCGGCTGCGGCGGCGTCGCCGTGTTCCCGAACGACTTCATCCTGGCCGACAGCGACGGCGCGGTGGTGATCCCGGCCAGCTTCGTAGACGAAATCGTCGCCAGCGGCGCCGAACAGGAACGCCTGGAAGCCTGGATTATGGGCGAGGTGGAAAAGGGCGCGTCGCTTCCCGGCCTTTATCCGCCGAACGCCGAGAACAAGGCGCGCTACGAAGCCAGCAAGGGCTGAGTTATAATTGGGGCAATCGACCGGTGAACGAGGGGTCGATAGCCGCCGGCGTCACACCTCCCCGGCGCCGCTCAACCGGCGGATGAGTGCCTCGTAGCCGTCCAGGGTCGCACGCAGATCGAGGTTTCGTTCCGCATAGGCCCGCGCGCCGGCTCGCAGCCGGCGCGCGAGGCTGCGATCCTCGATCACTTCCAGCACCGTATCGGCCAGACCCTTGGGGTCGAAGAACGACACCAGCCGCCCGTTCTCCCCGTCGCTCACGAACTCCCGCACCGGCTGCGTATCGCTGCCGATGACCGCGCAGCCGGTAGCCAGCGCTTCCCGCAACGACCAGGAGGCGACGAACGGATAGGTCAGGTACACATGCGCGTCGCTGCGCTGCAGCAGCTTGAGGTAGGTCGCGTAGTCCAGCCGGCCGGGGAACAGCACCCGACTCAGATCGACCTTGCCGTTCAGCTCGGCGAGCAACGTCTCCTTCCAGCTTCCCTTCGGCGGCGGCGCGCCGTAGCTCACCCCGTTGCCGCCCACGATCACCACTCGCAGATCCGCCCGTGCCCGCAACAGATGCGGCAGCGCGCGCATCATCGAATGCACCCCGCGATATGGTTCAAGGTCCCGCGCGACGTACGTGACAAGCTTCTCCCGCGGCCCGATCGTGGCGTCGCCGATCTTGAGCGATGTCCGGCGGACCTTTGCGTCCGGCTTGCAGCGGGTCAGGTCCGCCCCCTCCGGCAGCAGGGTGATCCGCTCGCGCGCCCAGTCGGGATAGGTGGAATGTTGCCATTGCGTTGGGGTCTGACCCAGCCCGCCCAGTTGCAGGGCCAGCAGGTTGACCGCGTTCTTGGCGCGGATGCGCGGATAGTCCGCTTCCGGGGTCGGGAATTCCGGATCGAACCCGACATCGCTGTCGACGATCCGGTAATAGAACTCGCAGTAGCCGAGCAGTGGCACGCCCGGCCAGACATCCGGCAGGTTCAGCAACTCGCCCCAGCCGTGATGGCCGATGATGATGTCAGGCGTGAATCCGAGCTGCTTCAAGGTCGCCGCCGCGGTCGCCACCGTTTCGGCGCGGCGGGCGGCGGCGTCGAGATCGCGCGCCGCCAGATGGGTCTCCACCGGCGGCTGTGGCGGCCGGCGATAGGGCACGACCCGGACGCCGCCAATCCGGTTCTGGTTCGGTTCCGACAGGAATAGCACCTCATGTCGGCGCATCGCCGCCAGGTGGCGCACCAGGTGCAGGAACTGTCCTGGAAAGTTCTGGTGAACGAACAGGAACCTCACGGCGCCGCCAGATTGCGCGGCGTCGCCCGGTTGCACGGCGCGGACGCGGTAGGGATCCGGGGACGCGGCGCTACAGAATGCAGGATCATCGACTTCAACATCGCCAGGCGCAGGGTGCCGGATCAGGTCAGCGCGGGCGCCGCGCGGTCTTGCGTCGCGCCGGGGTGGGCGCGGCCTCCGGCGGCGGCGTAGCCGGTGCCGAGCCGCCGACCGCCCCTGGCGAGGAGGCGGATCGCAACCCGGGCGTCTGGGCGGCGCCCGCCGGCGGCGCGGCCCCGGCGGCGCGCGGAGCGATCCGGACCTGGAAGGCTTCCAGCGGCGCCCGGCTTTCCGCCTGCACGACCATCCCGCCGGGCGACGGGCCGACCAGGGAGCCGTCCACGAAGCTGGCGGTCACCTGGCATTCATGGGTGCGGGCCGCCTTGCCTTTCAGCCGCACGTTCAGACCGAGCAGCGGCAATGCCATGCCGCGGCTGCCGCAAAAGCCGCCCCCCGCCACCCAGGGCGAGAGCCAGTCGCGCCCGAGCACCGCCTGGTACTCAAGGCACTCCTCCACCGACGCGGGCAGGCCGGCGCCCGGCGCAATGCTGAACCCCTCGATGCAGAGTTTGCTGCCACGCACGCCGAGCCATTCGCCCATCCGGGCGCCAACATCGCCGGTGCTCTGCACATGCGCGACAAGCTCGGCCGAAGCCTCCGGGGCCGACACGCGGCCGCCCGGCGGGCGCGGCGCGGCAGGTCGGACGGTCGGATCGCCGCTCAGCCGGAGCACCTGCAGGCGGGGCGCCTGCTCGGCGTGCGCATCCGGCGCCTGGTAGATCGTCACCAGGATCTGCGCCGGTCCTTGCGCCACCCGGACCAGTGCCGCGCCGTCGCCGCCACCCAGCCAGCCGTCATTGCGGAAGGTGGAGATGCTGACCACGCCCTCCCGGCCCGCCGGCGCCGCCGAGATGCGAACGCCCGGCAGTCCGGCGCTTCCCGCCACCGGGGCGCCGGGCGGCTGAAAGATGCAGAACAACCCGGCATCCAGGGTCATCAGGTGGCCGGAAACCTTGAGCTCGACAATGCGCTGCGGCGCAGGCGGAGCGCCTGCCGCGGCGGCAGCAGGAACAGGCGCGGACGCCGGGGGGGCGGCTTCGGACATGCAGGCTTTCGTTCCCGTACGGCGCAGGTCAGCGGCATGCGCTCGACCTGGATGCCCATGACACCCAGGCCGGCTCCGCAGATCGCGATTATGAAGTGACCGCACATAGATGAACCCGCTTCGCGGCACGGGCAAGCAGCATCTCGTTGAGTCGCGACGCCGGCAGTCCCAGTGCCAGCACCCCACCCCGCCCGGCCCGCCTGATCCGCTCCGCCGGCGCCCCGAGATCGAACGCCACCACATCCAGCCCGGCCCGCCACATGTCGCTCAGCGCAAAGCACCAGGTTTCCGGCCAGATCGAGGGCAGCCAGCCCAGGTGGGCGCCCTGCGCGGCGATCAGCCACCCGGCTTCCTCCGGCTGGAACGGTCCGGTGACGAACACGCGCCCGGTCGCGAGCAAGGCCGGATCCTTGGTGGTTGGCCCGACCACCAAGAACTCGAGCGGCAGGTTTCGCCGCGCCGCGTCCTGCGCACAAGCCAGTAGCACCTGCACGCCCTTGGCGGGACCGATCGCACCGACCACGCAAACCCGCACCCGGCCGCCTGTCACGCCCGGTCGGCCCAGCGCCGTGGCCGGAGGCCGCGGCAGCGCGGCATCATCCTCCGGTGGCGCGATGCGGGGCGCGAGCCCGGGCAGGTGGCGCGCCAACCGCGCCGCGACGTCGTCCGACGGCATCACGACCCGGCGCGCCCCGTGCAGCAGCGCCGCAGAGCGCTGCCGCAACGCGCCCACGCCGATCGGCTCGTCAAGCAGGCTGCCATGCACGGCGATGCACGCCTCGCAGCCGGCCAGATCCGGCTCTCCACAGTAGCGATCTTCGTTCCCACCAGGAGCAGCCTTCGCGGCATCGGCCATTTGCACCACCGGCCGGGTCAGGGTCACGCGTGGACAGATCCACGCATAGTCATGCACCTGCACATCGTATGGCACCTCCAGTGCTGCGATCAGCGCCGCCACCTCCGGATGGTGGCCGAGCAGATGGTGCACCTCGATTCCAACCAGGTTCTCGGCGCGCAAACGGCGCAGCAGCGCGCCAGCTTCGCCCGGCAGGGCAAATCGCAGGTTCGGCGCGGCGCCGGGCGCTGCATCCTCCAGGACCGCCGCGTGACCGCGGCCGGCGCCGGCGGCCGGGCGCAGCACGACCGGCCGCCGGCCGGCGGCGCGATGTGCCGCGCAGGCGCCGGCCACCATTCGCTCCACGCCGCCGCCATCGGCATGCGTAACCAGCAGCACCACCGGCACCCGGGATCGGGAGGTCATCTCCCAACGGGCATGATCCAGACGCCGCCGCGCTCGGGCAAGCGGATCGGCGGCAAGGGAAGCGGCGATCTCCGCGGCATGGTCCGGGTGTAACCGCGCCAGCATCGCTCGGGCCGCCTCGCGCGACGCCGCCGCAACCGCGCCCGCTCCCGCTCCCGCCGCGAGGTGGCGCGCCACGAAGACGCCCGGCACAACGGCATGGCGCCAGCCGAACCTTTCGGTCCGCAAGCAGAAATCGGCCGCGGCGCCATCCTGTAGATGAGACGGAAACGACCGGAACGGGCCCGCGTCGCGCCAGCAGGCCCGCCGTACGAACAGGCAGCCGGCATCGCCGAACGGAGCCGGAACCGCGCGCGCCCGGTGCACCCGCCATGCCAGGTCCGCCAGCCACGCCGCCGCGTCGGGATCGGGGACTGGATTGGCGCCGGCCGGATCGGGATAGCCGGCGAACCATGCATCGTTGGAGAGCGGCGCCATCGTGCCGATCTCGGGCGCCACGTCGGCCGCCGCGCGCAGCCGTTCGATCCATCCGGGCGCCGGGACCGCGGTGCCGTCGAGCAGCACCAGGTCCCGCCCCGGACACGCCGCCACGCCGGCCTCCACCGCGGCAGCATAGCCGCGCCGGACCCGATGGCGGATCAGGTGAATGTCCTCTGCCGCGGCGAACCTCCGCAACATGCGGCGCAGCCCTGCATCCGCGCCGGCATCGTCGACCACCACCACCGGCGTGCCGGCGGGAATAGTGGCCAGAACCGCCCGAACGCAGGCCTCGGCCGCCGCCGGCTGGCCCTGCACGGTGACGACCACGCCCGGCGCCCGCTTCGCGGTTCGCGACGGCCCAACCGAGCGGCGAGCCGCGCCGGCGGCGCGACAGCGCGATGCCAAAGCGACATCGCGATCGACCGGGCTGCCGCACAGCGCCTGCCTCTCCCCCGCCAGAACCCGCAATCTCCCCAGCCGCCGGCCGCGGGGGGGCGTCCTCGCCAACAGCGCGACCGGCACCGCAAATCCGCCGGCTTGTGCCAGCGGGGGGACCCCGAACGCCTCCGGCGGGGCGTCGACACAAGGCACGCACAGCTCCCCGCCCCCCGAAGCCGACAGAGTGATACGCGCCGGATGATCCGGGTCTCCCGGCCGCCACGCCCAGCCACGCACCTCATCGCCGCTGGCCTCGACATAGCCGTCCACCCGCCGCATCACATCGAGCCGAAGCGGGCTGCCGAGCAAATCCATTCCGTCGGCCCGGACCACCAGGGCCCGTCCTGCAGTGCCGATGCGGCGGGACAGCGCCACCGGCCGGCGGTCCAGCCACGCCTGCACGCGCCCGTCCGTTCCCGCCTGCCAGGTCACCACCCGATCGTGCGCGCCCAGGCCGCACCACCCGGCAGCGCCGACCGCCCGCACCACCGCTGCCGCCAGCACCTCGAGCGGGGCCGGCATCACGAAGTGCGCCAGAACCCAGGCCAGGTCCCGCGCCGCCCCAGCCACATCGCCGGCCACCAACCGCGCCGCAACCAAACCCCACCAAGCCTCGCGCGGGCGAAACTTCGCCGGCACCGAAGCAAACAACCTCACCGCCCGCGTCGGCTCCACGGCGACACAAGCTGCCCCCAACGCCATCGTCACCACCAGATCCCCCGGCGCCAGTCGAGCCGCCCGATCCAGCCATCGCACCGCCGCCGCCACGTCCCCCCGCGCCAACTCGGCCCGACCGGCCGCCAACGCTTCGGCAGCCTGGGTCATGAGGGGTGAACGTCGCGGGGGGACTTGCGGGTCGGCAAGGCCAGGGGGACGCTGTCCCATGGGCCCCCGCCAAGGGCATCGGCCTTGGAACCCTTCCGTTGGTTCGGAGTGGGAGGGGAATGGCGCGGGACCGCACGGGGCGTGGGTCTGGAGGGCAGAGCCCCCTGGCCTTGCAGAGCCACACGCCCCGTCATCCGCGCCCTCAACCTCCGGTGTCCGAGACGACCGGCAGCACGTCGAGGTCGGCTTGGGCGTCGGTGACGCCGGCGGCGACGGCGCGTTCAAGCCAGGGGCGGGCTTCGGTGGGGTTGGGTTGGTTCACGAGGCCGCGGGCAAGGTAGCGACCGAGCATCATCTGGGCATGGCCGTGGCCGGCTTCGGCCGCGGCGCGGAACCAGCGCTGAGCGGTGGCGCGGTCGGTAGGGACGTCGTGCCCGCCGCCAAGAAGGGCGCCCATGGCGAACATGGCGCCCGGATGGCCGCGATTGGCGGCCCGTTCGAACCAGGTCAGGGCGGCGGCGTGGTCTTTTGGGCCACCGCGGCCGTTGACCAGCATTTCAGCCAGGCTGACCTCAGCATCCGCCATGCCGGCTTCAGCGGCGCGACCGATCCAGATACGGGCTTCCGCCGGATCGGGCGCGGTGCCTCGGCCTTCGAGCAGCATCCGGCCGTACCAATATTGCGCGTTGACGACGCCCTCGGCGGCGCGGCGGAGCCATTCGAGCGCCTTGGCGTCGTCGCGATCGACACCGAAGCCTTCGGCGAGGCAGACGCCGAAATTGAAGGCCGCGACCAGGTCGCCGCTGGCCGCGGCCTGTTCGAACCAGGTGCGTGTATGCGCGGCGTCATTGCTGTCCCGGCCACCGGACAATAACAGGTTGCCGAGATTGACCCGAGCCGAGGGGTCGCCGGCCGCCGCCGACTTGCGCAGCCAGAACGCGGCCTCCTCGCGGTCGGGCGGCACGCCGGCCCCGGTCATGTAGAGCATGCCAAGCGCCCGAGCCGCGGATTTATGCCCGGCTTCGGCCGCCCGGCGAAACCACATCGAGGCTTCGGCATAGTTCGGCGGTAACGGGCTGCCGCGGGCGTACAGGTCGCCGACCAGCGCGGCGGCTTCCGGGTCGCCGGCGAGCGCGGCTCGGCGCAGCCAGGTTTCGCCGGTCTGCACGTCGGCCTTCACCCCGCGCCCTTCGAGCAGGACGAGACCCCAGCGGGCCTGCGCCGAGATGTGACCTTTTTCCGCTCCGCGACGATAGAGCTCGGCCGCGGCTGCGGGCTCGGCCGGCCCACCGAGGCCCTTCTCCCGCATCAGGCCGAGCAGGAAAAGGCCGGTCGGCAGCTCGGCCTCGGCGGCGCGGCGGAGCCACTCCGCCACCTCGACCTGCTGTTCGGGCGCGGTGGCATCGCGGGCGAGGCCGAGAGCGTGCCCCAGCGCGCCCTGCGGCGAGCCGGCCTCGGCTGCCGCTTTGTACCAGCGACGCGACTGCGCCTCGTCGCGCATCGTCTCCGGCCCCGCCACCAGGACGTAGCCCAACAGCGCCTGGGCCTCGGACGATCCGGCCTCGGCGGCCAGGCGAGCCCAACGCAAGGCGGTATCGTAGTCGGGCGCGTCCGCCCGCTTGTTGGCGTCGAACAGGGTGCTGCCGGGCGCACCGCCGGCGCCACTACGCTCCACGCCGATGCCGTGCAGGGCCAGGGTGGCAAGCAGAAGCTGGGCCTCGGTATGGCCCTGCTCGGCGGCCGCGGTCACCCAGCGGGCGCCGTCACGCCGGCTTCCGGGCACGCCGGCCCCGTCCAGGTAGCAGCGCCCGAGGCGGAACTGGGCCTCCGCCAGCCCGGCGCGGGCGGCCCGGGAGAACAAGCGGAACGCGCGCGCGTGCTCGGCGGCCTCGGCCAGGACGCGCGCACGCGCCAGCGCCCCGGCGGGGGAGCGCAAAGTGGGAAGGTCGAGCCAGGCGCGTGCGGTCATGATGTCGCGGGCAGCATCGTCTGCGGGGTCACCCCGGCTCGTGCATGGCGTTCTGTGCCACCGGCAGGACCTCCTCGAGCAGGTAGCTCAGCACGGTCTGCCGGCCGACCTTGATATCCGCTTCCACCGGCATGCCGGGCGTCAGGTGGAACCCAGGCGGCGTACCATGCAGCTTCACCTGGTCGATGGTGATCCTGGCGCGGTAATAGGGCACGCCGGATGCCGGCGGCGGCACCGCGCCCGAATTGTCGGACTGGCCCGGTATTTCGGCGAAACTGTTGGAACTGACGAGGCTGAGGGTGCCGTAGGCGAGGCCGTAGCGGTCGTACGGGAAGGTATCGAACTTGATCGCTACCTTGTTGCCGAGATGAACGTAGCCGGCGTCGCTGCCGAGGATGTTGGCCTCGATGTCGAGCGGCGCGTCGGCCGGGGTCAGAGTGATCAGCTTCTGCCCGGATTGCACCACCGCGCCGACCGACATCTTGGCGACGGTCAGCACGGTGCCGGCTCGGTCGGCCCGCAGAACAACCAGCTGGCGGCGCAGTTCCGCCTTGCGAAGCTGCTCGCTGGCATCGGAGAGCTTGGCCAGCTGCTCGGCCAGCTTCTGCGACACGTCGGCGTGCCAGGACTGCACGTAGCCATCACGCTCGGCGACCTGGGCGCCGAGGTCGCGGCTGGCGGCTTGCGCCTGCTGGACCGCGCTCAGGTAGTCGCGCTGCATCTCCGCGCGGTTGTCCATCGCGGCCAGGGTGTTGAGCTTGCTGCCAACCTGCAGCTTTTCGAGCTGGCGGCGCATGGTCTCGACCTCGGTCGCCACCCGCAGCCGGTCGCGATAGCCCACGGCGTCGGCGTCGGCCCGCTGGATCGATGATTTCAGGCTGTCGATCTTCTCCGCATAGTTCCGGAGCTTGTAGTTGTACTCCGCCTGCCGCTGGGCGAAGATCGCGGCCTGCAGCGCGAGGTCGGGGTCGTTGCCGCCATAGCTGAACGGCTTGCCGGCGGCTTCGGCCTGCAACCGGGTGACCGAGGCCTGCAAGGCCGCGACCTGGGCTGCGAGCGCGTTAACGTCGGCGGCGGCGAAGGTGGGATCGAGCCGGGCGAGCACCTGGCCGGCATGCACTTTCTGTCCCACCCGCACGTCGATCGAGCGAATGATCGCGGTTTCCAGCGGCTGGACCAGCATGGTGGGCGCGCGGGAGACGACCTCGCCGCGGGCGGTGACGACCTGATCCACCCGGATGGTGCCGGCGGCGACGGCGACCGCCGCGAACAGGGAGGACACGACCCAGATCGTGCCCCGTGCGCCACGCGGGACCGGCGCGGTGACCACCGCGGTGGACGGCTGCTGGAATTCCAGGATGGTCGGCAGCGCCGGATCCGATCGCTTCGCGGGTAGATCAGTCATTGCCGGGCACCAAGGCGCCGGAGCCGAGCGGCGCGGCGGAGCTGAGCGCCGGGCGGGTCCCGGCGCGGCTCGCCTTCGCCTCCAGATGGCGGTTCTGCTGCGCCCAAAGCTGGCGGTACACGGTGCAGCGCTCCAGCAACGCCAGATGCGGGCCGATATCGACGACTTTGCCTTTCTCCAGCACCAGGATCTGGTCACAGTCGGTGAGCGAGGAGAGCCGGTGCGAGACGATCACCATGGTCCGCCCGCGGGCGATGCGCAACAGGTTGGCATTGACGAGCGCTTCCGATTCCGGATCGAGCGCGCTGGTGGCCTCGTCCAGGATCAGGATGCGGGGGTCGGTGATCAGCGCGCGGGCAATCGCCAGCCGCTGGCGCTGGCCGCCCGACAGGTTGGGCGAGCCTTCCTCGATATAGGTCTCGTAACCGTTCGGCATCCGCTCGATGAATTCCTCGGCGCCGGCAAGCCTCGCTGCGCGCACTGCGTCATCGAGCGTGAGGCCCGGCCGCCCGGCCAGGATGTTCTCGCGGATCGAGCCGCGGAACAGGAAATTCTCCTGCAGCACGGTGCCGAAGCTCTGCCGCAGGTGGCGCAGGTTGATCTCGCGCAGGTCGGCGCCGTCGATCTTCACGAAGCCCGAATAGTCGCGGGTGATACCCTGCAGCAGCCGGGTCAGGGTAGACTTGCCGGACCCCGAGCGTCCGACCACGCCCAACATGGTGCCGGCCGGAATCGAGAACCCGACCCGGTCGAGTGCCGGTGTCTTGGTGCCGGGATAGGTGAAAGTGACGTCGTCGAAGGTGATGGCGCCGGCGAATTTCGGGCGCAGCCCGCCGGATGCGGCATCCGCTTCGAGCGGGCGGTTGAGCACGATCGCCGCCTCGGCGATGGCGCCGCCCACTTCCTCGAAATCCTCGATCAGTCTGGCGAGGCCGATCAGCGGCTGCGCCACCCTCTGCGACAGCATCATGAAGGCGAACAGGCTGCCGACCATGTAGCCGTTGCCGCTGTTGAGCGCGAGATAGACCCCGATCATGATGGTGCCGATCCACATGAACCGCTCCACCGGGGTGGACAGGGTCTGCGGCCAGTTGGACAGCTTGCCGAACGCCAGCCGGCGGTGCCCGGCCTCGGCGATGCGTTCGTCCCACAGCGCCTTGCGTTGCGGCTCCAGCGCCAGCGCTTTTACCGTCTTGATGCCGAACACCGTCTCGCCCAGCGCCGACTGCTTGTTGGTCTCCGCCTCGATCACCTGGCGCAGCAAGATGCGCAGCGGCTTCAGAAAGGCCAGGATGATCAGGGTGATGATGCAGGCGCAGGCGACCACGATCCACGCAAGGGTCGCGCTCAGAAAGAACAGAAACGGCAGCAGCACGAGCAGGGTGAGCAGGTCGAGGAAGGTGGTCAGCAACTTGCCGGTCAGGAACTCCCGCACCCGGTAGATCTGCGTCACGCGGTACATCGTCTCGCCAGCCGGATGGCGCTCGAAGTAATCGAGCGAAAGCCTCACCAGTCGACTGAACACGTGCAGGTTAAGGCGACTGTCGATCCGCACGCCCACCACGAGCACGATCAGCCGCCTCGCATGGCCGAGGAACGTCTCGTAGGCGATGAAGATCGCCATCAGCACCGACATCAAGGTGAGCGTCGAATAGCTGTGGTAAGTCAGCACCTTGTCGGTGACGATCATCACCAGAAAGGGTGGGAATATGGTAAGGAAACTAAGGGTCAGCGACGCGATGCCGATGTCGCGCAGCGATTTGCCCTCTTTCATCACCAGCCCGGCAAGCCAACGGAGGGAGAACGGCTCCTCCGATTCCCGCTGACCGCGGGTGGCGCGCAGCAACACCGCCTCTCCGGACCACAGCTCGGACAGACGCAACTCGTCGACGGGCACCGGGGCTTCGCCTTCCGGGGCCATCGGGTCGCGCAGGAACACGACCTTGTGGTCCGCATTGGCGGCGGTCAGCAGCCCGGCGCTGCCGTCGGTAAACAGCAGCACGACAGGGCCGGAGCCATTCAGCTTGAGCAGGTGGCGGAAGCGCAGCCGCACCGCGCGCGACCACATGCCGGCCCCCTGCGCCCAGGCCGACAGCGACGCGGCGGTCGGCACGGCCGCGCCCTCGACATTGCGGAACTCGGACGGATCGAGTTCCATCCCGTAGAAGCGGCCGGCCATGATGACGGCGCGGATGCGCGGGTTCAGCGCCTCGTCGGCGGCGGCTCGACCACGTGGGCCGGCATCGGCGGCCGGCATGTCCGTCATCTGCGCGTTGCCGAGGCGGCGGCGTTCGGGGTCGGAGGCGAGTGCGTCGTTGATATCCACACGTAGTTCCTTCACGGTCTGCGACCCGCCGGCACGGCCAGTGACCTGCGGATTTCTCCCGCCTGGCTGCCACTCGGGACGCACTCTGGCCCGGCAGCGCCCGGGTTGGGCGCCCCGGCCGCACCGGATCCCATCGCTCTCCCCAGAAACGAGTATGCCTTTCAGCCGCCGGGCAGCGCAAACCCGAACTTACCACGCCTTGCTGCCAGACCGGGCGCCCACACCGAGCCGCCGGCTACCCGCCCCCCGACCACGCGACCCCAAGCTTCCCGACACCAGGCTAACGCAGCTTCGCAGCTGTAAACGCTGGTTCATCTATCGCACGAGCCCGGCAGCCGGCAAAGCATTTTCGTGGTATAGTCTCCGCGTGCGAGAAGCTACGAAGCCTGCCGCCCGAAAAGCGACAACGGTTGGTCGGCCGCGCGCTGGCCTTGCTGCCGCCGGAGCACCCGCGCCCGGGGTTTCCGCCTCGTCCGTCGCGGGTATGCGCCAGAGGTCGGTCTCGGCCGCCCTCTTGTTGTCTTGCCAACCAACTTGCTGCTCCGCATGACCCTGCCATGACCCAGTCGCAGCCCGACCCATTCGGCGCCTTCGTCCCCGGCCCGCGGACCACCGTCGGCCCGCTCGGCACCGGGCGCCTGTCCGGCCTGCGGTTCGCCGTGAAGGACCTGTTCGACGTGGCCGGCACCGTCACCGGCTACGGCCATCCGGACTGGGCGCGCACCCATCCCCCCGCGATCGCGACCGCACCGATCGTGACGGCCCTGCTGCAGGCCGGCGCCAGTCTTGCCGGCAAGACCCGGACCATGGAGCTCGCGTTCGGGCTGACCGGGGAGAACATCTGGCAGGGCACGCCAATCAATCCCGTCGCGCCGGATCGCTTCCCCGGCGGATCGAGCTGCGGGTCCGCCGTCGCCGTCGCCGGCGAACTGGTGGATTTCGCGCTGGGCTCGGACACCGGCGGCTCGGTGCGGATTCCCGCCAGTTATTGCGGCTTGTTCGGCCTCCGCCCGACGCATGGCGCGGTCAGCCTCGCCGGTGCCCGCGGCCTGGCGCCAAGCCTCGACACGCCAGGCTGGTTCGCGCGCAGCGCCTCGGTGCTGGCCGCGGTGGGCGACGTGCTGCTTCCCAACCCGGCGGCGCTCTTGAGCGGCCCGCTTCTGCTGGTGGAGGAAGCCTGGATGAACGCCCAGCTTGCCGTCGCGAAGGCACTTCGCCCGAAGTTGGAGCGACTGGAAGCGCTGTGTGGCCGCGCGATGGACGTGCGGCTGGCGCCCGAGGGGATCGACAGCCTCTACGACCACATCCGCGCCGTGCAGGCCGAGGAAGCCTGGGCAACATTGGGGGACTGGGTGGCGACAGTGAACCCGACCTTTGGTCCCGGCATCGGCGCACGCTTCGCCGCGGCCCGCGCCATGGACCCATCCGATGCCCTGCGCGGGCGGACGTTCCGCCGCATGTTCCAAGCCCGCGTGCACCCGCTGCTCGCCGGCGGCGCGATCCTCGTCTATCCGACCAGCCCCTGCGCTGCCCCGCTGCTGGCAAGCCCGCTTTCGGAGCAGGAGTCGGTGCGCCAGGCAACGGTCGGCGTGACCGCGATCGCCGGGTTCTGCGGGTTACCCGAAGTGACCCTGCCGGCCGCCCGGCTGGACGGGGCACCGCTCGGGCTGTCTCTGGTCGCCGGTCCCGGACGGGACCAGGCGCTGCTCGCATTTGCCTGCGACGCCGCGACGGTGTTGGGTTTGCCCGTCTGACCTTCATGTCCGTCTGACATTCATGTCCGACGTCCTCTTTCGCGACGCAGGAGCCGCCATGCCGATCCGCCCCGCCACCGACGCCGACGTTCCGGAGCTGCAGTCGATCTACGCCCATCACGTGCTGCACGGCACTGGGACGTTCGAGGAGGTGCCCCCCTCGGTCGAGGAGATGGCGGAGCGGTTCGCCCGGGTACGCGAACGCGGCTGGCCCTGGCTGGTGTCGTCCGACGCCTCCGGCGTGCTCGGCTACGCCTACGCGACCCAGTTCCGCGACCGCAGCGCCTATCGTTTCACCCTGGAGGACAGCGTCTACGTGCGCGAGGACCAGCGCGGCCAGGGCGTTGGCAAGGCGCTCGTCGCGCGGCTGCTGGAGATGTCGGAGACCGCCGGGTTCCGCCAGATGATGGCGGTGATCGGCGATACCGAGAACGCCGGATCCATCGGCCTTCACGCCAGCCTGGGGTTCCAGCACGCCGGTACGTTGCGCGCCGCCGGGCTGAAATTCGGACGCTGGCTGGACGTCGTCTATATGCAACGGGCACTGGGCGCCGGCGGCAGCACCATGCCGGAGGGCGACCCGGCTGCGATTTGACCGGCCCCCGAGCGCGATCGCCTAAGGCCGAAGGCCGGAAGGCGGGAATCGCGCGAGCAATCAACCGCAAAGCGCGATCGGCTAAGGCCGGAAGGCGGGAATCGCGCGATCGATCGGCTCGCCAGGGCGTCGATGGACCGATCTCGGAGGTTCCTGGGCTACTCCAGGATAACGGTGTCTGCCTGTGATCGGCATTATGCGTCCGGTGTGTCGTGGTCGGGATGTTGCAGGCTAGACACGGTAAGACCAGGGCGCGGCACCGTCTGGCGTTCTGGCAGACGTCCAGGGATCAGCCGGTCGATCCAGGGCACACGCGCCTCTGCACCAAACTGTTCCCTCGGAGGCAGTTCCGACGGGGTGTCGAGGCTGCCGGTCGTCACCTCGATTTCCGCGCCATTCAGGAAGTGAAAGGTCAATGGGGTGCCGCAGGCCGCGCAGAAATGCCGCTCCGCCACCGATGAACTCTGGAAGCGCGCCGGCTGCCCCCGAGTCCAGACCAGGTCAGCAACTTTCACCTTGCACAAAGCCGCGAACAGGCTGCCCGTGGCCTTCTGGCACATGCGGCAATGACAAATGGTCGATTCCGGCATGGCAAGCAGCGCATAACGCACCGCACCGCACTGGCAACCACCGGTTCGTCTGTGATGTGGCATCATGACGTCTCCAGAAGGTTTTTCTGCTGCCGCGGATCATCATCGGGTTGGGTTGACCCGATCATGATCTCACGACCCGTGCCCGGGCCGGGCCGCTACGCGAGTACCGGCATCTATACCAGCACTGGCGTTCCGGTCGCCTTCCGCACCGCCTCGATCCCGACCCCCGGCGCCAGTTCCTGCACCCGGAAGGCCTCGCCCGTCGGCTCGAACAGGCCGAGATTGGTTGCCACCAGCTTCACCACGCCGCGCGCCGTCACCGGCAGCGCGCAGGCGGGTACCAGGCGCGGCGCGCCGGTGCGGGTGGTGTGCTCCATGATCAGGAACACGCGCCGGGCGCAGGCGGCGAGGTCCATCGCGCCGCCGATACCGCCGCCTTTGCCGCGGCCGATCCGCCAGTTGGCGAAATCGCCCGTGCTCGCGACCTCGTAAGCGCCGAGCACCGTCACGTCGATGCGCCCGCCGCGGATGATGGCGAAACTGTCGGCATGGTGAACCACCGCCGCACCGGGCAGCAGCGTGACGTTCTGCCCGCCGGCGTTCACAAGGTTAAGGTCTTCCTCCCCCGTCGGCGCGATCGGACCGTAGCCGATCACGCCGTTCTCCGAGTGGTAGATGATCCGTCTGTCGCCTATATCGGTATTCGAACAAAGCGTGGGGATGCCGACGCCGAGATTGACGATCCAGCCGTCCTCGAACCGGGCGGCGATCCGGTCGGCCATCTGCTGGCGGGTGAAGCCTTTCGCCTGATCGCTCATCGTGCGGCGCGCTCCTCGCGCTTGCGCGGCCACAGGCCGACGGGCGGCGGCGGGATTTCCACCAGCCGCTGGACGAAGATGCCCGGCGTGTGCACCATATCCGGATCGATCGCGCCTTCCGGCAGGATCGGCTCTTCCACCTCGGCGATCGCCACCCGCGCGGCCATTGCCATGACCGGGTTGAAGTTACGCTGCGAGCGATGGAACCGGAGATTGCCGAACGCGTCGGACCGCCGCGCGCGCAGGAAGGCGAAGTCCAGGGGCAGCGCATATTCGAGCAGGTATTCCCGCCCATTGATAACTCGGGTTTCGTGGCTTTCGGCCAGTTCGGTGCCGACCGCGGTGGGGGTGTAGAAGGCGGGGATGCCAGCGCCGGCGGCGCGCAGCCGCTCGGCCAGAGTTCCCTGCGGGACCAGTTCGGCATCCACTTCGCCGGCCTCGTAATATTTCGTGAACGGCAGCACGTCGGAGGCGCGGGTGGCGGCGGTGAAGGCGCAGATCACTTTGCGCACCTGACCGCGCTCCACCAGCATGCCGATATCGGGCATGCGAGGCTGCTGCGCGCCGCCGGTCGTGTTGGCCACCAGCGTAAGGTCGCGGACCCCTCGCTCGGCCAGCGCGGCGATCAGGTTGAACGGGGTGCCGGGCATGCCGAACCCGGCAAACCCGACGGTGGCGCCATCCGGGATGTCGGCGACGGCGGCGGCGAAGCTGGGAACTTGCTTGCCTGACATGGTTCGGAATGCGCCTCAGGGCTGAATTTCGCCGCAAGATCAACGGGCAGGATGCTCGTTGTGTCAAGCGCATCGCGGTGCCCGCGTCCTGCGCCGCGGTCCCTCCGCGTTCCATCGTCTTCCCGCGCGTTCCGCCCCTGGGCTTAGGCGGCGGATCGTGCTAGGCGCGGGCCGATGATCCGCACGGAGAGCAAGATGTCCGAGACCACCGCCCCCCCCCAGGCCGCCGGGCAGCAGACGACGCCGCTGGTGGTTAATATCCAGTACGTGAAGGACCTCTCGTTCGAGGTGCCGGGCGCACCGCAAATCTTCAGCCAGATGCGCGCCCAGCCGCAGGTGAACATCAACCTCGACGTCCAGGCGCGTCGGATCGAGGAAGGACAGAACCTTTACGAAGTGAGCCTGGTGATCCGCGCCGAGGCGCAGGAGCCAGCCACCCAAGGTCATAGCGCCGGCAATGGGGCCGGCCAAGGCCAGGGCGCGGCCGCCGGCGCGACCATCTTCGTCGCCGAACTAACCTATTCTGGCGTGTTCACCCTCAACGGGCTGCCGGACAACGCGATCGAGCCGGTGCTGCTGGTGGAATGCCCGCGCATCCTGTTCCCGTTCGCCCGCAACATCCTCTCGGACGTCACCCGCGACGGCGGCTTCCCGCCGGTGCTGCTGCAGCCGATCGACTTCGTCGCGTTGTGGCAGGCGCGCCGGGCCCAGGCGCAGCAGGCCGCCACGGCCTGATCCCGGGCACGGGCGTCGCGGATTTGGGCGGGCGAACCGCGGGCACGCAGATAGCCCTCGACGGCCTGGCGGGGCGCACAAGACCGCTCCGGGCCGGATGTTGCTCAGCTTGATCCGGCCAGGGCTTCGCCCCACCTTGCGTGCAGACGATTCCGATCCCGCCCCATCCTAGCCGCAACAACGAGGTCCGCGATGAGCGCGAACACCAAGCCGGTTACCGACTCCAGTTTCACCGCCGACGTCCTGAGCGCGCCAGGCCCCGTTCTGGTAGATTTCTGGGCCGAATGGTGCGGCCCCTGCAAAATGATCGCGCCGGCGCTCGAAGAACTGGCCGACGAGTTTGCCGGCAAGCTGACGGTGGCGAAGGTGAATATCGACGACAACCCGGTCTCACCGAACACTTACGGCGTGCGTGGGATTCCGACCCTGATCCTGTTCAAGGACGGCAAGCCTGCGGCCACTCAGGTGGGGGCGCTGCCGAAGGGACGCTTGAAAGACTGGCTCGCCGGCAACCTCTGAGGTCCCCCCTCCTGCCCTGGCGGTGTCCGGCACCTTGAGCATCCGGAGCGCCCGAGGCTGTCTGCGACGGTGTACCCAACACCGGCCGGTGGGTCCCGTTTCGGTTTGAATGGCAAGTCGGTGCTGGCGCGCAGCCACGAGTTCACCGCTTCGGCGCGGGGCTGCGACGTCGGCTTGTCGCCGGGGCGGGTGCGACGCGTAGCGCCCTCGCCATTCGGTGCTCGCGGGCGAGGCCGCGGCGCCGCACGGCGTGCGCCCCATGCGGACCATGCTGGCGCATATTCCGTCCGTCGCTTGCGTGCTCGGTGGCGGCGCAAAACCGGGTGGTGGGCCACCTCGTGCGGACCTTGGGCGCCGCGCGCGCCTGGGGCGTGTGACTGGATGGAAGCTTACCCCAGGCGGACGGGGATGGCCTGCCGGTCGCCGCGGCCATCGCACTGGGGCAGGCCGGAGACAGCCGGCGGTGACAGGGAAACCACGCAGTCGCTCCGCGTCTCGCTGGACCGCCAGGGCGCGGCGGCCGCAGGCACTTCTCCGTTGGCCCGACCTTCCCGGTTGGCTTGCCCATTGGCCGACGTGGCGCCGCGATCACGACAACGCGAGATGCGCGCGGCAAACGCCGGCGTTACATTTTGTAACCCGTCCGCCCGACGCCAGACACGATCCGGGCCGATCTGCGGACACATCGCAACGACGACCGGGAGTGCATCCGATGCGTGTCCGAGCCTTGATCTTCGCAACCGTAGTGGTCGGCGTGGCGGCCGGCCTGAGCGGCACCGCGAAGGCCGACCACGACGATTGGGGTCGCGGGTGGGGTCCGCTGTTCAGCTTCGGCCTGTCGGTGCCGGCCTATGCGCCGCCGCCGGTCTACTACGCCCCGCCGCCTGTATATTATGCCCCTCCTCCCCGCGCGTATTATGCGCCGCCACCTCGCCGGTATTACGCGCCGCCGCCGGCCTATTATGCGCGGCCACCGGCTGTCGTGGCGCCCCCGAGCCTGTCCTTCGGCGTGTCAATCCCGGTGCGATAAGGAGGCTCGGTCTGGAAGGCCTCGTCGGAACACCCACCGGGCCCTCGCGAAGCGCGCCATTGTGAAGTGGGCCCTGGGGTAAGGCGGGCCTGCGCTTGCCGCCGCGTTCGGCGCAGGCCAGACTCCCCATCGCTTCAACCGCCGGGGAGACACGATGATGGCGACGCGCGCCAAGCTCACCCATATGGGCCTCTATGTCCGCGACCTCGATCGCATGGTCGCATTCTACACCGATGTGCTCGGGCTGATCGTCACTGATCGCGGTCCAGGCCGGGCTCCCGGCAGCGAATTGGTGTTCATGACCGCTGCCCCGGACTGCCACCACCAAGTTGTGTTGGCCTCCGGTCGGTCTGACACGGGCGACGACACCCCGATCAACCAGATTTCGTTCACCGTCCGCTCGCTCGACGAGCTGCGCGCAGTGCGCGCGCAGGCGCTGGCACACGGCGTCACCGACCTGCGCCAGACGAGCCACGGCAACGCCTGGTCGATCTATTTCCGCGACCCCGAAGGGAACACCTTGGAAGCCTATCTCGACACTCCCTTCCACGTGCCGCAGCCGCGCGGCGACGCGCTCGACCTCGACCAGCCGGACACGGCGATCCTGGCGGCAACCGAGGCGGCCTGTCGGGCCGACCCAGGCTTCCGCCCGCGCGCCGAATACATGCGGCAGATCGCCGCGCGCCTGGCATAGGGGGCCGGCGATGGCAAGCAACGCCCCTGGACTGAAACGACTGATCGAAGGCGACACCCCGGTACATGCCCCGCTGGTGCTCAACCCGCTGATGGCGCGGCTTGCCGCGGCCACCGGATTTCCCGCGCTCTATCTGGGCGGCGGCTCGATGGGCTACATGACTTGCTTCACCGAGGCTAACCTATCACTGACCGAAATGGTGCATGCGGGGCTTGATATCCGCGCCGCGTGCGACCTGCCGCTGATCCTAGACGGCGCCTGCGGCTGGGGCGACCCGATGCACCTGCGCCGTACCATCCCGATGGCGGAAGCAGCCGGCTTCGCCGCGATCGAGATCGAGGACCAGATCCTGCCCAAACGGGCGCATCACCATGTCGGCATCGAACACCTGATCGAGGCCGACCTCATGGTCGCGAAAGTGGCCGAGGCGGTGGCGGCGCGGCGGTCCGACGACTTCCTGATCATCGCGCGGACCAACGCGGTGCGTGACATTTCGATGGACGAAGCGCTGCGCCGCGGCGAGGCGATGCAGCGCGCCGGCGCCGACATGCTGTTCATCACCGCGCGCAAACCGGAAGAGCACCGTATGATCGCAGAGCGGCTGCCCGGGCCACTGATGTATATGTTCTTGCCTGGCGCCGGAGACGACGCCATTCCGGTGCCTGAGCTGTACCGCATGGGGTTCCGCCTGTTCGTCGATCCGGTTACGCCCCTGCTGGCGATGCATCGGGCGCTGCGCGACTCCTACGTGGCGCTGCACGCCGGTCGGCCGGACCCGCTGGTCGGCGAGGACCCGCGCGGCGAACAGGACCGCATGCACGCAACGATCCGGCTGGAGAGCCTGCTTGAGATTGAGCGGCGGACGGTGGAGCGATAAGCGACCGGACGCCGGGCTGGCGATAAGCGACCGGATGCCGGGTTTGAGCATGAGCTCCGATAACCGCGTCGTCTGTCATGTTGTATTAGGACAATGGTAGGGTTTCGGTTGCTGGTGCCGGGCGACAGATGGCAGACGGTGTCAATCATCCGATCAGTGCAGACGCTCCGATCTCCAGGTCATGCCGGATTCCTGACTCGTTCGCTGCATTCTTGCCTTGCTCCCGATGCTTTTATTCCCATTCGGTTGCCCTGGCTCGGGCGCCTACTCTGAACCGGCGTTCCAGAAACCAGCATTGGGATCAGCTGATATACCCGCCGGACCATCCGGCGTACAGGCGGATGGCATGACATTGGATACGGAAGTGGCTATTTTTGCAGGGGGCGACTCTCGCGGTCTTGCAGAAGCCGAACGCGACGGCATTTTTCGCCACCGGGGTTGCGACGGATGGCCAGGAGGCTATCGGGGAGCCCTACGAGGATGCGGCAGGACGCTCGCGTGCCCGGCTTCTCGGCCAACCCATGCTGGTTTTCGCGGCAAAATCCGAGAGGCTGCTGCGCGCCTATCGGGTTGGGGGTCGGATGCGCCCTGACGCGCCGTCTATGTCCCGGCGATGTTCTCGACCGGCCACGATGCTGCGACCCACGACACCTTCAAGCTGGAGCCGGCCGACGCACCGGACCTCCTCGGCGTCACGGTGCGTGGCGCGAAACGGACGTGCACGCAGCTGCCAAAGGGGCTTCGCTGCACCGTCGGGCGTTGCTGTATGGTATGATTTCTGAGTGCTTCTCTACGGCGCACGGCACGGTCCGGACGCCGGGTCAGTGCACGCCAGAAACTTCCCTGCCTCCGGTGCCCCCACGCGACAGCGCCCGTCCGTGCAGAGTTTAACCTCGCTGCAACTCCTCGGCGTGCTATCTGGCGCCCCCTCCCCTACCATCCGCTCCATGCGCATCCTCACTGTCTTCGGCACCCGCCCCGAGGCCATCAAGCTGGCCCCCGTCATCCGCCGCCTGAGCGAGACCGCCGGGGTCACCGGGCTCGTTTGCGTGACTGCGCAGCACCGCCAGATGCTCGACCAGGTGCTCGACCTGTTCGCCATCCGCCCGGACCGCGACCTCGACATCATGCGCCAAGCCCAGGGGCTGACCTGGATCACCACCGCAGTGCTAGAAGGGCTCGCTGGCGCCTATGCCGAGCTGCGGCCGGACATCGTGCTGGTGCAGGGAGACACCACCACCACCTTCGCTGCCGCGCTCGCCGCGTTCTACGCCAGGATCCCCGTCGGCCACGTGGAAGCCGGGCTGCGCACCGGCAACGTCGACTCCCCCTGGCCGGAGGAGATGAACCGCCGCCTTACCAGCACGCTGGCGCACTGGCACTTCCCGCCTACCGTCGAAGCCCTCGGCAACCTGACGCGTGAGGGCATCGACCCGGCCCGCATCACCGTCACCGGCAACACGGTGATCGATGCGCTGCTGGACGCGGTGGCCATTCTGGACACCGACCGCCGCCGCGCCGCCGCCGCCGAGGCCGCGCTGCCGCCGCCCGCCCCGTCTCGGAAGCTGATCCTGGTCACCGGCCACCGACGGGAGAATTTCCAGGGCGGGCTCGATCGGGTCGCCGCCGGGCTGCGCCGCCTCGCCGACCGGGGTGACGTGGAAATCGTCTACCCCGTCCACCTCAACCCCAACGTCCGCGAGGTGGCGGAGCGGATGCTGGGCGCGCACCCTGCGATCCGGCTGATCGCGCCGCTCGACTACCTGCCGTTCATCGCCCTGATGCGCCGCGCCCACCTCATCATCACCGACTCGGGCGGGGTGCAGGAGGAAGCCCCCTCGCTCGGCAAGCCGGTGTTGGTCACCCGCGACACCACCGAACGGCCGGAGGCGGTGGCTGCCGGCACGGTGGAACTGATTGGCACCGACGCCGACCGGCTGGTGGCACGGGCAACCCGGCTGCTGGACGACCCTGCCGCGTATCGGGCAATGAGCGTCGCCCACAACCCCTACGGCGACGGTCAAGCTGCCGCCCGCATCGTGAAGGCCCTTCTGGATGGATAGTTTCGCTCGCATCACCGTCGTTGGCCTCGGCTATATCGGCTTGCCGACCGCGGCGGTGTTCGCCGAAAACGGGATTGAGGTGCATGGCACCGACGTGAACCCGCGCGTGGTTGAGACGATCAACGCCGGGCGGCCGCATTTCGGCGAACCGAACCTCGATGCCCTGGTCCGCCGGGTGGTGGAAGGCGGCAAGCTGCGCGCCGCGGCGGAGGTGGCACCGGCTGACGCCTTCATCCTGGCGGTGCCCACGCCGCTGCGCGGCCACGGCGCGACGGCGGCGCCCGACGTCTCGTTCGTGGAAGATGCGGCGCGGGCGGTGGCGCCAGCGCTGGTGGCAGGCAACTTGGTGATCCTGGAATCCACCTCCCCGGTCGGCACAACGGAGCGGGTGGCGGCGATCCTTGCCGAGTTGCGCCCCGACCTGAGCTTTCCACAGCAGAAGGGCGAGATGGCGCAGATCCAGGTGGCGCACTGTCCGGAACGCGTGCTGCCCGGACGCATCCTGGAGGAGGTGGTCAACAACCCCCGCGTCATCGGCGGCATGACCCGCCGTTGTGCCCAGCGTGCTCTGGCGTTGTATCGCATCGTGGTGCGCGGGGAATGCCGCGTGACCACCGCGCGCACGGCGGAACTGGCGAAGCTGACCGAGAACGCCTATCGCGACGTGAACATCGCCTTCGCCAACGAATTGTCGTTCATCTGCGACAAGCTGCGGGTCAATGTGTGGGATCTGATCGCGATGGCGAACCTGCACCCGCGCGTGAACATCCTGAGCCCCGGCCCGGGCGTCGGCGGGCACTGCATCGCCGTTGATCCGTGGTTCATCGTCGCGACCAACCCCGACGAGGCTAAGCTGATCCGCGCCGCGCGCGAGATCAACGACGCCAAGCCGGATTTCGTGGTGGCGAAGGTGCGGGAGCGGGCGGCGGCGCTGAAGCAGCCGGTGATCGCCTGCCTCGGCCTTGCCTACAAGAAGGACGTCGACGATCTACGCGAGAGCCCTGCGGTGGAGATCGTGCGCAAGCTGGCCGATGCGCAGATCGGCGAACTGCTGGTCGTCGAGCCGCATATCGGGCGGCTCCCGGCGGAGCTGGCGGAGCGCGGTCTGACACTGCAGGATTTCGATCAGGCGCTGGAACGGGCCAATCTCGTTCTGCTGCTGGTCGACCACATGAGCTTCCTGCAGGTGGATCGGGACCTGCTGAAGGACAAGTTCGTGATCGATACGAGAGGCGCTTGGTAGACGGCGCCAGAAGGCTGTCCGCTCGACCGCGAACGCTGCCTCAGGCGACGACGCCGCGCGGCCCCGTCCATCCCGCCCGCGCCCGCACCTCCCCGGGGCTCACGCCCTCCGCCCGCAACACCCGCAAGGTGACGGCGCGGTCCCGCTTGGCCAGCCGCCGCCCAGACGGGTCGGTCAGCAGTCGGTGATGCGCATAGGCCGGTTCCGGCCAGCCCATCAGCGACTGGAGTAGCCGATGCAGGTCGGTGGCCGGGCGCAGGTCCTCGCCCCGGGTGACCA
>JAGWSV010000208.1 GCA_028869315.1 Rhodospirillales bacterium
AGGCGCGCGACAGCGCCTCGGCCCCGGCCAGGCCGAGCGCCGCGGCGTGCTCGGCCCGGCGCATGCCGCGCCTCCCGCGCGCCGGATAGAACGGCCGCTCCGGCCCCACCTCCTCCAGCGCCGCGCAGACGGCGAAAAACCCCGGGCGGGCGGCGCGCGCGGCAAGGAAGGCCGGAAAATCGGCTTCCGCACGCTGCGCCGCATAGGCCCGCGGCAGGCCGAGCGGAAAATCCACCCCGAGCGCCACCGGCGCCCCCGCCGCCGCCGCACGCAAGCACGCCAGCAGGCTGCCGACCTCGCCCACCGGCGCCGGTGCGGCGAGGCGCCAGCCGCCAGGCTCCGGCTGCGCGCGGGCGATCCAGCGCTTGGCCGGCGCGGCGCTCCAATCGGCATGGGCGGCGAGCGGGCGCGGCGGCACGGTCACCTCCCGCGTCAGCGCGTCAGGACGCCCGCCGGCCGCTCAAAGCGGCTTGTGCGCCCGCTCGATCAGCCGGGCGAAGAATCCCGGCTTGGCCGGCGGGCGCTTGGCCGTCTCGGTGGCCTTGCGTTCGGCCTTGGCAGCCGCTTCCTGCGCCCGCGCCTTGGAGTCCAGCCATTTTTCGAGGCTCATGCCGGCCTTGGCGGCCCGACGGGCTTCGTAAGCGCGCTGGCCTTCGGAGAGGGTGGGTTTGACTGCCATGATCGGGTTTTTGACAGGCGGCGGGCTGCGTTTCAAGCGGGGGGAAACGGCGATGCGGGCGTCCCCGCATCGCCCCCCACGCATCGCCCATGGGTGGAGGGCGGCGCCGTCACCTCCGGCCGCGCGCCGCCCATCACGGAGCGGGTATCTTGTTACCCAACCGGCACGATCTTGCCCTGGTGCAGCTCCGCCGTCAGCGTGCGCAGCGCCCGCTCCACCCGGTCGAGCAGTTCGTCCACCTCGGCCTCGGAGATGATCAGCGGCGGGCTGAAGCACAGCACCTCGCCGGGCACCGAACGGGCGATCACCCCCTCGCCCTCGATCAGCTTGGTGAAGCGCGCGCCCACCTTCGCCGCCGGGTCGAATTTCTTGTGCGCCGCCTTGTCTTCCATCAGCTCGACCGCGGCGATCAGGCCGAGGCCGCGCACTTCGCCCACCAGCGGATGCTCGGCGAAGCGGCGGCGCAGCTCCTTCTGCATATGCGCGCCGACCGTGCGGACATGGGCGCCGATTTCGGTTTCGTCGTAGATCTTCAGGGTCTCGATCGCCACCGCCGCCGGCACCGGATGGCCGGAATAGGTGAAGCCGTGGCCGAACGTGCCGATCTTGTGGCTTTCGCTCGCCAGTCCCTGGAACACGCGCGCGTTCACCATCACGGCGCTGATCGGCAGGTAGGCGGACGACAGCGCCTTGGCGCAGACCAGGATATCGGGTTCGATGCCGAAGCTCTGGCTGCCCCAGTAGTTGCCGGTGCGCCAGAAGCCGCAGATCACCTCGTCGGCGACGAACAGCACGTCGTACTTGCGGCAGACCGCCTGGATCTTCTCGAAATAGCCGCGCGGCGGCACGATCACGCCGCCGGCGCCCATCACCGGCTCGGCGAACATCGCCGCGACCGTCTCCGGGTCCTCGGCCAGGATCAGCTGCTCCAGCGCCTCGGCGCAGCGGGTGGCGAACTGTTCCTCGGTCTCGCCCGGCTGCGCCTCGTTGTAGTGGTGCGGCGTCATCGTGTGGACGAAGCCGGGCAGCGGCACGTCGAAGCTGCGGTGGTTCGCCGCCAGGCCGGTGAGCGACGCCGCCGCCAGGGTGATGCCATGATAGCCCTTCACCCGCCCGATGATCTTCTTCTTGCGCGGCCGGTCCACCGCGTTGTTGAAGTAGCGGATCATCTTGATCGCGGTGTCGTTCGCCTCCGAGCCGGAATTGGCGAAGAACACCTTGCTCATCGGCACCGGCGCGCGGGCCAGCAGCATCTCCGCCAGCTCGATGCAGGGCTCGTGCGACTTGGCGGTGAAGCCGTGATAGAAGGGCAGCTTGCGCATCTGCGCGGTGGCCGCCTGCACCAGCCGTTCGTTGTCGAAGCCGAGCGAGGCGCACCACAGCCCGGCGACGGACTCGATGTAGTCCTTGCCGGAATCGTCCCACACGCGCACGCCCTTGCCGTGGGTGATCACCACCGGCCCCACCTCCAGATGTGCCTGCAGGTCGGTATACGGGTGCAGCACGCTCGCGATGTCGCGGGCGGCGTTGGAATTGGCGCCGAACGGCGGGGTCATGGCAGGGCCTCCTCGGGGCAGGCGGACGCGCCCGGTCTTGCCGGGCCGCGGCACGCGGGGGAAGTGTAGGACCGGCCGGGGCGGCAGGGGAACCCTCCGCGCGGCCGGCCGTGTCGCCGCACCGAGGAACGCCCGAGAGAGATGTCGATGACGGACCCGACCGAAGCCGCACTCCGCCGCGCCGGCCGGCTTGGCGTGACGGAGCTGTTCCTCGCCCGCGCCCGCGCCCATCCCGCCGCGCCCGCCCTGCTCGCGGACGGGCGCACGCTGTCCTACGCCGCGCTCGCCGCGCGGGTGGAGCGGCTCGCCGCCGGGCTGCAGGCGCGCGGCGTGCGGCGGGGCGACCGCATCGCCATCCTGTCGGAGAACCGCGGCGAATACGTGGAGGCGATGCTCGCCGCCGGGCGGATCGGCGCCATCCTCGCCTGCCAGAACTGGCGGCTCGCCGGGCCCGAACTGGCGCATTGCCTGCGCCTCGTGCGCCCGGTCCTCACGCTCGTCTCGCCGCGCCACGCCGCGGCGCTCGCCGCCCTCGCCGCCTCCCCCGCCGGCGACATCCTGCCGCTCGGCGACGCCTATGAGGAGTTGATCGCCGCTGCGCCGCCGCATCCGCTGCCGGCGGACTTCGATCCCGAAGACGGGCTGCTCATCCTCTACACCTCCGGCACCACCGGCCTGCCCAAAGGGGCGCTGATCAGCCAGCGCGCCGAACTGGCCCGCCTCGCCGCCTTCCGGCTCGATCTCGGCGTCGCCTCCACCGACGGGTTCTGCGCCTGGGCGCCGATGTTCCACATGGCCTCGGCCGACCACCTGCTTGCCGCGCTGATGTCCGGCGGCCCCGTCATCGTCGTGGACGGCATGCAGCCCGAAGCGATCACCGCCGCCGCCGCGCGCTTCCCGCTCGGCTGGCTGGTCATGATGCCCGGCGCCATCGCGCCGATGATCGCCGAGCTCAGCAACCGCCCGATCGTGCCGCAGCCGATCCGCGCCATCGGCGCCATGGCGGACCTGGTGCCGGCGCACGAACTGGCCGAAATCACCCGCCTGCTGCGCGCGCCCTACCTCAACAGCTTCGGCGCCACCGAAACCGGCCTGCCCCCGGCCTCGGCCAACGTGATCCCGCCCGGCACCGTGCCGGCCTCGCTCGCCAAGCGGCAAAGCTCGCTCTGCGAACTCCGCCTGCTCGACGGCGACGGCAACGAGGTGCCCGACGGCGCCACCGGCGAAATGGCGATCCGCGGCCCCACCGTGTTCAGCGGCTACTGGGACGCGGCGGACACCAACCGGCGCGACTTCGCCGGCGGTTTCTTCCGCATGGGCGACCTGTTCCGCCGCAACCAGGACGGCAGCTTCGACTTCGTCGACCGCGCCAAATACATGATCAAATCAGGCGGCGAGAACATCTACCCGGCCGAGATCGAACGGGTGCTGCTCGCCGACCCACGGATCGCCGAAGCCGTCGTCGTGCGCGCCCGCGACCCGCGCTGGGGCGAAATCCCCCGCGCCTTCGTCGTCCGCCGCGACCCCACCCTGACCGCGGCCGACATCGAAACCCTCTGCCGCGGGTCGCTTGCCGGCTACAAGCGCCCCCGCGACATCCGCTTCGTCGCCCAGGCCGACCTCCCGCGCAGCACCACCGGCAAGATCCAGCGCCACCTGTTGGAATAGGACGCGCGGCGCGCGCCTCGGCCGCGAAGAGACCTTGGGCACCCAGGAGCGTGGCATCAGCGCCGATTTTGGCCCGGCGATGTGGGTATTCGGTACGATATCGCAACAATATGGCCGCGCGTCGCCCCGCCCCGCTCAGTCCTGAATTCCGGCGCGGGCCGCGTGCACCAGCCCGGCAAAGCCGAGCCACACCAGCCGCAGGTTCCGCCGCCCCGGGGGCTGGATGCAGGCCAGCG
>JAGWSV010000209.1 GCA_028869315.1 Rhodospirillales bacterium
CTGGGCGGGGGCGGGGTCTGGCGGCGGCGGGGCGTCGTGCGGGGTGATGCCGAACATCCGGCAGAGCGGGCGCAGCACGCGCCACAGGCGCGGCGCGGCGGCCAGCAGTTCCGTCATCTCCGGCTGCGCCAGGAGATAGGCGAACTGCACGCCGAACGGCACCGTCTGCGGTGCCATCCGCACCAGCCAGCCATGGCCCCTGGGCAGGGTCCGGCGCGGCGCGGCGGGCCGGCGCGGGATCGCATCGTCGGGAAGCTGGACGGAAACGGGGGCGGGAACGGCATCAAGAACGGCAGCGGCGGCGGGTTCGGCTTGCGGCCCGGGGTGACGGGACCGCGCCGCCGGCCGGGCGGCGATGGCGGCGAAGCGCTCGGCGGCTTCGGTCAGGCGGTTCCACAGCCGGGCGGCGATGTTCATCAGGGCGGCGTTGTGCCCGGCGTCGATCGCCATCGCCTCCCGCAGCCCGGCGATGAACCAGGCGAAGCGCTCGGCCAGGGCGCATGCGCTGCCGGTGGGGGCGCCGGTGGGGAGAGCGCTGGTGGGCGGGAGGGCGGCGGACATGAACGTATCAAGAACATAAATCGGCCGCCGTGTCAAGCCGGTCCTGGGCCGGGCAAGCGGGATCGCGTTTGGAACGCCGCAAGCGCACCTGCGATCCGGCGAAACACCTCGGATGGGACAGACGCGACCACGGCCCCCGTAATCGGCCCCGCCTGACGGACGGCCTCCGCCGCACCGTCACGCGGCCGGGTCGCCGGCGAACCGAAGGCCCGCCGATCCCGGCACTTTGCTGCGAAGGGAGCCGAAACCCGGCGGCAGGACCGCTAGCGGCTGGCGGTTTCGACCCGCAACTGACGGGCGCGATCGAGAATCTTGTTCTCGATGTCGCCCACGGTATCCGGGCTGACCGAGGCGTCCATCCACTCCCCGTTCTGGCGCACCTGGCGGAACAGGGTCACCTTGATCGCGTCGGCGCGGAGCTCCTGGCCCAGGATATAGGCGGTGGCCTTGAACCGCTCATCCGGCGTGTTGGGCGGGGAATACCAGTCGGTGATGATGATGCCGCCGAACGGATCGGCCGAGGCGAGCGGCATGAACGACAGGGTGTCCAGCGCGCCGCGCCACAGATAGGCGTTCACCCCGATCGGGCTGGTGCCGCCGCCGCCGTGGTTCTTGCTGCGGCCGCCGAAGACGCCGCTGAACAGGCCCCCGGGACCGGCCATCGAGGTCGCCGGCATGTCGGGCGCGCGGGCGTGATAGGAGGCGTCGGACGGAAGCTGGGCGCCCGCACAGCCGGCGAGAAGCAGCACGGCGGCAAGTGGCGGCAGGTGTTTGCAACGGGTCATCGATGTTCCGGCCGAAGGGTCATCCTGGAAGCAGGATGCGGACGCCACTCCTAGGGCGGCGGGCGCGATGCGGCAAGCGCCGGGCGGGCGGAGGTCCTTAAAAAAAGAACGGCGGAGCTTTCGCTCCGCCGTCCCAACCGATCAGACGTCGTGAGATCTCAGAACGCGAACTGGAAGCCCGCGCCGATGATCTGCTCCTTCACGTCGTTGTTGTTGGCACCGGGACCGCCGGAATAGAAATCGAAGCCGGACTGGTGACGCCAGCCATAGTCGTATTCGGCGAGGAAGTTCACGCCCGGAGCGATCGCGTAGTTGGCACCGATCGTCACGCCCTGGTCGCGCCGCGCATGCAGGCCAGACCACCCCTGATAGGAGTTGCTGAAATACATGGCGCCGAACGTCAAGGCGGCGATCTTGTAGTCGCCGCCGACTTCGTAGGCCAGTTCGTCATGGCCGCCGGAGGGCATGTTGGCGAACTGCCCGTTCACCCGGCCGCCCTGGACGTTGGCGCCCACCGTGAGGCCGGCATAGGTCAGCGCGATACCGAAGTCACCAAACAGCTGGTTGCGGAAGCTCGTGGTCCCGAGCGCCGGCGCCGCCGTCGGACCGGGATTCACGCGGCCGGCGGTGGTGCCGGTCAGCGAGGTGTTGATGCCGACGGTGCCGAACAGGGTGCCGACATAGCGGATGCCCGCCTCGATCGTGTTGCGGCGCCGCACGAGTTCATTCGCGCTGTTGCTGCTCGAGGTCGTGAAGCAGTCCGCGGTCGAGCAGGTGAAGTAGTTGTCCTGCAGGTTGGCCGAGTTCGGCTCGTAGCTGATGGCGGCCTGGAAGCCTTCGTACATCGGCGACAGATACATGATCTTCGCGGTCGTGTAGTTGTTGCCCACGTCCTCGAACGGCCAGATCGGGGTCGTGCTGTTGTAGGTGTTGAGGTCGCCGTTGAAGCCGCCGGTGCCCAGGCTGTCGAACACGCCGGTCAGGAACAGGGACATCGGCCCGTCCATCTCGCCGATGCGCAGCAGGCCGATCTGGTCGGTGCCGATATAGCCGTAGCCGCGGCGAATATAGAGCGTGTTGGCGAAGGACTGGCCCGACGCACCCGTGCTCGGGGCACCGCCGCCGGCGCCGCCATACTTGCCGCTGGAGTTGGTGCCGAAGTTGTTCTCGCGGATTTCCATGACGGCGCCGTATTTCAGGCCGCTGGTCGTCTGCGCGTCGAACCCGCCGAAGATACGCGAATAGCCGGTGATGGCCTGCGGCTGAAGCTTGTCGCCACCGGCATTGGAACTGGCGAGGCCGGACGAGCTCGTCCCATTATGGCCGAACCACGAGGCTTCCATGTACACGTTCTCACGGAAGCTCAGGTGAACCACGATCTGACCGGGCTTCGCCTTCAGCTGCGGCGAGACGAACCCGGACACCCCGGTGGGCGTCGTCGAAACAACGGAGATCTCGGCAGCGTGACCTATCCCGTAGGACATGCCCAGCAACGCTGCCGTGGCCAGAAGAGCCTTACGCATGAATTCCTCCTTCGCGTACCTGAAAGCCGCCGCCGGGGCCCCCCCCACTGCGCCGATCGGGCTCATCCCGCCCCGCCGCAGCCGGCTATCAACCGAGGGTGGAATACCGAGGTTGATCGGCCCCGACAATGACGATCGGGCGGCTGCGTGACTTGTTCGAAACTCTGTTGCCGC
>JAGWSV010000210.1 GCA_028869315.1 Rhodospirillales bacterium
ACGCCACGCTGTTCCGCGGTCAGGCTCCGGATCGCCAACAACCACGCCTCAAAGCACGCCTGATCCATCGCCGCCTCGTCCCCGCTTCGGCTGGGGGTATCAACCCTTACCTATAGCTAACGCAAGCAGAGCCATATGAATTGATGCGATACGACCGCCATATGCTGCGACACGGAAACGGCAAGATGGCCGCTGTCATGGGCCTCGATTCCAGGCGGCATCGGAACGCGTGCTAACCAAGCCGGAGGGCGAAATCGTCAGACGCCCCGATCAGGCCCGCGGACGCACAGGTATCGGGCAGCTTGCGCAGCGGCCCTCATACCTCCTCCACCCGTTCCACCCCGGGCACCTGCGCCATCGCCTGCGCCAGCACCGGCGTCACCGTGAAGCCGCCCGGCAGCGCGATCTCCACGCTGCGCGCGGCATCGGTGCGCGGCACCAGGAACACCCGGCCGCGCCCGCCCGATTGCGCCTCGAGCAGCGCCCGGATATGCGGCACCGAAGCGGTCTCGGCCAGCCAGACGCGCAGCCCCGCCCCGGAAGCGGCCGCCGCCTGGTCGAGGTCCGACACATCGAGCGCCGTCACCCGCAGCGTCTCGCCCTGGGTCTGCAACTCGGCGCTGATCAGCACATTCGTTCCGGACGACAGCAACGGCCGCGCCCCGCCCAGCACCTCGCTGAACAACGTCGCTTCGCAGGAGCCGGAGGCGTCGGTGATGCGGACGAACGCCATGCGGTTGCCGGTGCGGGTGATCCGTTCCTTGACCGCGACGACGGTGCCGGCAAGCTTCACCCGCCCCTGCCCCGCCTGCGCCCGCGCTTCCAGCTGCGCGATCGGCGCCACCCGCAACCGGCCCAGCGCCTGGCGGTAGGCGTCCAGCGGATGCGCGGTCAGATGGAAGCCCACCGCTTCCGCCTCGAACCCCAGCCGCTCCAGCGACGGCCAGTCCGGCATGTCGGGCAGGCGCAGCGGCTCCGGCCGCGCGCCGCCGCCGAACAGGCCGATCTGTCCGCTCTCGGCTTCCGCCGCGGTGGCCTGCGCGCGGCGCAGGATGGTCTCGGCCGCGGCGAACAGCCGCGCCCGGTTGGCGTCGATCGTATCGAACGCGCCGGCGCGCACCAGGTTCTCGAGCTGCATCTTGTTGAGCTGCTTCGGGTCCACCCGGGCGGCGAAGTCCGCAAGGTCGGCGAACGGCCCGTCCTTGCGCGCCGCCACCAGCGCCGTCATCGCCGCGAAGCCCACCTTCTTCACCGCGGCGAGCGCGTAGCGGATCGCCAGCCGCCCGTCCGCGCGCCGCTCCACCGAAAAATCGGCGCCGGACCGGTTGACGTCGGGCGGCAGGATCGGGATGCCGGACCGCTCCGCTTCCTGCTTCAACGCGGCGAGCCGGTCGGTGTTGGTCAGCGCCAGGCTCATGCAGGCGGCAAGGAACACCTCGGGATGGTTCGCCTTCAGCCAGGCGGTCTGGTAGGCAACCAGCGCATACGCGGCGGCGTGGGACTTGTTGAAGCCGTAATCCGCGAACTTCGCCATCAGGTCGAAGACTTCCACGGCCTTCGCCTCGTCGATGCCGCGCGCGGTGGCGCCGTCGACGAAGGTCTTGCGCTGCGCCTCCATCTCGGCGCGGATCTTCTTGCCCATGGCGCGGCGCAACAGGTCCGCGCCGCCCAGCGAGTAGCCACCCATGCGCTGCGCGATCTGCATCACCTGTTCCTGGTAGACCATGATTCCGTAGGTCTCGCCCAGGATGTCGGCCAGCTCGGGGTGTGGCGGCTCCCACGCCTCGCCATGCTTGCGCCGGCAATAATCCGGGATGTTGGCCATCGGGCCGGGGCGATAGAGCGCCACCGCGGCGATCAGGTCCTCGAACCGGTCGGGCCGCATCTGCCGCAGCGCGTCGCGCATGCCCTGGCCTTCGAGCTGGAACACCCCGCCGGCATCGCCCTTCGCCAGCATCTCGTAGGTTTTCGTATCATTGAGCGGCAGATGCGCGAGATCGAGCGCGATCCCGAGCCCGCGCAGGAAGCCGCGCGCGCGTTCCAGGATGGTAAGCGTGGTGAGCCCGAGGAAGTCGAACTTCACCAGCCCAGCCTGCTCGACATGCTTCATCGAATACTGGGTGACCAGGAAGTCCGAGCGCGGATCACGGTAGAGCGGCACAAGTTCGATCAGCGGGCGGTCGCCGATGACGACGCCGGCGGCATGGGTGGAGGCGTGGCGGTACAGCCCCTCGATCTGCAACGCGACGTCGAGCACGCCGCGCACCGCCTCGTCGTCCTCGCGCATCTGTTGCAGGCGCGGCTCGCCCTCGATCGCCT
>JAGWSV010000211.1 GCA_028869315.1 Rhodospirillales bacterium
CCGGCGGGGCGGGCACCGGCAGGCTCGGCGCCGGGGTGGGCGCCGGCGTGGGCGGCGGGGCTTTCACCGGCGGGGTCGGCTTCGGCGGCGTCACCGTCTGCTCCGGCGGCGGCGGCGGCGGCGGGGGCGGCGGCGGCGGCGCGAATTCGTTCGGATTGGGCTGCGGCTTCTGGAACGCCGGCGGGGCGACGATCGGCACCTCCGTCTGCGCCGGCGCCGGCACCTTGCCGGGTTTCGGCGCCCGCATGGTCTTGCCGGGCGTGCCCTGGAACACCATCGCGACGGTGGTTTCCTGCGGCGGGGCGGGCGGCGGAAAGAACGGCAGGCCGACAAGCACCACCAGCAGCACGAGGACGTGCATCACCGCCGAGGCGGCGGCCCCGCGGCGCAACTCCGGCGTCAGGTCCGACGGCGCCAGCCGATCCCACATGGCGAAACGCTCAGTGCCCCGGTTGCTTGGTCGCGGCCGCCGGCGATCCGGACGCCGCGGGGCCGGACGCCGCGGGGCCGGGCGCCGCGGCGGGCAGCCCGGCGGGCGGCTGCGCCAGCAGCGCCACCTTGGTGAACCCGCCCTGCGCGATCGTCGCCATCACCTGCACCACCAGCCCGTAGGAGATGTCCTTGTCGCCGCGGACGAAGATCCGCCTCGTTGCGTCCCCCGACGCGATCGCCTGCAGCTTCGCGACCAGTTCGGGCAGTTCCACCTGCTGGTTCTGCAGGTAGATCTTGCCCCCGGAATTGATCGAGACGGTGAGCGGCTTGCTGTCGGTGTTCAGCGGCTTGGCGTCGGTCTTCGGCAGGTCGACCGACACGCCGGAGGTCATCAGCGGCGCGGTGACCATGAAGATGACGAGCAGCACCAGCATCACGTCGACCAGCGGCGTGACGTTGATCTCCGCGAGCGGCCGGTAGCGTCCGCGCCTGCCGCCGTTGCGCCCGCCGGGGCTGGACATCGCCATGGCTCAGGCCCGCTCCTCGCTCTGGCGCGACAGGATGGCGCCGAACTCGGTGCCGAATCCCTCCAGGCGGGAGGCGAAGCGCGACAGGTCGGTGCTGATCTTGTTGTAGGCGAGCACCGCCGGGATCGCGGCGACGAGGCCGATCGCGGTGGCGAACAGCGCCTCGGCGATGCCGGGCGCCACCACCGCCAGGTTGGTGTTGTGCATCGCCGCGATCGCCGAGAAGGAATGCATGATGCCCCAGACGGTGCCGAACAGGCCGATGAAGGGCGCGGTCGCGCCGACCGAGGCGAGGAAGATGGTCCAGCGCTCCAGCCGGTCCATCTCCCGCTGCACGGTGACGGCGATGGCGCGGTCCACCCGCTCGCGCACGCTGGCGCGGGCGGCCTCGGCTCCGGCGACCCGGCTGGAGCGGCGCCACTCCCCCATCGCGGCGCCGAACACGGCGGCCATCGGGTGCGCCGGCTGGGCGCCCTCCTCGTCGTAGAGGTCGTCGAGGCTGCCGCCGGACCAGAACCGGTCCTCGAACCCGTCGGCCGCCTTGTTGACCCGGCGCAGGCTCGACCATTTCTCGAACACGATGGCCCAGACCCACACGCTGGCGCAGAGCAGGCCGATGATGACCAGCTTCACCAGGATGTCGGCCTGCAGGAACAGGCCCCAGAGCGACAGATCGCCCCCGGCCGCTCCCAGATTTACCGCATCGACAGCGCGATCCACCGCGTACTCCCTTGTTCAACCCAGCGGCGGAGCCGCCCTTCGTTCAGTCACCAGCGGCGGAGCCGCCCTTGCTTCAGTCACCGGCGGCGGAGCCGCCCTTCGTTCAGTCACCAGCGGCGGAGCCGCCCTTGGTTCCGTCCTCGCCGGCGGCGCCGCCCAGGGGTTCTGGTCCCGGCGGCGCGGCCTGCTCCCACCCCTTCAACGCGTCCCGCCAGGCGGGCGGGATGCGCGCCGGCCGGCCGGTTTCCGTACTCACGCAGGCGAGGTCGATCAGCGCCGCGGCGCAGACCCCCTCGACCCCGACGATGTCCTGGCGCAACCGGATGGAAGCGGCGCCGAGGGCCCGCGGGTCGGTCAGGACCGAAAGCGGCTCGTCCAGCCTCGCGGGGCGCAGATAATCCAATTTGACGCGGCGCACCACGAACATGCGATGGTGATCGCGTACCAGCACGGCGTGGGGAATCCCCAGCGCGCGCAACGCTTCCGTGCGCGCCCGTTCGGCGAAGCGGAGGTAATTCGCGTGGTACACGATGCCGCCGGCGTCGGTGTCTTCATAATAGACCCGCAGATCGTAGCGGTGGGCGGTTTGGCCAGGGATGGCGGCCGGATTGCCGTTCATTGAACTGGCGTCCCGCCGCCGTCGGCGCCGCCGGACAGCAGGTCGGGCTGGCCCGCCGCCGCCGCCGGCGGCACCAGGCCGAGATGCTGCCAGCCCGGCATCCCCAGCATCCGGCCGCGGCTCGTGCGCAGGACGAACCCCTCCTGGATCAGGAACGGCTCGATCACGTCTTCGAGCGTGTCGCGTGCCTCGGACAGCGCAGCGGCCAGGGTTTCCACCCCGACCGGACCGCCCGCATGGTGTTCGGCGATGCGCCGGAGATAGCGCCGGTCCATCGCGTCGAGGCCGCGCGCATCGACTTCCAGCCGGGTCAGCGCGGCGTCCGCCATCGCGCGGTCGACCTCGGCCGCGCCCTGCACGGCGGCGAAGTCGCGCACCCGGCGCAACAGCCGCCCGGCGATGCGCGGGGTGCCGCGGGACCGCGCGGCGATCTCCGCCGCGCCGGCTTCGGTCAGCGCCAGGCCGAGGATCGCCGCGCCGCGGCGGACGATCACTTCCAGCTCGGCGGGCGTGTAGAAGACCAGCCGCAGCGGAATGCCGAAGCGGTCGCGCAGCGGCGTCGCCAGCAGCCCGGCGCGGGTCGTCGCGCCCACCAGGGTGAACGGCGGCAGGTCGATTCGCACCGAGCGCGCGCCCGGCCCCTCCCCGATGATCAGGTCGAGCTGGAAATCCTCCATGGCTGGGTAGAGCACTTCCTCGATGGCGGGCTGCAGGCGGTGGATCTCGTCGATGAACAGCACGTCCCTGGGCTGGAGGTTTGTCAGGATTGCGGCAAGGTCGCCGGCGCGCTGGATCACCGGGCCGGACGTGGCGCGGAAGCCCACGCCCAGCTCGCGGGCGACGATCTGCGCCAGGGTCGTCTTGCCGAGGCCGGGCGGGCCGTGCAGCAGCACGTGGTCGAGCGCTTCGGTGCGGCCCTGGGCGGCGGCGATGAACACCGCCAGGTTCTCCCGGCTCGCCTTCTGGCCGATGAACTCCGCCAGGCGCTGCGGGCGCAGCGAGGCTTCCGGCGCGTCCTCCTCCCGCCGCGCGGGGGACACGTCGCGGTCCGGGGGCTGCGCGCCGCTCATGCCGCGCCGCTCATGCCGCCAGTTCCTTCAGGCTGTCGCGGATCACCGCGTCCAGCCGGGCGTCGGGGCCGAGCCGCTCCAGCACCCGCGCGACCGCGGGCTGCGCTTCCCCCCGCCGGTAGCCGAGATTGACGAGGGCGGAGAGCGCGTCCTCCGCCAGGCCGGGCGCCGCGGCGGCGGGCGCGGCGGGCAGGCCCTGGGTGGCCGGCAGGGCGCCCGCCTTGTCGCGCAGCTCGGTGAGCAGGCGCACCGCGAGGCGCGGCCCGACCCCCTGGGCGCGGGTCAGGCTGGCACGGTCGCCGGCGGCGATGGCGCCCGCGAGGTCGCGCGGCGACAGCGCCGACAGCACCGACAGCGCGACCCGACCGCCCACCCCCTGTACGGTCGTGAGCAGGCGGAACCAGTCGCGTTCGGCCGGGTCGGCGAAGCCGTAGAGCAGGATGGCGTCCTCGCGGACCTGGGTTTCGATCAGCAGCCGGGCCGGGCTCGGCGGCTGCGGCAGCGCCCCCAGGGTCCGGCTGGAGGCGTGCACCAGATAGCCGACCCCGCCCACGTCGACCACGCAGCTCTCCGCCTCCAGCGCCGCGATGCGGCCGGTGAGCAGGGCGATCATCGGGCGCCGGCGGGGGCGGGATGGACGTGCTGCGCCCAGGCGTGCCGGCTGGCGCGATGATGGGCGTGGCAGATCGCGACCGCGAGCGCGTCGGCGGCGTCGGCGCGGCGCATGGCGGCGCCGGGCAGCAGGCGGCGGACCATCATCTGCACCTGCTCCTTTGCCGCCCCGCCGGTGCCGACCACCGCGAGCTTCACCGTCTTGGCGCCGTATTCGGCGACGGGAATGCCGGCCAGCGCCGGGGCGAGCAGCGCCACCCCGCGGGCGTAGCCGAGCTTCAGGGTCGCGGCGCCGTTGCGATTCACATACGTCTCCTCCACCGCCGCTTCGTCCGGCCGGTGCGCGGCGATCAGCGCGGCGAGCGCGTCGTGCAGCCGGCGCAGCCGTTCGGGCACCGGCGTCGCCGCGTCGGTGGCGATGACGCCGTCGGCGACGTGGCGCAACCGGTTGCCCTCGGCGGCGATGAGGCCCCAGCCGGTGAAGCTGAGCCCCGGGTCGAGGCCGAGGAGAAGGGGCATGGCGCGAATCGGGGGTTTGGGGGACGAAGCCCGGCTAGCATAGGCTGACGCCGGGGCGGTGCGAATCCCCTCCGGTTTTCTCTTGCGGGCGGCGCGCGATGTCGGTGCTGAGTATGGCGAGCCTGGTGCTGTTTGCCGTTCTGCTGGCAAGCGGGCAGGCGCTTTTCAAGGCCGTGGGCCTGGTGCTGCGGACCGGGGGGGTCGCGATGGCGCTGCGGGCGCCGTCGCTCTATGCGGCGCTCGTGCTGTACGGCCTGGCGACCGTGCTCTGGATATGGATCCTGTCGCGGGTGCCGCTGACCCGAGCCTATCCGTGGGTTGCGCTGGGCATGGTGCTGGTGCCGCTGGCCGGGTGGTACTGGTTCCGCGAACCGGTCGGTCCGGTGTTCTGGCTGGGGGTGGGGTTGATCGCCGCGGGGCTGGTGCTGACCCAACTGGGCGGATGACGCCCCCGCCGGGTCGCGGCGGTCGCCACCGGGCGCCGCGCCGCCAACCCGGCTCGCCGGCCCAGGCATCGTCGGCAAACACGTGCGTCAGCACGCCGACAAAAATGCCGATTGCAACAAAACCTCGGGACCCGTTCGACACCGCTGATCGATTGGATAAGTGTCGAACGGGTCCTTAGGGGGTGCGACGCGACGCCTTGCTTTGCGTTCCGTAGTGATACCGAATCCGGCTGGCGCGCCGGCGGGACGCGTCATGCGCGCGTGATCGGCCCTCCGCGCCGCGATCACGCGGCACATGCGCAACTCCGGGCTTCGCGTTCACAGAACCCGGAAGACAGTGCAAATGCGTGCCATCGCGATCGCCGCGTCGAGCATCACGATTCCGGCCACTGCCGCGAGCAGGGCGGCGCCGAGCCGCTGCCCGATGCGCGCCGGCGGCAGCGATCCGAGAATCGAGGCGACCAGCGCGAGCAGCGGCAGGAAGTATCGTCCCTGCACCCCGGTCACCGCAGGCGCCCCCACCGGCGTGGCGTCGAGATACATCGAAAGCATGACCAATACGATCGCACCCGCCAGGAGCAGTGTGCACCAGATCGGAACGATCGCGGGTATCCGGATCGTCTTCGCCCCGCATGCGGCATACCCGAGCACAAGGCCGACGCCGGCCAGGAGATAGACCAGCCGCGGCAGCAGGACGTTCAACCAGCCGAGGTCTCCGATCAGCGAATACAGATAGAACCAGAAATATCGATGCGCGGCCGCCGCCATGGCCCGGACGAATGCAAGCGGGTGACCGAGCACCAGGAGAAGCTGGGCGTGGACGTCGGCATGCGGTTGGTTGGTCATGACCAGGCGTGACACCAGGTTGAACCACAGGGCGGTTCCACCGAGGCCCACGACCAGGATCACGGCGAGCGCAAGGAGGTGATTCCTGCGCTGGTCCTTCACCAGCGCGGCAGGCGCCGAGACCAGCAGCAGCGGCGCATAGACCGGCTTGATGGAGCATACCGCAAGTCCGGCCAACGCGGCGACGGCAACCTCCGCCGGACGCCATGTCCCGCGCAGCAGCGCCCGCAGACCGACCGCGGTCAGAAGGAAGCCCAGGCTGATGACCAGGGCATCCGGCGACACCGAGGCGTATTCGTACAGCGCCATCGGGAGCAGGCCCCCGAGCAGCGCCAGCCCTTGTCCGACCGGAAGCAGCCCGATCGCGGCGGACAGGATCGCGATTGCAGCCAGTGCGTTGGCCGTCCGCGCCAGATACAGCAACATCAGCGGGCCGGCGCCGAGCCATCGGCCGACGGCGATGCCGAGCGCCTGCGGCATGTAGGCGAAAGGCGCGTAAAACGCCGCCCCGGTGAAATCGACGAACGTTCGCCGGCGTGGCGCGAGCGGCAGCGCCAGCGCTTGCATCGTATGGGAGATCGGCTGCGGGCTGATGGTCCGGTGCGCCAGGGTCCGGTCGGTGCCCAGAAACCTCCGGGTGAGCGACGGCAGCGAAGCCGGCAGGCGTCCGCCCGCCTTGCCGTTTGCGAGCCCTGCCAGGATGATCCCCTCGCTGATCTGGAATGCCCGGTCGAAATGCTGAGGCTCGTCGGGCACCTGGAACGGCGGGGTCAGGACCACCATCGGCAGCGCGCCAAGGATGCTGGCGAGCAGGCAGAGCAGCACGGGAAACCACGCGACCTTCCCCGAAAACTGCGGCGCTCCGGGTCTCGCTATGGCTTCCTCCGGGTCACCGCGGTGAACCGCGGCGTCTCCAGGAGCGGATGGACCGCCCGGGCCGGGGTTCCGGCGACGTCGAACGACAGGAACGACAGCAGAAGCTGCACCCCGAGGATGACCGGCAGCGCCGCCAGCATGACCGTTCCGGTGCTGGCGACGACGCCGCTCTCGGTGCTGATCGACCATTCCCGGATCCCGAACACGGTGCCGAACGATAACAGCGCCAGGCCGGCCAGGAGCTGTATCGACGCGATCGAAAAGTCACGCAGGAAATATCGGTAGAGGATGCGCTTCGCGGTGTTGAACATATTGCGCGCGAAGAAGGGAAGCAGGACCCTTCCGATCCGCAGGCTGCTCGGCGCATCGTGGTACACCGCGGTCATCGGCACGTCGACCACCAGTCCGCGCAGGATGCCGATGCGGAACAGCATGTCGGACTCGAAGAAATACCGACGCGCGATCTTGTTCAGCGGCAGCTCCCGCAGCACCGCCGCGTGGATCGCGGTAAAGCCGTTGGTCGGATCGAACACGCCCCAGTAGCCGGAGGACAGCTTGGTCAGGAAGGAGAGGGCGATGTTCCCGGCCATGCGCGCCGGCGGCATGGTGCCGGCGTCCTCCAGGTTCCAGAAGCGGTTGCCCTTGGTGTAGTCGGCGCGGCCCTCCATGATCGGCGCGACGAGGCGCGGGATCAGCGCGGGCGCCATCTGGCCGTCGCCGTCCAGCTTGACGACGATCTCCGCTCCGTCGGCCAGCGCCTGGCGATAGCCGGTGATCACCGCCCCGCCGACGCCCTGGTTCGCCTCGTGCACCAGCACCTGCACCCGTGGATCCGCGCACCGCGCCAGCAGATGTTCGCCGGAATGCTCCGGGCAGGCATCGTCGACGACGTAGATCAGATCTATTTCGGGCCCGATCGCGTCCACCACGTCGGCGACCTGCTCGCGCACCCGATAGCAGGGAATCACCACCGCGACCCGAAAGGCACCGGCCGCCAGGCGGTCGGTGACGTCCGTTCTGCGCAGAGGTGAGATCGCGAGCATCCAGCTTCCCCGAGCGAACCGGTTTCCCGCTCCTATGGTCTCTCGGGTGACAAAGGGTTTTCAATCCGGCGGTTCTGGCCGGCGACTGCATCGGGCGCACGAGCGGCGTGGCCCGGGGCGGGGTGGCGGGCGGTGGCCCCGGCAAAAGGGGCAAACGCCCCTATGGCCTGACGCGCGCGCTAACGTCCCAGCGCGGCGATCATCCGCGCGAGGTCCTGCGCCTGCCCCGGCGTCGCCATCCCGCCGGGCATCGCCGGGTAGCCGGCCCAGGCGCCCGACACGCCGGCGCTGATCCCGTGCGCCATCGCCGGTGTCCCGCCCGCCTGGCCGGCGAAGCGGTGCGCGATCTCCAGGAAAGACGGGCCGGCGCCGTGTCCCGACAGGGCGTGGCAACTCAGGCAGGCGAGGTGGTGGTCGCCGACATAGGCGCGAAGCCGGTCCCAGGCCGGGCCGGCGGCGCCGTTCGCCGCGCCCCCGCCGTTTCGCCGCATCATCCCCGCGCCGCCGCCCATCATGCCCGGGCCCATCTGCTGGCCCATCATCCCCTGGCCCATCATGCCGTGGCCCATCATCCCCTGGGCGCTGGCCGGACCCGCCAGCGCCAGCACGACGGCGAGGCCGGCGATGCCGCTTCTGGCCGATGCCATGCGGGACGGGCGTCGCGCGCGCGGTGCTGTGGTCATGGGTGGCCTCCTGTCCGGCAGCGAGGATATTCCGGCGCCGCGGCGACGTCACGAGACCCCGCCGCACCGCGTCGCGGCGATGTCGCGGAGCGGTCCGCGCCGCTCCGCCGGCATCGTCGTTGTTCAAACCGAACGCGACCACCCGGCCCGCCCGCGGAAAGCCCTCCCGGCCGAGGCCGCCGGTGTCACCGATAAGCCCAGGTCAGCGTGTTGTTGCCGGCGGCGCAGGCCTGGCGCGCCGCGGCGAGGCGCATCGGCGCGGTTCCGCCGGCGGCGCGGTTGATTTCGAAGAACAGGAACCCCGTGCTGGCCGCCGCGAGCCGGGCGCAGGCGCGCGGCGGGACCCGCGGCATGCGCACCGCGAAGGCGCTGTCCAGCTCGGTCGGCTGGATCCGCACATAGGAGCCGAACGGCCCTTTGATGCCGTGCACGCCGACCCATCCTGCGGGCATGCGGCCGCTGCGGGCGATGCGCGCGGCATCGACCCCGCGATAGTTTCCTGCCGACCGGTACTCGGCGCGCACCGCCCGCACGATCGCGTTCAGTTCCATCGTGGCGACGTAGGACGGGTCGGTCCGCTCCGCCGCCGGCGTGCCGCCGCGGCGCGCCCCGGCGGCGATCAGCACCGCGGCGATCACCACCGCGGCGGCCAGCAGCGCCGCCAGCGCCAGCTCGACATAGCGCGCCAGGCAGGGGCGCCGCGCGAACATGGCGGACAGGGAACGGAACCGCTGCCCGTCCGCATCGTTCCGATACCGCGTATCGTGCAATGCTGCCGTGTTGACGCAGAGCATGGGTTCTTCCCGCCGATCCCGGCATCTTCGTTGCCTGTCCGGCGCCGCGCGGCGGCGGCGCCGGCTGCCCCTGCATCAGCGCCCGCCGGGCGCCGATGCAGGTGCCGTCTTCATTCCGTCCGGCTGGCGACGATCCGTGCCGGCATCGCCGGCCGGAGCCGCCGCTTCATGGCCGCGCGCACCCCCGGGTCAGCCGTTCTGGCCCGGACCGTCATAGGTGTCGTGCTGCGCGGCCGCGCCCGACCCTTGCGCCGCCGACGCGACCACGGCGGCAGCCGACGCCAGCAGGCCGATCATCATGAGCATTGCGAACATCTTCTTCATGGCCGTCTCCATCGCTGCATGCCGCTCTTCGGCAGAAGAGCGATACCCATGAGTTCCGCGCATCGGCATGAAAGGTTACATGCCGGACGATCCGCCGCCGGATGTCGTTGCGGATCCGCCGCGCGCCGGCCGGGCGCCGTTCCTGCCACGCGCGGCAGGTCTGCGCGACGGTGGTGACACCGGCGGGATCCGGGCCTATGTGCGCTGCCGGCCGCCCGCTGGCATGATCGAAGCGCGGCCCGCCGGCTCCGGTGCGCACCGGGGCGCGCGGGCGCGAGCGAGGGACGCATGGACGCATCATCGGGATTTCGTTGTCTGCCCAACGCGCGCGCCGGCGTGCCCGGCGTCGTCGTGCTGCCGGAAGGCGGCTTCGTCCGCGCCCGCGCGGCGATCCGCGCCTGGGACGGCTACGCGCCGACGCCGCTCCGCGACCTGCCCGGCCTCGCCGCCGAGGCAGGCGTCGCCGCCGTGCGGATCAAGGACGAATCCGGCCGCTTCGGCCTGGGCAGCTTCAAGGCGCTGGGCGGGGCCTATGCCGTCGGGCTCGCCGTCGCCGCCGAGGCGGCGCGCCGCGGCGTGGCGCCGGCCGCGCTCACCGTGACCTGCGCCACCGACGGCAATCACGGCCGCGCGGTCGCCTGGGGCGCCGCCCGGGCCGGCTGCCGCTGCGTGATCTTCGTGCATGCGACGGTGAGCCAGGGCCGGGCGGACGCGATCGCCCGCTACGGCGCCGAACTCCGCCGCGTGCCCGGCACGTATGACGACGCGGTGCGCGCCGCCGCGGCGACGGCGGAGGCGGAAGGCTGGATCACCGTCTCCGACACGTCCTGGCCCGGCTACACGGAAATTCCCCGCGCGGTCATGCAGGGCTACCGGCTGATGGCCGACGAGGCGGCCGACCAATGGGCGGGACAAGGGGACCAGGCGCCGCCCACCCATGTGTTCGTCCAGGGCGGGGTGGGCGGCGTCGCCGCCGCGGTCTCGGTGCAGTGCCGCGCCCGCTTCGCGCCCGCCCCGGCGCTGGTCGTGGTGGAACCCGACCGCGCCGC
>JAGWSV010000212.1 GCA_028869315.1 Rhodospirillales bacterium
CCCGCGGGCGCCGGCGGCGCGCCCGCCCCGGGTGCGGCGGCGGCCTTGCGGCGGGCGGCGCGCGGGCTCCTGATCCCGCCGCTCACGCCGCTTTCCATCCATCACGTGCTGGCGCGCACCTTCTTCCTCCTGCGCACCTATCCCGGGCGCTATGCCGGTCCGGTCTGGGTCTCCCGCACCGCCGAGCGCGGCAATGACGACGTGAGCCCGGTGGTGATCGGCGCCAACGACTGGGCGGCGGCCTGGGCGGTCGATCGGGACGGGCAGACCCCGTACGCCGCCGTTCCGGGGGGCGAGGAGCAGCGCGTGCTGGCCTACCGCTTCGGCGTCAACCTCGTGATGTATGCCCTCACCGGCAACTACAAAGGCGACCAGTTGCAGCTGAAGGCGATCATGGCACGGCTCGGCCAGTAGCATGACCAGCGGCGTCGCCCCCGGCCTCGGTCTCGAGCACCTGATCGTCGCGCTGCGCTGCGATCCGCTGGTGCCGGCCGCCGTCCTCGTGGCGCTGGCGGCGGCGATGGCGCTGGCCACCGGCTTCGGGCTGTGGCGCCGGGCGCGCGGGGCGGCCTGGCGCGGCGTCGCGTTCGCCGTGCTGCTGGGCTGGCTCGCCGGGCCGGTGCTGGTGCGCGAGACGGTCCGCCCGCTGCCGGATATCGGCGTGCTGCTGGTCGATCACAGCGCCTCGATGCGGATCGGCGACCGGACCGCGCTTGCCGACCGCGCCGCCGCCGCGCTGACGGCGGCGGCGGCGCGTCATCCCGGGCTCGAACTGCGCAAGGTGGTGGTGGCGGAGCACGGCGATCGCGGCACGCGGCTGTTCGACGCCCTGGGGCGCGCCATGGGCGACATCCCGCGCGCGCGCTACGCCGGTGCGATCGCGATTTCGGACGGCGAGGTCACCGGCATTCCGGCCCCCGCTGCCCGTGCCGCCGCCTTGGGCGGCGCCCCGTTCAGCCTGCTGATCCCGGCCCGCGGCGAACAGACCGACCGGGTGCTGCGCGTGCTCGATGCGCCGGGCTACGGCATCGTCGGCAAATCCGTGACCTTGCGGGTGGCGATCGACGACCTGCGCGCGGACGATGCCGGCACGCCGGCGCGCCTGACCATCCGCCGTGCCGGCGCGCCGACGGAGACCCGCGAGGTGCCGGTGGGCCGCCCGGTGCCGGTGGTGGTGCCGATCCGCCGCAGCGGCCCGATCGTGATCGCGCTGGCCGCCGCGCCGCTGGCGGGCGAGGTCTCCACCCTGAACAACGACGCGGTGGTGCAGATCACCGGCGTGCGCGACCGGCTGCGCGTGCTGCTGGTCTCCGGCAGCCCGCACCAGGGCGAGCGGACCTGGCGGCGGCTGCTCACCTCCGATCCGGCGGTGGACCTGGTGGATTTCACCATCCTGCGCCCGCCGGACAAGGTGGATCTCACCCCGCTCGACCAGCTGTCGCTGATCCCGTTTCCGGAAGACGAGCTGTTCGACCGCAAGATCGGCAAGTTCGACCTGATCATCCTCGACCGTTTCGCCGATAGCGGATTGCTGCCGTTCCGCTACCTGGCGAACATCGCGGCCTATGTGCGCGGCGGCGGGGCGCTGCTGATGAGCGTCGGGCCGGAATTCGCCGGGCCGGGAAGCCTGGCGCTGACGCCGCTGCGTCCGGTGCTGCCGGCGGTGCCGGCGGGGCTGGAGGCGACCGGCTGGCCGATCCGCTTTGCCGCCGCCGAGCGGGGTGCCGCGGCCGGCGACCCGGGCGGCGGGCAGGGGACTGCCGCCGCGGGAGATAATGCCGGGAACGCTGCCGGGAACGCTGCCGGCCCAGGGAACACGGCGGGGAACGCGCCAGGGGACACGGCGGGGAACGCGCCGGGGGACGCGCCGCACAGTCCCCTGGGCGACTTCCCGGCCGACCTGATCGGTGCCGCGGCGGGGGCGCCTCGCGCGGTGGTGGACGGCGCGTTCCGCCCGCGCGTGACCGCGATCGGCGCCCGCGATCCGGTGACCGCGGGCCTGCCGGGGGCCAACCCGCCGGACGATCCCGGCGCGGCGCCGAGCTGGGGGCGTTGGTACCGGCGCATCGAACCGGCGCGGGTGCATGGCGAGGTCCTGATGCGGGCGCCCGGCGGCGCGCCGCTGCTGGTGCTGAACCGGGTGGGCAAGGGCCGGGTGGCGCTGCTGCTGTCCGACCAGATCTGGCTGTGGTCGCGCGGCCACGACGGCGGCGGACCGGATGCCGAGCTGCTGCGCCGGATCGCACACTGGCTGATGAAGGAGCCGGCGCTGGAGGAGAACGCGCTCTCCGCCAAGGTCGCGCAAGGGCGGCTCCGGGTGGAGCGGCGGCGTTTGGAGGGCGACGCCGCCGGCCCGGTGACGGTGACCGGCCCCGACGGCGTCCGCCAGGTGCTCACCCTGCATCGTACCGGCCCCGGCCTGGCTGGCGCGAGCCTGGCGGCGCCGCATCCCGGCATGTGGCGGGTGACCGACGGCGCCCGCACGGCGGTCGCCGCCGTGTCCTTGCCCGACCCGGCGGAATATGCCGACCTGCGCGCGACCGCGACCAGGCTCCGCCGGCTCGCCGCCGCGTCCGGCGGCGGGGTGCACTGGCTCGGCACGGCGGCCGCGCCGCGCCTGCCCGCACTGCGACGGGTCTGGCCGGGGGATGCGGCGTCCGGCCTCGGCTGGGTCGGGCTGGACCGTCGCGGCGGGCACCTGCTGACCGGCGTCGCCCGCGTGCCGTTGCTGCCCGCCTGGGCCGCGCTGCCGCTGATGCTGGGTCTGCTGCTGTTCGCCTGGCGGCGGGAAGCGCGCTGAACCGGCGCGCAGCTTGCCCATGGCGGGATGTGCGGCGAGGGATGTGCGGCGGCTGCTTTCAAGGGTGCTTTCGCGCCGGCCTCCGGCGCCTACATACTGAAGGTGCCGCGCACCCGCGCGCAGAGGAGCGCGCCGTGCGGGCCACGCCCGGTCTCGGCAAGGAGGGTGTCTTCCAGATCACCGATCCCCGTCACGGCAAGGGTCCCGGTTCGCCGGGGCCGCCCGCCGCCCCGCCGGCCCATGTCGGACTGGCGCTGGTGGGGTTCGTCGGTCTCGCGCTCCTGGTGGGCGCGGCGGACGGGGCGCTGACCGCTTCCTCCGTGCGGGGCTGGTACCTGTCGCTGGTGCATCCTCCCGGCACGCCGCCCGACGCCGTGTTCGGTCCGGTCTGGAGCGTGCTCTACGTCCTGATGGGCGTATCGGCCTGGCGGGTGTGGCGCCGGGTGCAGGCGGGTCCCGCATTGCGCCTGTGGGGGTGGCAGCTGGCCGCGAACGCGGCGTGGACCCCGGTGTTCTTCGGATTGCACCAGCCGCTGCCGGCGCTCGGCGTGATGCTGGCCCTGATCGCGCTGATCGGGCTCACCCTGCGCCGCTTCGCGGCGATCGACCGGGCAGCGGGCTGGTTGCTGGTTCCCTATCTGCTGTGGACCGGGTATGCGCTCTATCTGAATGCCGGAATCTGGTGGCTGAACCGGGGATGAACGGCGGCGTGGAGTTGGGCTGATGAGGGCGTGCGGCACGGCAAGGACCCCATGGCGGGGCGCGTGCAGCGGGGCGGTGCCCCGCGATATGACCGGGGGGGTCAAAAGGGAACTCCCTGTGGAGCTGGCGCAGGAGGTGCGGCGGCAGACGCCGCGCGTGGCGTTCCGGTGGCCGGCGGCCCTGGCCGCGAGCCTTGTCCTGGGTCTGGCGCCGGTGGCGCGGGCGCAGATGGTGGGGAGCCACCCGCTGCCCGGTACCGGCCGGCCGCAGGGGGCGGCCGCGGCGCCGGCGGCCCCTGCGGCCTTGCCGGGTGCGCGGTCGGACTCGGCGGTGGCGCCCGCCGAGGTCAGTCCGTCCAGCATGAACCCGACCGCGGCGCTGTTCGATGCGATCAACCGCGACGACATCGCGGCGGCACGGGACGCGCTGAACCGCGGCGCGGAGCTGCAGGCGCACAACGTGCTGGGCATGAGCCCGCTGCAGCTCTCGATCGACCTTGGGCGCAACGACATCACGTTCCTGCTGCTGTCGGAGCGGGGCAGCGGAGACGCGGGCTCGGCGCCGCCGCCGGGTGCCGCCGCAGCGGCGCATGGCCTCCCCATCGGGCACCAGGCGGCAGCAGCGACGCCGGCGCCGAAGCGCCCGGGGCGGGCCGTTGCCGCTAGGACGCGGTCGGACCGGGCGCATGCGGCGGCGTTGCCGTCGCCGACCCGGATCGCCGGCAACGGCGGGACACCGGTGCCGTCGGCCGGGTTCCTCGGCTTCGACCCGGGCCGCTGATCCCGCCGCCCGGCGCGAGAACCGTACGGTTCGGCCCGGCCGGACGGGTCAACCGTCCGGTCCGCGGCAAGGTTTCGGTCACGGCTTGTCCGCCCGCGGCGGCCCCGCCAGACTGGCGCGATGCCAACCGCGACACCACGCCACCCCGCGCTTCGCCACCTGGCCGCCGACCCGGCCTGGGCGCGGCTGATCGCGCGGGTCGGCCCGCCGCGCCTCGCCATCGACCGCCGCCGCAGCCCGTATGAGGCGCTGGTGCGTGCCATTGCCCATCAGCAACTGCACGGCCGCGCGGCGGAGGCGATCCTGGCCCGGCTGGCGGCGCTCGGCGCCACGGAGGCGCCGTGCCCCGGCCCGGCCGCGCTGCTGGCGCTGCCGGAGGCCAGCCTGCGCGCCTGCGGCTTTTCGGCCGCCAAGATCGCCGCGCTGCGCGACATCGCCGCCCATGCGCAGGCCGGGGTGGTGCCGACCCGCCGCGCCGCCGCCCGGCTTTCCGACGCGGCGCTGATCGCCCGGCTGACGCCGATCCGCGGCGTGGGGCGCTGGACGGTGGAGATGCTGCTGATCTCCACCCTGGGCCGGCCGGATATTCTGCCGGTGGATGATTTCGGGGTGCGGGAGGGGTATCGGCTGCTGCACGGGCTTGACGCGCAGCCGAAGCCGCGCGAGCTGGCGGAGGCGGGGGCGGCGTGGGCGCCGTTCCGGTCGACGGCGGCGTGGTATCTGTGGCGGGCGGCGGAGTTGGGGCGGGCCGACCTGCGAACCAAGGAGCGTCCGCCACGGCCGCATTCCAGCACGCGCTCTGACCGGCGGGATCGGACGGTGCCGGTCGGCACGGACAGGCTCGGGTGAGCGGGGACGGCCCGGCGGACGCCGTCTGGCGCGGCTTCGATGCTGGCTGGTACCGCAGCGCCTACAGGCAGGTCGATGCGCTGCTGACCGCCTGTCCGTCCCGGTCCGCCGAGGCGTTCTACGTGGCCGAGGGCCGGCGCCAGGGTCACGCGCCGAACCCCTATTTCAGCGAGACCTGGTATCTGGCGCGGTATGCCCCGGTGCGCGCGGCGGTGGAGGCCGGACACTTCGCCTCGGGGTTCGAGCATTTTTGCCGCCACGGGCATGCCGACCTGTCGCCGCACTGGCTGTTCGATCCGGGCTTTTACCGTGCGCAGTTCAACCGCGCGTTCGGCCGCGCGTTCGATCCCGCGGTGGACGGCGATCCCTACGACCATTTCCTGCGGATCGGACAGAAGCGGGAGCTGAGCGGGCACTGGCTTTTCGAGCCGCAGGTCTATGCCGCGCTCGCGCCATTCGATCTCTACCGCCGCATGAGGGCCGAAGGACCGTTCACGACGTTCCTTCTTCATCTGCAGGTGACCGATACCGAGCCGACGGTTTCAAACCGGTTCGATGCCGGTTGGTACCTGGCGCGCTACCCGGACGTCGCGGCCGCCGTTGCCGCCGGACGGTGGGCAGGCGCCCTGCACCACTACCTCGCGAACGATGATCCGATCGCGTTCGATCCTTCTCCCCGCTTCTCCGAGCATGCCTATCTCGTGGCGTGCCCGGACGTCGCGGCGGCGGTGAAACGGGGCGCATTTCGCAACGGATTCGACCACTTCCTCCGCCACGGATCGGCAGAGGGGCGGGTGTTCGCGCCGTCCGGGACCGATCCCTACCGGTCCGCAGCGAGCGGGGACGTCGCCGTCACCAGCCGGTTTCCGCTGCGGACACGGATGTTTCGCGGCGTCTCCTTCCTGCCCTGCGAACCCGATCCCCGCAGCGCCGGCGCGTATCGTTTCGGCGTTCTCGACCGGGACGGCCGGCCCGTCGATGCGTTCGAACATCCGTGGATCCGGATGCAGCCAGGCGCGGTCGCGACGCGCCACGCCGCCGGCACGTTCATCTACGGCGGCGTGCTGATGAACCATTTCGGGCATGTTCTGCGGGACGGGTTGGCGAGCCTCTGGTTCCTCCGCCAGCGTCCCGACCTGCCGGTGCTGTGGCATTGGATCGACCTGCCGGTCTCCCACGACCTGTGGCCAGCCTGGCTGGATCAGGTCTGGCGGGTCCTCGGGCTCCACCGGCACCGGCACCACCGGATCGTCGCACCCATCACCGTCGACGAGGTGATCCTGCCGGAGCCGGGGCTGATGGCGCCGGACGTGCTGCACCCGCGGCAGGCTGAGGCGCTCGCGGTCCGGCCCTGCGCGCGTCCCTGGCGCGGGCATCGCGTATGGCTGTCGCGAAACCGCCTGCCCGCCAAATTCGGGAAGTTCACCCGCGAGGAGGAGGTCGAGGCGCTGCTGACCAACCGGGGCTGGACGGTACTGCACCCGCAGGAGCATCCGGTTGCCGCGCAGATCGACGTCTTCGGCACCGCCGCCGTCGTCGCCGGTGTCATTGGCTCGGCCTTCCACGCGGTGCTCATGGCGGCCTCGCCGCGCGCGAGCCTCGTGCTGGTCCATCGGCCCGGGATCGAGCATACCTACTACGATGCGGTCGCCCGCGCCCGCGGCCTCTGGCAAAACTATGTCGTGCCCGATCTGGCTCCGGCAAGCGAATTCCATCCCTGGGCGACGTTCGAACTGGCCGACCCGAAGCGGCTTGCCGATGCCGTCTGCGACATGGCCGACCGCGACCCGGCGCGGCAGGCGGCCGGCGCAGCGATAGGGACGGCGCGCTGATACCCACCACAGGAAAAGCCGGCAGTTGATCGGACGCGCCGCCGGCGAGCGGGCGCCCCTCATCCGGTCGCCGCCACCTCCAGCACATGCGCGGCCAGCGCCAGCGACGCCGTCAGCCCCGGCGATTCGATCCCGAACAGGTTCACCAGCCCCGGCACCCCGTGGCTCTGCGGTCCCTGCACCACGAAATCCTGGCCCGGCTGGCCCGGCGCGGTGATCTTCGGCCGTATGCCCGCATAGCCCGGCTGCAACGCCCCGTCCGGCAGGTCCGGCCAGTAGCGCCGCACCGCCGCGTAGAACCCGTCCGACCGGCGCGGATCGACCGCGTAGTCCAGCGTCTCTACCCATTCCACGTCCGGCCCGAACCGCGCCTGCCCGCCGAGGTCGATCGTCAGGTGCACGCCCAGCCCGCCCGGTACCGGCACCGGATAGATCAGCCGCGAGAACGGCGAACGCCCGGCAAGGGTGAAATAATTCCCCTTGGCGTAATACGCCGTCGGCACCCGCGCCGCCGGCATGCCCGCGATCCGCCGCGCCAGCGCCGGCGCGTGCAGCCCGGCGGCGTTCACCAGCAGCCGGCAGCGAAGCGTGGTCGGCTCCGCGCCGCCCACCTCCAGCGCGATCCCGTCCGCCCCGGCGCGCGCGGCGGCCACCGGGCTCAGGAACACCACCATCGCCCCGGCCGCCTCGGCCTCGCCCTGCAAGGCCAGCATGTAGGCGTGGCTGTCGATGATGCCGGTCGCCGGCGACAGCAGGGCGGAGGTGCAGGCGAGGTTCGGCTCCAGCGCCCGGGCTTCGGCGGCGGTCAGCACCCGCATCCCCTCGACCCCGTTCGCCTCGGCGCGCGCCTTGATGCCGGCGAGCCTGCCGTCCTCCTCGGCGGAGGTGGCGACGATCAGCTTGCCGCAGTTGCGGTGGGGCACGCCGTGGTCGCGGCAGAAATCGTAGAGCGCCCGCCGCCCGGCGACGCAGAAGCGGGCCATCAGGCTGCCGGCGGGGTAGTAGATGCCGGCGTGGATCACCTCGCTGTTGCGCGAGGAGGTTTCGGTGCCGATCGCCTCGGCGGCTTCCAGCACGAGCACCTCGCGCCCGGCCTGCGCCAGCGCGCGCGCCGCCGCCAGGCCGACCACGCCGGCCCCCACCACCACGCATTCCACCTCGTCCACACGATCCTCCCTGGCCGCCCGCGCGCGGCCGGATTTAGCGCCGCGGCGGGAGAGCGGCCAAGAGCGCGCCGAGCCCGCGGCAGGGCGACATGGGACCGGAAGCTCAGAACCGTTGCAACACCGCAAGCAGCCCCGGCCCGCCGGCGATGGCGCCGTAGACGGACATCAGCACGACGCCGGCGGCGATGATGCCGAGATAGGCGCCGATCCAGCCCAGCGCGGCCAGTTTCGGCAACGGGGCGATGCTTCCCCCGCGCTGCCGCTCCGCCCGGATTTCCAGCACGGCGAGCGCGGCCACCCAGATCAGGATGACGGCGTGCAGCCGCATGGCGAGCAGCACCGCCGCGCCCACGCCGAGACCCGCCAGGACGAGGCCGGCCGGGCGGCTGAAGCTGGCGACGCAGGCCCGCACCATGCGCCCGCCGTCCAGGGGCACGATCGGCAGCAGGTTGAACAGGTTCAGGAACACCACGAATTCGGTCAGCCGGGCCGCCGCCGGGGCCGAGAAGGTGAGAGGCCGGGCCAGTAGGAAGCAGAGCGGGGCGGCCAGCAGGCCGAACACCGGCCCCATGCTGGCGATGAACGCCTCCTCGGAGCGGCGCCCGAAGGGACGGGCGGGGAACGCGAGGCCGCCGACGAAGGGGATCAGGTAGAAGCCCCGCGTCGGGACGCCGCGCCGGCGCATCACCCAGACGTGGCCGTATTCGTGGCAGCACAGGCTGAACACCAGGATCAGCGACGCCTGCCAGGACAGAAGAACGGCGTAGGCCGCGAAGCTCGCCAGCAGCAGCAGGAACTTCGCGCTCTTGGCGAGCTTGATGACGACCGCGATCAGCCCGGCATTGGCGGTCAAGGCGCCGCGCCGCGGGGCCGGCCGCGCGGCCGCGGCGACGCGGGGCACCGATGTCCGGCTGGAACCCATTGCGGTCTCCTCTGCGGCGGCGACCGGCGGGGCGGCACCGCGACCGACCGGGAACGGGCGCGCAAGCGCGTCCCGGTCCGGTGCCGACGATCCAACGCGGCCGCGGGTTAAGAATATCCTTCAGCGCGGCCCGGATCGTTCGGCCCGGTCCGCCGCGGCGTCCAGGCTTGCGCGGCTGCCGGGCCGACCGGCGGCGCGCCGGACCCCGGCGGTTGCCGCGGCCGCGGGTTCCGCCGACGCCGCCGAACGCCGCCAACCCCGTTCTGGCCACCCCGACCGCCCGTGCCTGCCGGTACGTCCCGCTTGCACCTCCTGCTTGGACGTTCCGCCGGCTGCTCCCTTTGGCGGGCCCTGCCGGCCTGGCCCTCTGGCGAGCCCGGCCGCGTAACGCTAAATGCGCAGGGATGGACACCAACGCGCCTGCCCTGATGCCGATCCTGACCGTCCCCGATCCGGTGCTGAAGACCCGCGCCCGCCGGGTGGAGCCGGCCGACGCCGACGCGGTGCGCGCGCTGATCCCGCGCATGTTCGCCGCGATGTATGCGGCGCCCGGCATCGGCCTGGCGGCGCCGCAGGTCGGCGTGCGGCTCCGGCTCACGGTGATCGACCTGATGCCGGACGACAAGCCGGCGCCGCTCGTGCTGGTCAACCCGGAAGTGATCGCCGCCAGCGACGAACTGGCGACGCGCGAGGAGGGCTGCCTGTCGCTGCCCGGCCAGTATGCGGACGTCACCCGCCCCGCGCGGGTGACCGTGCGCTACCACGACGCCGCGGGCGCCCGGCAGGAACTCTCCGCCGAGGGCCTGCTGTCGGCCTGCTTGCAGCATGAGATCGACCATCTGGACGGGGTGCTGTTCATCGACCGGATCTCGGCGCTGAAGCGCAACATGATCCTGCGCCGGCTGGCCAAGGAGCAGCGCCAGCAGCGCGAGCGGGACGGCGGGCGATAGCCGGCGATGCGCCTCGCTTTCATGGGCAGCCCGGACTTCGCGGTGCCGGCGCTGCGGGCGCTGCACGACGCCGGGCATGAGATCGCCGCGGTCTACTGCCAGCCGCCGCGGCCGGCCGGGCGCGGCCAGGCGGTGCGGCGCTGCGCGGTGCAGGTGGCGGCGGAGGCGCTGGGCCTGGCGGTGCGCACGCCGGCGCGGCTGCGCCAGGACGTGTCGGCGCGGCTGCGCCAGGACGTGTCGGCGCGGCTGCGCCCGGACGCCGCCGAACATGCGGCCTTCGCCGAACTCGGCCTCGATGCCGCGGTGGTGGCGGCCTACGGGCTGATCCTGCCGCCGGCGATGCTGGCGGCGCCGCGGCTCGGCTGCCTCAACATCCATGCCAGCCTGCTGCCGCGCTGGCGCGGCGCGGCGCCGATCCACGCGGCGATCCTGGCCGGCGACGCCGAGAGTGGCGTCACCATCATGCGCATGGATGCGGGCCTGGACACCGGCCCGATGCTGCGGGCCGAAGCGGTGCCGATCCCGCCCCGCGCCACCGCCGCGGAGCTGCACGACGTGCTGGCGGCGCTGGGCGCGCGGCTGATCCTGCGCGTGCTCGCCGAGCTGCCGCCGCCGGTGCCGCAGCCGGCGGAGGGCGTGACCTACGCCCCGCGCCTGCGGCGGGAGGACGGGCGGATCGACTGGACCCGCGACGCCGCCGCGCTGGACCGCCAGGTGCGTGCGTTCACCCCCTGGCCGGGCAGCTTCACCGCGCTGGACGGGCGGATGCTGAAAGTGCTGGACGCGCATCCCGAGGCCGGGCCGGGGGCGGCGGACGCCGCCGCAACGGAAACCGGGCCGTCCGGAACCGTGCTGGCGGACGATCCGGCGCGCGGTCCGGCGGGCGGATCGCTGCGGGTCGCCTGCGGTCGCGGCGTGCTGTGCCTGACCCGGGTGCAACTGGCCGGCGGCGCGCCGCTGGAGGTCGCCGCGTTCCGGCGCGGCCATCCGGTGCCGCCGGGGACGCAGCTTGGCTGAGGCGCCGGCGCCGGCCCGGTCGCCGCCGCGGTGGGCGCTGCTGGTGGAATATGACGGCGGCGGCTTCGTCGGCTGGCAGCGCCAGCGCAGCGGGCTGTCGGTGCAGGAGGTGCTGGAAACCGCGGCGGCCCGGCTCGATGCCGGCGCGGGCGTGAGCACGGTGGTGGCGGGGCGCACCGACGCCGGCGTGCACGCGGCGGGGCAGGTGGTGGAATTGGCGCTCGACCGCCCGATCGCGCCGGACCGGCTGCGCGAGGCGCTGAATTTCCACATGAAGCCGCATCCCGTCGTGGTGTTGCAGGCGGCGCCGGCGGCGCCGGGATGGAGCGCCCGCTTCTCCGCCATCCGTCGCCGCTATCGCTACGTGATCCTCAACCGTCGGGCCCGCCCGGCGGTCGACCTGGGGCGGGTGTGGCACGTGCCCTTCGCGCTGGATGACGCGGCGATGCACGCGGCGGCGCAGTCGCTGCTGGGCCGGCATGATTTCACCAGCTTCCGCGCCAGCGCCTGCCAGGCCAACAGCCCGCTGCGCACCCTGGACCGGCTGGACGTGCGCCGCGCCGGCGAGCGGATCGAGATCGACGCCGAGGCGCGCAGCTTCCTGCACCACCAGGTCCGCAACATGGTGGGCACCCTGCGGCTGGTGGGCGACGGCAGTTGGCCGATGGCCCGCGTCGCCGCCGCCCTGGCCGCGCGCGACCGCGCCGCCGCCGGCCCCACCGCGCCGGCCGAGGGGCTGAGCCTCATGGCGGTGACCTATCTGCACGATCCGTTCGCCGCGGGCGGGTAGCGCAAGAAGGTGCTGGTCGTCGCGCCGGTAACGGCGCGCGGATGGAACGAACGCCGGTAACGGCGCGCGGATGGAACGAACGCCGGTAGCGACGTGATACCGGAACGATCCCCGATATCAACGGCAATTATGCGCGGGCCGGTAGCCGGCTTCCCGCGCCGCCTGGGCGGAGGCGAACGCGACGCGATTGCCCGCCGCGATCCGGTCGTAATAGGGGCAGCCGGGCCATTGGTAGATGTGGCTGCGGCGGTTGCCGCGCACCGCCCCGGCCGCGAGCCTCGCCCGCGGCGGGCGGCGGGTTTCCGCCAGCGCCGCATAGGGCAGCGCGCGGGCGGCGGCGACCGCCCAGTTGCGCGCATAGCGCGCGGCCAGCGCGGGATCGCGCAGCACCAGCAGGTTCTCCGCATTCCGGTGCTCGGCCGACCACGTATAGTTGAAGCTTCCGGTCAGTACCTCCGCCGCGTCGATGATCATGATCTTGTCGTGCATCAGGCCGGGCACGGTATCCACCAGCACCGTCGCGCCCCCGGCGGCGAGGCGGGCCACCGCGGCGGCGTCGCGCGGGTCGTCGTCGAGCTGGCTGCGGTCGACGATGGCGCGCAGGTCGACGCCGCGCCGATGCGCCGCCAGCAGCGCGGCCAGGATCGGCCGGGAGGTGAATGCGTATATCTGCAACCGGATCGTGCGGCGGGCGGCCGCGATCGCTTGCACGATGGTGGCGGTCGGGTCGCAGCCGCCGGGGCGCGGCGGGGTGAAGCACACGCCTGGCCCCGCCGCGCGGGCGGGGTGCGGCGCGATCGCGGCCGCGGCCAGCAGGCAGGCGACGGCGAGCGCCCGCAGTGCTCCCCGGATCGCGGGTCGCCGGCCGGCGGACCGGGGGGCAGGCGGGCTATTCCGGACCGGCAGCACCATCGCTCCTCCCAGGGTCGCCGCGAACGCGGTATTGCTCCCATACCGCCCGGCCGGTGGTGATGCCCAGGCCCGGGCGGTCCGGTACCGGCACCGCGTTGCGCCGGGGTGGCGGATCGGATCCGCCGCGTGCCTGCCGTGGCGGCGCGTTGCACCCGCCAGTCTTCCCGCGTAAGCCGCTGCGGGTTCGGTCGGCTTGGACGGTGGTGCGGCTTGGCGGTTGCCGGATTTGTCATGGAGCGCCCGCCTGCACCGCGACGGCCGGCGCGGCGCCGGCTCGGTGCGTCCGCGGCGCTCTCGCTGCTGCTGCACGCGGCGCTGCTGCTCGCGATCGTGCTGCTCGCGCGGCGGCAGGCGGAGGTCCCGCATTGGCTGCCGCCGCCGTCGGTGCAAATGGTGTTCCAGGGCGGCGGCAAAGCGCCGTCCTCGGTGCCGAACAAGGCTCCGCGCAACGCCCACCAGCCGGCTTCGCCGCGGCCCTCCGCCGCTGCCCCGGCGCCGCCGGCGCCCCTCCCACAACCACCGACCCCGCCGGCGCCGACCCGACCGGAGCCCGTGCCCCTGGCGCCCGCCCCACCGGTCCGGGCGCCGCCGGCGCCG
>JAGWSV010000213.1 GCA_028869315.1 Rhodospirillales bacterium
GAACCGCGCGCGCTTGCGCCGCCGATGCCGGCACCGGCACCGGCGCCGCCCCGCAGGCCGGCCCGCACGGCGCTGTCGGTGGGCGACGCGCCGGCCGGGCTCGATGCCGCCTCCTGGCAGCGCTTCCGCTCCGGGCGGCTGCCGCCGGCCCGCACCCTGGACCTGCACGGCCACACGGCGCAGCGCGCCTACCACGCCTTGCGGGGCTTCCTGCACGCCGCCGCCGCCGATCGGGTGCGCTGCGTGGAGGTGATCACCGGCCGCGGCACGGGCGAGGCCGGCGGGGTGATCCGGCGGGAATTCCCGCTCTGGCTGAACCTGCCGGACCTGCGCCCGCTGGTGCTGGCGGCGGCGCATCCGCATGCCGCCAATCCGGGATCGGTGCGGCTGCTGCTGCGCCGGCCGCGATGATCCGCACCCGTCCGCGGACGGGTGCGGCGGCGAGCGTCCGGCGCGCCGCCTACCCCGCGCGGATCGCCGGCACCGCGGCGAACCCCGCCGCCCGTTCGATCGCCGCGCCTGCCGCGATCACCGTCTCCTCGTCGAAGGCGCGCCCGATCACCTGCAGGCCCAGCGGCAGGCCGTTCCCGTCCAGCCCCGCCGGCACGCTGATCGCGGGCACGCCGGCCAGGTTCGCCGGCACGGTGAACACGTCGTTCAGATACATCGTGACCGGATCGTCCATCCTCTCGCCCTGCGCGAAGGCCGCCGAGGGCGTGGTCGGCGTCAGCAGCGCGTCGACCTCGGCGAACGCCTCGGTGAAGTCGCGCAGGATCAGCGCGCGCACCTTCTGCGCGCGCAGGTAGTACGCATCGTAATAGCCGGCCGACAGCACGTAGGTGCCGATCAGCACGCGCCGGCGCACCTCGGCGCCGAAGCCTTCGGCGCGGGTGCGTTCATAGAGGTCCCGCAGATCCTCTCCGCCCGATGCACGCAGCCCGAACCGCACGCCGTCGTAACGGGCCAGGTTGGACGACGCCTCGGCCGGCGCAACGATATAGTAGGTCGCCAACCCGTATTTCGTGTGCGGCAGCGAGACGTCCACCACCTCGGCGCCGGCGTCGCGCAGCCAGGCGATGCCCTGCTGCCACAGCGCCTCGATCTCCGCCGACATGCCGTCGGCGCGGTATTCGCGGGGCACGCCGATGCGCAGGCCCTTCACGCCGCGCGCGCAGGCCGCCCGGAAATCCGGCACCTGCAGGTCGGCGGAGGTGGAATCCTTCGGATCGTGGCCGGCCATGGCGCCGAGCAGGATCGCGCAATCCTCCACCGTGCGCGCGAACGGCCCCGGATGGTCGAGCGAGGAGGCGAACGCCACGACCCCCCAGCGCGAGCAGCGCCCATAGGTCGGCTTGATCCCCGCGATCCCGCAGAACGACGCCGGCTGGCGGATCGAGCCGCCGGTATCCGTCCCCGTCGCGCCCATCGCGAGCCGGGCGGCGACCGCTGCCGCCGACCCGCCGGAGGAGCCGCCGGGCACCAGCACCGCCTCCGCGTCCTGCGCGCGCTGCCACGGATTCTGCACCGGGCCGAAGGCCGAGGTCATGTTGGACGAGCCCATCGCGAACTCGTCCAGGTTGGCCTTGCCGAGGAACACCGCGCCGTCGCGCAGCAGGTTGGCGCTGACGGTGCTCTCGTAGGGCGGCACGAACGGCGCCAGGATGTTGCTGCCGGCCGTCGTCCGCACCCCGGCGGTGCAGAACAGGTCCTTGATCGCCAGCGGCACGCCGGTCAGCGCCCGGCCGTCGCCGCGCCGCAGCGCCGCGTCCGCCGCGTCCGCCTGCGCCAGCGCCTGCTCGGCGGTGACGGTGATGAAGGCATTGAGCCGCGGGTTCAGCGCCTCGATCGCCGCCAGATGCGCCTCGGTCAGCGCGCGGGCGGTGAAGTCGCGGCGGTCGAGCCCGGCGCGGGCCGCGGCGATGGTCAGGTCGGTCAGCATCATTCCACCACCTTCGGCACGGCGTAGAAATCGCCGATCCGCTCGGGCGCGTTGGCGAGCACCTGGTCGGGATAGCCGCCGTCGGTGACCGCATCGGCGCGCATCGGCAGCGCGCGGGTCGCCGCGCCGGCCAGCGGCTCGATCCCGTCCACGTTCACCTCGTTCAATTGTTCGATCCAGCCCAGGATGGCGTTCATCTCTTCGGCCAGCCGGGGCACGTCCTCCTCCGAAACCCGGATGCGGGCGAGCGCGGCGATGCGACGGATGGTCGCGGGATCGAGCGACATGGGCGAAAACGGTCCTTTTCCGGGAACAAGGCGCGGACCATAACGACGCCCATGGCCCTGTTCAACCTGAGCGACCTGCTCGGCCGCCTCGCGCGCGACGAGCGGCTGATCGGCATCGATCCCGGCGCGAAAACGATCGGCGTGGCGCTGTCGGACGTCCGGCGAAGCCTGGCGAGCCCCTATGGCAGCCTGCGCCGGCGCAAGCTGCGCGAGAACGCGGCCGAGATCGCCGCCATCGCCCGCAAGGAAGGCGCCGGCGGGCTGGTGGTGGGCCTGCCGCTGTCGATGGACGGCAGCTTCGGTCCGGCGGCCCAGGCGGCGCGGGACTGGGCGCTGGCGCTGTCGGACGCCACCGGGCTTCCGGCGACGATGTGGGACGAGCGGCTGTCCTCGGTGGCGGCCAACCGGTTCCTGATCGAGGCGGCCGATGTCAGCCGCGCCAGGCGGGCGGCGTCGGTCGATCGGCTGGCGGCGTCGCTGGTGCTGCAGGCGGCGCTGGACGCCGGGGCAAGCGCGGCGGCGCCGCCGCCGGCCCCGGGGCCTACCGGCCGGTGAGGATCCGCTCGACCAGCTGCTTCACGCTCGGGATGAACCCGTTCGAGTAGAACGGATCGGAGGCGAAGCGGTAGCCGTTATGGCCCGAGAACATCAGGTTGCGCTCCACCGCCGCCGCCTCGTCGCTTTCGTGGGCGATGTCCTGCAGCGTCTTCTGGATGCAGAAGCTGCGCGGATCGGGGCGCTTGCCGGTGGTGTGGTCGGCGTCGTGCTGCGACCAGTTGGAGAAGCGGCACTGGCTGAGGCAGCCCATGCAGGCGACCTGGTCGGCCGTGATCTCCCGCGCCTTGTCCGGCGTCACGAAGATCAGGCTGGAATCGGGGGTGCGCATCGCCTCGGTGAAGCCTTCGGCCTCCCAGCCGCGCGCGCGCCCGAGATCGGCGGGGGTGAGGAACACGATCCGCTTGCGCGGCCCGACGCCGTATTCCGCCACGTGCTCGCCGATCGGCTCGGCGGTGTAGGCCACCTGGCGTTCGTTCCTGCCGCGCAACTCCTGGATGAAGCCGTTGTTGACGGCGCTGGAGTAGAACCCGGTGGGGGAGAAATGATTGAGGAAGACGTCGCCTTCCTGCAGGGTCAGCAGCCGCTTCTTCCACGCCTCCCCGATCGGCGATTCCTGGGTCAGCAGCGGCCGCGTGCCGAACTGGAAGGCGATCGGCCCCAGTTCCGGGTTGTCGATCCAGTCCTCCCACTCGTCGAGCCACCAGACGCCGCCCGCCATGATGATGGGCGTCTCGTCCAGCCCGTAGCCGCGCATCACCTTGCGCAGCGCGAGCACGCGCGGATACGGATCCTCGGGCTTGGTCGGGTCTTCCGAGTTGGAAAGCCCGTTATGCCCGCCGGCCAGCCAGGGGTCTTCGTACACGACGCCGCCGAGCAGCGCGGCGGTCTTGTGGTACGCGCGCTTCCACAGCGCGTTGAAGGCGCGCGCCGAGGAGATGATCGGGTAGTAGTAGACGTTGAACCGGGCCGCGATGTCCGACAGCCGATAGGGCATGCCGGCACCGCAGGTGATGCCGGCGATGATGCCCTTGGCCTGCTCCAGCACCTCGGTGATGATGCGCTCGGCCGCCCCCATCTCCCACAGGATGTTGGCGTGGATACGGCCCCGGCCGCCCGCCAGCTCGTAGGCGCGGCGCGCCTGGGTCAGCGCGCCGCTGATGGCGTAGGCGGCCAGCTCCTCATGCCGCTCGGTGCGGGTCCGCCCGTGATAGATCTGCGGGATGCGGCGTCCCTGCGCGTCGAAGCTGTCGGCGTTCACGGCGCTGAACGTGCCCACCCCGCCGGCGGCCGCCCAGCGGCCGGAGGAGATGCCGTTGGAGATCGAGACGCCCTTGCCGCCTTCGACCAGCGGCAGGATCTCGGCTCCGCCCATGCGGATGGCATTGAGAAGCTTCATGACAGGTCAGAATCGTCGGGCCCGGGTGCATGCGGCGGGCAACCGCCGCGCCCGGCGCGCAGAGGTTTCGAAACGTCGCAACTCACAGCGTCATCCCCATCGCAAAAGCCTACTCGGGTCTTCAAACTGGGGAAAAACCGCGGGATTGGCAACCGGAGCGGGGCCGGCGCGCCGGCCGGCCCCACGTTTTCCGCCGGCCGCTACTCCCCGGGCTGGCTCTCGGCCGCCGGCTGCTCGCGCCGCTCGCCGCGGTCGCGGTCGCCGCGGCCCGGCTTGGCGCCGACCTGGTCGGAGATGTCGGCGCCGGTCGCCTGGTCGACCACCCGCATCGACAGCTTCACCTTGCCGCGCTCGTCGAAGCCGATGACCTTCACCTTCACCTGGTCGCCGACATTGACGACGTCGGAGGTCTTGCCGACCCGGCCCTGCTGCAGCTCGCTGATGTGCACGAGCCCGTCGCGGGACCCGAGGAAGTTCACGAAGGCGCCGAAATCGGCGGTCTTCACCACCTTGCCGTTGTAGATCACGCCGATCTCCGGCTCGGCGACGATGCCGCGGATGCGGTCGATCGCCGCCTGCGTGCGCTCCTGCTCGCTGGAGGCGATCTTGATCGTGCCGTCGTCCTCGATGTCGATCTTGCAGCCCGTCTGCTCGACGATCTCGCGGATCACCTTGCCGCCGGTGCCGATCACTTCGCGGATCTTCTCCTTCGGCACGTTGATCACGGTGATGCGCGGCGCGGTGGCCGCCACATCCTCGCGCGCCCCGGTCAGCGCCTTTGCCATCTCGCCGAGAATGTGGCCGCGGCCATCCTTCGCCTGCGCCAGCGCGGCGCGCATGATCTCCTCGGTGATCGAGGTGATCTTGATGTCCATCTGCAAGGAGGTCACGCCGCGCTCGGTGCCGGCCACCTTGAAGTCCATGTCGCCGAGATGGTCCTCGTCGCCCAGGATGTCGGACAGCACGGCGAAGCCGCGGTCTTCCTTGATCA
>JAGWSV010000214.1 GCA_028869315.1 Rhodospirillales bacterium
AAGGTGATGCACGCAAACCTGCGCATCGGAGACTCGGCGGTGCTGATGTCCGACGGCGGCTGCATGGGGGGCGCGGACGTCCGGGGCGTCCACCTCTCGCTCACCGTGCGTGACGAGGCGGAGGCCGATCGCAGCTTCGCTGCGCTGGCCGACGGCGGGGCGGTGGAGATGCCGCTGGCGAAGACGTTCTTCTCGCCGCGCTTCGGGATGCTCCGGGACCGTTTCGGTGTCGGGTGGATGGTCTACGTCGCCGCCTGAGCGCGCGTCGCGGACGGAGCGCTGGAGAGACGCCGCCGTGCTAGGCTGCGGTCTCCCCGGCTGATCGTCCCGATCCCATCGGCGGCGATCACCCCATCGCGAAGGCCCCGGCCGCCATGCTGCACAGCGACACCCGTATCCTCACCACCCATGCCGGCAGCCTGCCGCGCCCGCGCCGGCTGACGGAGCTCTATGCGGCGCGGGTGCGCGGCGAGCCGGTCGATCCCGCGCAACTGGCCGCGGAGGGCCGGGCCGCCGTCGCCCATGTGGTGGCCAAGCAGATCGAAGCCGGCATCGATATCGGCAACAACGGCGAACAGCCGCGCGAGGCGTTCTTCCTCTATGTCCGCCACCGCATGAGCGGCTTCGGCGGCGGCTGGAGCCGCAGGCTGTTCGCCGACGTGGCGCGCTATCCGGAATTCGGTGCCTGGAAGGCAGCGCATGACGCGCTCGGCAACACGATCAGCAATACCGAAAGCGTGCCGGAAGCGGTGGGCGAGGTGCGCTACCTCGATCGTGCCGCGGTGGAGGCGGAATGCGCCGACTTCGCCGCCGCGCTGGCGTCCGCCGCGCAGGGGCCGGACGGGCGCCGCTTCGCCGAGCCGTTCCTCACCGCGCCGTCCCCCGGCATCATCGCCACGGCGCTGCGCAACCGCTGGTACGACACCGACGACGCCTATCTCGCGGCGCTGGGCGAGGCGCTGAAGGTGGAGTACGAAACCATCGTCGCGCGCGGCTTCCTGCTGCAGATCGACGCGCCGGACCTGGCGATGGAGCGGCACCTGTCGTTCCAGGACCGGCCGCTGTCCGAATTCGTCAGCTTCGTCGAGAAGGTGGTTGCCACCATCAACCGCGCGCTCACCAACATCCCGCCCGAGCGGGTGCGGCTGCACGCCTGCTGGGGCAATTACGAGGGGCCGCATGATTGCGACGTCGCGATGGCGGAGGTGCTGCCGGCGATCCGCCAGGCCCGGGTCGGCGGGTTCGTGCTGCCCGTCGCCAACCCGCGCCATGCGCATGAGAGCCGTTGCCTCTCCGCCTTCGCCGGCGATCCGGACAAGCTCGTGGTGGCCGGCGTGATCGACGTGCTGACCAATTTCGTCGAGCACCCGGAGGTGGTGGCGGATCGGATCGAGCGGGTGGCCCAGGCGGTCGGCGATCCGCGCCGGGTGGTCGCCGGCACCGATTGCGGTTTCGATACCTCCGCCGGGCGCGGGCGGGTGGCGGAGGACGTGGTCTGGGCCAAGCTCGCCAGCCTGGCGGAGGGGGCGCGGATCGCCTCGCGCCGGTTGTTCGGCGGCGCGGCAACCAAGGGTTAACCGGCATCCGCTAGGCAGGCCGGATGCTGCTTGCCGATGTGCGTGGCTGGTTATCGAGACGCTCCGCCGCGGCACCCAGGCCGGGGCCGGCCGGCGAGGCCCGGCTGACGCATGCCGGGGCTGCGCCGGCCCCGTCCGATCCGTCGTTGTCGCCAAAGTGGCCGCCAGCCCGCCTGGCCCTGACCCATCGGCTCTGGGGCGAAGGCTTCGTCGGACCGGGCGGGGCGGAAGAGGTCCTGCGGTTGGCGGCCCCGCTCGGTCTCTCCGCCGCGTCCAGTCTGCTCCTGGTCGGCTGCGGCGCCGGTGGGCCGGCCCGCTGCATCGCCACCTTGTTCGGCGCCTGGATCGCCGGGTACGAGGCCGATCCGGCACTGGCGGCCGAAGCGGCCGCGGTCTGCGCCCGCGCCGGCCTCGGCAAGCGGGTGCAGGTTGGTCTGTGGGACCCCGCTGCGCCCGCGTTCCGCGCCCAGTCCTGCCATCATGCGCTCGTGCTGGAGCCGTTCCGCCAGGGCGGGCTCGGCGGCATCCTGGACGCGCTGACCCGTGCGGTACGCGCTGGCGGGCAGGTGACCCTGCTCGCCACGGTCGCCGGTCCCGGGTTCGACCTTGCCGTCCCGGAAGTCGCGGCCTGGCTGCGCCTGGACGGAGGCTTGCCCGCGCTGCCCGAAGTCGACACGGTCACCCAGGCCCTGCGCGACCGCCGGCTCGATGTGCGGGTGGTGGAGGACCTGTCCGCCGCGCATCTGCGCCAGACCCTGCACGCCTGGCATGATCTGGTCCGCAGCCTGCGGGCGGAGGACAGCCGCCCGACCGCGTCGCTGGCCGAGCCGCTGGTGCGTGAAGCCGAGCTATGGCTGCGGCGGGCGCGGCTGGTCCGATCCGGCAAGCTGCGCTGGGTCCGCTGGCACGCGATCGGCCGGGCCGGATGACCCGGGGGCCGCTCTGGCTGGGCCGTCCTGCCCGCGGGGTTGGTGTGGCGGTCGTCGGGACGACGAGAATTGGCCGGGTCCCCGCTGGAACACGGGCCCAAGGCATCATCGGCAGATAAGTGCGTCAGCACGCCGACAAAGATGCCGATCACAACAAAACCTTAGACATCGTTCGACACCTATCGAATCGATGAGCGGTGTCGAACGGGCTGCTAAGCGACGCGGCGGGGTCAGCCCGACGGCTGGTCGATCCGCAGGCTGCGTGAGAGCGTGGCGGCGTCGAGCGCAGCGAGCGCGTCGAGGATTTCGACCTGCAACGACCCCGGGCCGTGCGCCCGCGCTGCCGCGATCTCTCCGGCCACGCCGAGCAGCACGAGCGCGTGCGCCGCCGCGACCAGCGGATCGCGCTCCACCGCCAGACAGGCGCCGATCAGCGCGGTCGCGGTGCCGCCGAGGCCGATCACCTGGCTCGTCGACGGATCGCCGTTGCGGATGACAACGGTCTGGCGCCCGTCGGTCACGCAGTCGTTGGCCCCGGTGACCGCGACGATCATCCCGGCCTGGATCGCGAGCCGTCGCGCCGCCGCCAGTGCGACGTCCGACGTCGCGATCGACAAGATGCCGTGCCCGGACACCGCCGCGCCGGTAAGAGCGGCAATGTCCGAGCCGTTGCCGCGCACGACCGCCGGGCGCGCCGTCAGCAATTCCTGCGCCAGGGCGGTCCGCGGCCGGGTGGCGCCGAACGCGACCGGATCGAGCACCCATGGAATGCCCGCCGCGCGCGCTGCCGCCACCGCCAGCCGGATTGCCGTCGCGCGCGGTGCCGACAGGGTGCCGAGGTCGATCACCAGCGCATCGGCCTTGGCGGCGAACTCCGCCACTTCGTCTTCGGCCTCCACCATGGCCGGCGACGCGCCGAAGGCGAGCAGCGCGGTGGCGGTGGCAGTCATTGCCGTGAAATCGACGATGCCGTGCACCAGCGGCCGGCGGGCGCGGATCGCCGTCAGGGTGGCGGCGATCGCGTCCGGGGTCATTGGAGGATCAGTCGACAAGCGCGCGCTCCAGCACCCGGACGGAGTGCAGCGCCTCCCGTCCCGCCAGGTCGCGGATCTGGTGACGGCAGGAGGTGCCGTCCGCCACGATCAGGTCCTCCGGGGCGGCGGCGCGGATCGCCGGCAGCAACGATGCTTCGGCCATGGCATGTGAGGCCTCCTGGGTCTCTGCCTGATAGCCGAAGGCGCCGGCCATGCCGCAGCACGACGACGCGATCGGTGTAACAACCAGGTCCGGCACCATGCGCAGCGCGTCGAGCGTCGGCGCGAACGCGCCGAAGGATTTCTGGTGGCAATGCCCGTGCACGCGCGCCGCGCCGGGTAGCGGGCGCAGCGCGAGGTCGCCCGGGTGCTTCGCCAACAGTTCCGGGATCAACATCGCGCGCTCGGCCAGGTGGTCGCTGTCCGCGCCGGGCAGGAGGGAGCGGAACTCGTCGCGCAAGGTGAACAGGCAGGACGGTTCCAGCCCGACCACCAGCCGTTCGCCGGCCAGGGCGGCGAGGGTGCGGCGTGCCTCGGCACGTGCGCGATCGACGTCGCCGGCAGCAAGCCAGGTGCGCCCGCAGCACAGCGGCCGGCCCGCGGCGGCGGGCACCCGGGCACGATAGCCGGCGGCGGCGAGCACGCGGACCGCCGCGCGCAGGTTTTCGGGTTCGAAATACCGATTGAACGTATCGGCGAACAACAGCACCTCGCCGCGCGGTATCGGCGGGGCGTGCCGCGCGGCTTCGCTGTCCCGGAACCGGTTCCAGCGCCAGGCGGGCAGGCGGCGGTCGGCGGCGAGGCCGAGCCAGCGCTCCCCGGCGCGGCGCAGCGGCGGGATGTGGTTGCGCAGATTGGCCAGCGGGGCGAAGCGCGACGCCGCCGGCGCGTAGGCGGGCAGGGCGGCGATCAGCCGCTCGCGCACGCCGAGCCCGTGCCGTGCCGCGCGCGCCGCCTGCACCTCGATCTTCAGCTTGGCCATGTCGACCCCGGTCGGGCACTCGCGCCGGCAGGCCTTGCAGGAGACGCACAGCTTCATCGCCTCGGCGAGCGCATCCGACGCCATCGCGTCCGGGCCGAGCTGGCCGGTGAGCGCGAGGCGCAACGTGTTCGCCCGCCCGCGGGTGACGTGCTGCTCGTCGCGGGTGACGCGGTAGCTCGGGCACATCACGTCAGCGGTGAAGGCGCGGCAGGTGCCGTTGTTGTTGCACATCTCGACCGCGCCGAGCATGCCGCCCAAAGGCCCCGGATGCGCCGACCAGTCGAGACGCGGGGCGAAGCCGGGGGCGGGTGCGTAGTCGGGCCGGTAGCGGAACAGCAAGCGGTCGTCCATGCGCGGCGGGCGCACGACCCGGCCGGGGTTGAGCAGGTTGGCGGGATCGAACGCGTCCTTCACCGCCTCGAAGGCGCGGGCGATGCGCGGTCCGAACATCGTCGCGTTGAATTCGCTGCGGATGATGCCGTCGCCGTGCTCGCCGCTGTGGGAGCCCTTGTATTCGCGCACAAGGGCGAAACATTCCTCCGCCACCGTGCGCATCTTGGCGACGTCGACCGGGTCCTTCATGTTCAGCACGGGGCGGACATGCAGGCAGCCGACCGAGGCGTGCGCGTACCAGGTGCCCTTGGTGCCGTGGCGGGCGAACACGTCGTTCAGCCGCTCGGTGTAGTCGGCGAGATCGTCGAGATCGACGGCGCAGTCCTCGATGAACGACACCGGCTTGGCGTCGCCCTTCATCGACATCATGATGTTGAGCCCGGCTTCGCGGACGGTCGCGATCGCCGCCTGGAACGGCGCCTCGGTTGCGCGTACCACGGCGCCCGGATAGCCGAGATCGCCCATCAGCGTATCGAGCTCGGCGAGTTGCGCGGCCAGCCTGGCATCGTCGTGGCCGTGGAACTCGACGATCAGCAGGCTGTCCGGCTCCCCGATCAGCATCCGCTCGATGGTGGCGCGATAGATCGGGATGGCGCGGCCGAGATCGATCATCGTGCGGTCGACCAGCTCCACCGCCTCGGGATCGAGCGTGACGATATGGCGCGCGGCCTCCATCGCCGCGCGGAAGGTGGGGAACTGGCAGATGCCCAGCGCCTTGCGCGGCTTGATCGGGTGCAGGATCAATTCGATCGCGGCGGAAAACGCCAGCGTGCCCTCCGAGCCCACCAGCAGGCGCGCGAGGTTGTCCCGCCCGGCGGCGCGGGCGGCGGGGGTGAGCGCGTCGATGTTGTAGCCGCCGACCCGGCGCAGCTGGCGGGGGAAGCGGGCGGCGATCTCCTCGGCCGCGGCCGCGCCGAGCGCACGCAGGCGGGCGATCAGGTCGGCCATCGGCGGCGGGATGTCGGCGCCGAGATTGTCGGGCACGGTGGTGAAGCGATGCCGCGTGCCGTCGGCGAGCAGGGCGTCGATCGACCGCACGTTGTCCGCCATCAGCCCGTAGCGGATCGATTTGGAGCCGCAGGAGTTGTTGCCCGCCATGCCGCCGATGGTGCAGCGGGCATGGGTGGACGGATCGACCGGGAAGAACAGCCCATGCGGACGCAGCGTGGCGTTCAGGTCGGCGAGCACGATGCCGGGCTCCACCCAGGCGGAGCGCGCGTCGGCGTCGATGGAGATCACCCGGCGCAGGTGCTTGGAGGCGTCGATGACCAGCGCGCGGTTGACGGTCTGGCCGCATTGGCTGGTGCCGCCGCCGCGGGCGAGCACCGGCACGTCGTTGTCGCGCGCGATGGCAAGCGCGGCGGCGACGTCGTCGATCGTTTTCGGCACGACCGCGCCGACGGGCTCGACCTGGTAGATCGACGCGTCGGTGGCGTAGCGCCCGCGGGAGGCGGGGTCGAACAGGATTTCGGCCTCGGTCTCGCGGGCGAGGCGGGCGGCGAGGGCGGGATCGCCCAATGGCGTCAGGGGCGGCGCGAGCGGGCGGGAAGTACCGGGGGTCATGCTGGCCTGCATCGTGGGACCGGGCAGTTTGGCCGAACTCGTGCCGATGCCAAAGCCGCGATCCCGTGACCGGGCGCTTTGCTCAGTCCGTCATTGCCAGCAGGCGTTCGGTTTCGCGCAGGATGGCGGCGGCCAGCGCTTCGGCCTGCGGTCCCGCATGGCGGGCGAGGCCGAGGGCGTGGTGCTCCTCCGCCATCGCGGCCGAGGCGGTGCGCCAGGGCGGCGCCGGCATGGCCCGCAGCCGCGCCAGCTGCGCGGAGAGTTCGGCGATCGGGTCCGGCGGCGGCGGCGCAGGCGCGGCGGGCGGGGCGAACAGATCGGGCTGCGGTGCGACTCGGGACATGGCGACAGGATAGCGGTCGGGGTGCGGGGGCGGGAACCACGACGTTGCGAGCGGCGCCGGGCTGTCCCCCAGGTTGGATCGCCGCGGCCGCCCGGCAGGTCCTGCCCATGCCCCGCTGAACCCGGTGCCATATCGTCATGGCCGGGCCCGAGCCGGCCATCCGCGCACGGGCGTCGGTGGCCGGATCAGGCCCCGTCATGGCCGGAAGCAAGCAACCGCCGGCCGGTTGCCGTACTGCGGAGATTGCGCCCAGGATGGCGCCGCATGACCCAAAACGTTCTGTCCGGATATCTGGCCGAAATCGCGCGCGTCCACGCAACCCGAGCCGGAACCGGGGAGATCAGCTACTACCCTGCGCTCTCCGGGGCGTTGAACGCGGTCGGCGCCACGTTGAAGCCGCGTGTGTTCTGCATGTCCAACCTGCGCGACCGCGGCGCGGGGTTTCCCGACATGGGCCTGTTCGCCGGCCCGGGCGCGTCGGCGCCGGATGCCTGGCCGGAAGGACGGCCGCCGGAACGCGGCGTGGTCGAGGTCGACGATATCCCGGCCGAGCTGGCGGTGAAGCTGGGCAGCGCGCAGGTCGAACGATATCTGGCGGCCTACGGGCTGGTGTTGGTGACCAATTTCCGTGCGTTCGTGCTGCTGGGGCGCGATCCGCAAGGGCGGCGGGAAGTCCGGGAGCGTTTCGATTTCGGCTGCGCGGACGCAGCGGCGTTTTTTGCGCTGGCGCGGGGCACCCGCCGCCCGGCCGGGCTTGCCACCCGCTTCGCCGAATTCCTGGAACGCGTCCTGCTGCACCAGGCGCCGCTCGCGCGGCCGGAGGAGGTGGCGTTCTTCCTCGCCTCCTACGCCCGCGACGCGCTGGCGCGGGTGGAAGCGCAAGCGGCCCTGCCCGCCTTCGCCACCCTGCGCGGCGCGTTGCAGGAAGCGCTTGGGATGACGTTCGAGGGCCCCAAGGGCGAGCACCTGTTCCGCAGCACCCTGGTGCAGACCCTGTTCTACGGGCTGTTCAGCGCCTGGGTGGAGGTTGCCCGCGACGGTGGCCGGTTCGACTGGCACGCGGCCGGCTGGAACCTGCACGTGCCGTTCGTCGATACGCTGTTTCAGCGCATCGCCACCCCCCGGCAGTTGCAGCCGCTCGGGCTGGAGGAACCGCTTTCCTGGGCGGCGGCGGCGTTGGAACGGGTGGATCGGGAGACGTTTTTCCGGCGCTTCGACGAGGCGGACGCGGTTCGCTACTTCTATGAACCGTTCCTTGCCGCGTTCGATCCCGATCTGCGCAAGGCGATGGGGGTCTGGTACACGCCGCGCGAGATCGTGCGCTACATGGTCGAGCGGGTGGACCGTGTGCTGCGCGAGGAATTGGGGCTGGCGGACGGGCTGGCCGATCCGTCGGTCTGGGTTCTCGATCCGTGCTGCGGCACCGGCGCCTATCTGGTGGAGGTGCTGGACCGCATCACCCGCACCTTGCAGGCGAAGGGCGAAGGCGCGCTGGCGGCGGAGGAGCTGAAGCAGGCGGCGATGACCCGCGTCGCGGGGTTCGAGATCATGCCGGCGCCTTATGTGATCGCGCACTGGCAGGTCGGGCATGCGTTGCGTGCCGCCGGCGCCGCGCCGTTCCGGGACGAGGAGAGCGCGGCGGTCTATCTGACCAATGCGCTGACCGGCTGGGCCGCGCCGGAGGCGACCGACGCGCCGGACGCGACGCAGCGCAGCCTGCGCGTGACCTATCCGCCGCTGGCCGACGAACGCGACAAGGCGGCGCGGGTGAAGCGCGAGCGGCCGATCTTGGTGGTGCTGGGCAACCCGCCCTACAACGCCTTCGCGGGCACCTCGCCGGCCGAGGAATCGGGGCTGGTCGAAGCGTACAAGGAAGGGTTGCAGCGCGACTGGGGCATCCGGAAGTTCAACCTGGACGACCTTTACGTGCGCTTCTTCCGGGTGGCGGAGCGGCGGATCGCGGAGGGGACCGGGCGCGGGGTGGTGTGCTTCATCAGCAACCACTCGTGGGTCTGGTACCCGTCCTTTGTGGTGATGCGGCAGCGACTGGCCGCCGAGTTCGATCGTATCTGGATTGACAACCTGAACGGATCGAAATTCGAGACCGGCAAGGTGGCACCGGACGGCAGTCCCGATCCTTCCGTATTCAGCACGGAGGCCAATCGGGAGGGAATTCAGGTCGGCACGGCAATTGCGACTTTTGCACGACGAGCACAGCGCACGGGGGGGGTCGCGTACCGCGACCTTTGGGGAAGCACGAAGCGAGCGGCCCTTCTCGATAGCCTGGACAGGGCGGATTTCGATGCCCAGTACGCGCCCGTCGCTCTCGGCCAGGACAATCGGTTTGCGTTTCGGCCCAATGCAGCCACGGATGCCTATGCGGCTTGGACACCATTGCCGAAGATCGCGGCGATTGCGCCCTTGAATGGGTTGATGGAGAAGCGCGGGGGCGCGCTGATCGATAGCGACAGAGACGTGCTTGCGGATCGGATGAAGGCGTATTTCGATCCGAGTCGTGATTGGGATTCAGTCAAGGCCGAGATCGGCGGGCTTGGCGTGGATGCAGCCCGATTTCCCGCGAAAGCCACTCGCGAACGAGCAGTCAGGCAAGCGTACGAAGACGCAAGGATCGTGCCCTATTTCCTGCGACCATTCGATCAACGCTGGGCATATGTGACGCCGCTGCGCCCGGTCTGGAATGAGCCGCGCCCGGAACTGCTCCGCGTACTGCCTGTCGCCAACGGCTTCATCGGAACCCGCCCCAGCGGCGTCGCCAACCCGGAAGGCGTGCCGCTGACCTGGACGCCGCACCTCGGCGATGACCACGCCTTGCGGACAGATGCCTATTACGCGCCGATGCAGCTACGCGGCGACGGGCATCCGCGCGCCAATCTCTCCCAAGCCGCCCGCGCCTGGCTTGCCGCCCTCGGCCTGCCCGATCCGGACAGTGATCCCGCCATCGCGGTCCTCCCCTGGCACCACGCGCTCGCCATCGGCTATGCCCCCGCCTGGCTCGCCGAGAACGAAGCCGGCATCCGCCAGGACTGGCCGCGCGTCCCGCTGCCCGGCAGCGCCCCGCTGCTGCGTGCCTCCGCCGGGCTCGGCGCCCGCGTCGCCGCCCTGCTCGATCCGGATACGCCGGTGCAGGGCGTCACCTCCGGGACGATCTTGCCCGTGCTCGCCGCGATCGCCGTGCCCACCAAACCGGGCGGCGGAGCCATGGCCGGGGAG
>JAGWSV010000215.1 GCA_028869315.1 Rhodospirillales bacterium
CCGCGGGGGGCCGCGGAACCGGCCGGCCCGGGCGCCGGGCGGCCGGCCCGCCGCGACATCCAGGCGACCCCGCCGACCACCGCCACCACGCCGAGATTCATCCCGATCACGCCGAAAAACGCGTCGACCGCATGTTTCAGCACCCACGGCCAGGGCCAGTCGGTGATGCTGTCGAGGTACTGCAGCGGCGGCGCGCGATGGGTCGCGAGCCACCAGATATGCGGCGAAACGATCGCCGCCGCGGTGAGCGCGGAGACGTACGGCGCGGCGGAGGTGAAATATTTCCGTGCCCCGGGATGCTGGAGGGCGGCGAGGAAACAGCTCGCGAGCAGGATCAGCGCATAATACTTGGACATCAGCGCCAGGCCGGCGCACAGGCCGAAGGCCAGCGCGGCGCCGATCCTGCGGCCCTTGATCGCACGCATGAAGCTGTGCAGCGTCCAGGGCCAGATCGATATGAATATGATGTTCGCATCGTATTTATATGCGTAGAACGTATAGAGCGGCGTCAGCAGCAGCAGCGCCCAGGCGGCCATGCGGGTGCGCCCGGCGGCGAAGTCGCCGATCGCCATCCACGCCCCCCAGAGCCCGACCCCCGCGTTCAGGCTGCTGAGCAGCGCGAAGGCCCAGCCGGTCCGCGGCAATACCCGGAACCACAGGCCGCAGATCCAGGCCCAGAACGGCGGGTGCTGGCGATAGCCGAGCTCGAACTGACGGCCCCAGGCATAGGCTTCCGCCATGTCGTGCTTGATCGCGACCGGGGCCTCGGTGATCGTGTAATAGAGTGCCCAGACGGCGACGAAGGTCGCGAGGATGGCCAGGATCTGCAGCAGCGAAGGCTCGGATCTCGTTTCAAGACCAAAAATACCCGGCCGTCCCGCGGGTGCGGGCGGCGCGCGATCCTCGACTTCCATCTGGCGACATGCTCCGGCCGATGTCTCGGTTGGCGGCGCGATCGGGAGGGTCCCCGCGGAAACGGGGCCGGCGCCGGCGGCATCTTTTGGGTTGCGGCGGCGGGCCAGTCAACCAGCGCGCGGGGCCGGCGCGCCGCAGGCTGGCGCGTATGACGAAGCGTTCAGGCGCATGTCATGCCGGCCTGCGCGGCGCCCGGCACACCCCGCTGCGCGGACGCGCCGATCAGAAACGATACAAGAACAATAGTCAATGCACAACCATATCGCGCCGGCCGGCCGCCGGTGACGGCCTCGCCGCCGCCGCGCCGGGAAGGGCCACGCTCCGGCCTAGCGCGCGGACGCCGCTTCATGCCGCAGGAACGCCGCGGTCTCCGCCACCGCCTCCCGCAAGCCGACCCGCCGGACCGCAACCCCGGACGGGAAGGCGGAGACCAGCCGCCCCGGCGTGCGCCGATCGAGCAGCACGAATACGCCCCGGTCGCTCGCGCGGCGGATCAGCCGGCCGAACGCCTGGCGCAGCCGCAGCCGTGCCACCCGGTCGTCGTAGCCGCGCGGATCGGCACCCGACAGGTGCACCCGCCGCTCCCGGTGCAGGATGTCGGGGCGCGGCCAGGGCACCTTCTCGAACACCACCAGCCGCAGCGCGCGGCCGGGCACGTCCACCCCGTCGCGCATCGCGTCGGTGCCGAGCAGGCAGCTTTCCTCCTCGGTGCGGAAAATGTCGACCAGGGTCGCGTTGTCCATTGCATCGACGTGTTGGGCATAGAGCGGCAGCCCCGCCGCCTCCAGCTCCGGGGCGATACGGGCATGCACGGCGACCAACCGGCGAATCGCAGTGAACAA